>CAUZEO010000060.1:0-18767 GCA_963578625.1 Kiritimatiellia bacterium | reverse complement strand
AACTGCCCATGCCGAGCAGCACGTCGGGAGGATTGTTTCGCATCATCCCGGTGCAGGTCCGCGCCGCCCGAACCAGCGACCAGGCGGTTTTCATGGCCCGGGGGGACACGCCCTCGGAAAACCCTTCTGCCGCGACGGTGACGACTTCTCCCCTCCAATCACGAACCAGGTGACCCTCCCCATCTTTCCCGGCCAGCCAGAGCACGACTTCATGCCCGCGGGCTGACAAAATCTCGCCCGTGGCGACACCTGGGAAAATGTGGCCCCCGGTACCACCACATGCCAATGCAATTTTCAAAACTTTGCCCACCTCGAAGTAAACAGGATACAGAAATCCCGTGGTACATGTGCCTGCCCGCGATTACTTCGTCCTCAGTGTTCTCCTATAGCGCCGCACGTGCTGGAAAGCAACGATTTTCTCTTTGTGACCCTTACTTCCCCAGCATCTGGACCGCTACGAAAATGATGAGACCGAGAAACAGAATCAAAAACATCACCCGATTTCGAACCACCGTGCTGTCGCGGCCGGCGGGTTCAAGACGTCCCCCGTTTCCGCTGTAAAGGTAGGAATCCAGAGTACTTGGCTTCCCGCGGGGGGGATCGTTGGAACGCTCAATCCCGTACAGGCTTCGCGCGCCGCCGGGTTCACGGGAGGAAAGAGTCTCGGGCTTTTCGATCCCGCGCTGCTGTGCGCCCCACGCGAATAGATCTCCCGTGCCGCGATCCCCCGTCTTCTTTCCCGGTTTTTTCTCTGGGTCGGATAGATCCATTGGCATTCGTCGGCAAACGGACAAGTGTTACGCGTATGTACGATAGAGGTATACGAGAACCGCGATCAGCGCAGTGACAAAGAGCATCGCTGGAAGCAAAAATGCGAATCCAGCTTTACACCAGTAGCCGAAGGAATGCGTGCTTCGCCCGCCTGCTTGCACCGGCGAACCGGAATCAGCTTCGCCCGCATGGACTGCGGCCCCGTCCGCCATCGCGGCATTCAGTCGCGCCATCGTCGTATTATACTCCATCCGCGACTCTTCTAGCAGCGAGAGAGATCGGGTCAATTCTTCACGCATTTGGTCATCGGTCCACGACTCTTCATCGATTGAAGAGATCTCCTCCCGCATCTTCTTGAACCGGCTCCGTCCTGTTTGCAGTATCTCGGTGACCATCTCCACCCGCATCTGTTCCTTTTCCATGGAAACAAGACTCTGGGTCAGCCGTTCGCTGAGATCGCGCCGGGAGGTCACATATTCCTCCTGCTTCCGCCGCAGATCCTCCAGTTCGCGCCGCTCTTTCTCGATCTCCTCCTGGCGGATGCGAAGACGTTCCAATTCCTGGGACGATGCGGCAACCTGGTTTTCGATATCCTCCCGCTGCCGACCCATGCGCGTGAGATTCAAGTCCGATACGGGCCGCTTAATCACCCGTGACTCGTCCTTGTCCGCGTCCGATTCCGCCGGCCGCCGATCGCGGTCGCGATTCTGCAAATCTTCATCAAAAAAATCTGTGCCCTTCATCGATCCATCCGGCGTTCGTGATCATTCATTCTATTGAGACCCCGCCATCAGGGCTCATCCTTCAGTCTGATTGTGATATCGGAATCATTAAAATTTGGCCCACTTTGAGGCTCTCAGGGCTATCCAACGCCGACCGATTCGCGTCATAGATCGCTTTCCACCTCCTCGAATCGTCGTACATCTTGGTGGCAATCCGGGATAAGCTGTCACCGCGCTGGACTTTGTAAGAGATCGCTTTATTCGCGGGGACGGACGCCACTGGGGCCGAAGAGGATCCACTCACCGAAACCGGCCCCTGATCGGAGACGATTTTCTTCCGGGCCGTGCCCAGCGCCGTCGTCAATTTAGCGTTCTCAACCTCAATAGCCGCGATCCTGCGTTTCGCCGCCCCCAGATCCTGTTCCATCTGGCTCGCCTTCTGCCGGACCCGGGTCAATTCCCGGATTGCCTCGGAATCCTGTTCCGGAATCGACGCGGCATAGTTGACCCGGGCGAGGCGGACCAACTCCTCTATGTCCGCATACTTCTCTGAATCCGGTCTCAGTTCCAGGTATCTCTCGTAATGATAAATCGCGCGCAGGTAATCGTTTTCGTAATCGTCGTAAAGCAGCCCCAGCTTCAAATGCGCTTTGATAAGCTCGAAATTCCGCTCCAACGCCAACTGGTAGGACTGGATTGCCCCCTCGAAATCGTTGGCCCGCTCCAGGGTAGTTGCGCGCGCCATTTCCGGGTCGCGCTCGTCTGCGGCGTCGAGAGCGCCGACACTCTTGGCGCACCCCGAAACCCCGGCAACGATCGCGGCCAGGGCAAAACAGATCAACCACCGGGCTCTACGCGCGTGCGACATAAACCGAACCCTACCACCGGGGTGCGGTGACGTCAACTGGGAACGGATTCCGCCGTACCATTGACAGGTACTTGCGCCGCCCATAAAGTCGGTTCTCATGGTGGACAAAAATCGAAAAATCCTCGTGCCCGGCGCGGCCGGATACCTGGGTACCGCGCTCGTTCCACAGTTGCTGCAAGAAGGTTACCGGGTGCGCGTCCTTGACAATTTCTGCTACCGGCAGACCGGGCTTCTGCCCTATTTCATTCACCCCGGGTTCGAGTGCATCCAGGGAGACGTTCGGGACGAAGAGACCCTGAAGCGCGCGCTGGACGGAGCAGACGCAATTGTAAATCTTGCCGCGCTCGTGGGCGCCCCCCTGTGCGCGGACCGTGAAAAGGATGCCTGGGACATCAATTACGAGGCCGCCATGCAGTTGGATGCCCTCCGGGACCGCGCAAACCAGCCCTACATATTCCCCAATACCACCAGCGGATATGGCACACGCCAACCGGTGGAGGGAACCTGCACGGAAGACACCCCGCAGGAACCCATCTCTGTCTACGGCCTCACCAAGGTCAAAGCCGAACAGGAACTACTGGCCCAGGACAATGTTGTCACCTTTCGCTTTACCACGGTATTTGGACTCTCCGGCCGCGTCCGGCTCGACCTCATGCCGAACGATTTTATGTGGCGCGCGCTGCGCCAGGGCTTCCTCATTGTCTTTGAAAGTCATTTTCAACGTTCCTTCATCCATGTGACGGATGTCGCGCGCGCGATTCAGTTCACCTTGGAAAATTTTGATAAGATGAAAGGGCGTGCGTTCAACATCGGCCATGAACGGATGAACAAGACGAAACGCGAACTGGCTGAAAAAGTTATGGAACTCACCGGGTGTTACCTTCATTTCAACGACATCCGCGAAGACCCGGACAAGCGCAACTACTCCATTGCTTTTTCGCGCATTCAAGAAATCGGATTCGAGCCGGAAATCGGATGGGATGACGGGCTGCTGGCGCTTCGCGAAGGATTGAGCACGCTCCGCTGGAAAACGGATTTCGCGAATGTTGAGTATTATTAAATGGGCAAGGTCTTCCATCGCATCCTCGTAACCGGCGCCACCGGGTTTCTCGGCAGTCACATCGTCCCGGTCCTTCAGGAGAAAACCAGTGCAGAGATCGTCCCGGTGGGACGGGCGGATTTCGACCTTCTGAGCCCGGAAGAACCCGGGCGCATGCTGCGTGATGTGAAACCGGATGCCGTTCTGCATCTCGCCGCCAAAGTCGGCGGGATCATCGCCAACCGGGATTACCCCGCCGAGTTTTTTCGGGAGAACATTCTAATCAATACGAACACGCTTCACGCCTGCTTCGAAGCCGGGATCGAGAAGTTTGTCACCTTTATCGGTGGCTGCTCCTATCCCGGCGCTGCTGCTTCCCCGATTAGCGAAGATCAGATGTGGAATGGCATCCCCCAAGGCGAAAGCGCCCCCTACTCAGTCGCAAAAAAGATGATGCTGATTCAATCCGACTCATACCGCGCACAGTACGGATTCGACAGCCTGGTTCTCATCCCCGGCAACGTGTACGGAGAGCATGACAACTTTAACGAGGGATACTCCCATGTGATTCCTGCCCTGATTCGCAGATTCATCGAAGCGAAGGTATCCGGCGCACCGGAAATCGCCTGCTACGGCAGCGGGCTACCTACGCGCGATTTCGTCTACGCCGGCGATGTTGCGACCCTGGTTCCGTGGTTTCTTGAATCGTACGACGGCCACGACCCGGTGAATATTTCCTCGGGCACACGAACTTCGATCAAGGAACTGGCGGAACTCGTACGGCGGGAAACGGCGTACCCGGGAGAAATCCGGTGGGATACCAGCAAGCCGGACGGCCAGATCGACAAAATCTTCGACGTGAAACGGCTCCATGCACTCGGACTCTCCTGCGATACATCGCTGGAGGACGGCGTGCGGCGAACCGTGGAGTGGTTTACGGAAGCTCTCGCACAGGAGCAAGTGCGGCTTTGACCAGGGTTTTGGATGATCATTTCCCGCACACCGTTTCGGATCAGTTTTTTCGGCGGAGGCACAGACTTCCCGGGATACTATCATGAACATGGCGGCGCCGTGCTGTGCTCTACGATCGACAAGTATTGTTACCTGCTGGTGCATCGCCTCGGCCCCTTCTTCAAGTACAAGTACCGCGCGAACTACGCCGAGACCGAGAGCGTACAGCATCCGTCCGAGTTCCAGCATCCACTGGTCAGAGAATGCATGGCACTGCAGGAGATGGAATGTGGTCTTGAAATCGCGCACGTCGCGGATCTCCCCGGACGCACCGGGCTCGGTTCCTCGTCTTCGTTCTCGGTCGGCCTGCTGCTTGCGTTGCATGCATTTCTCGATAAAGAGGCCACGCCGGAAGAGCTGGCATCCCAGGCGATCCACGTGGAGCGCGAGCGTGTCGGTGATCCGGGCGGTCACCAGGATCAACATGCCGTAGCGCACGGAGGTCTTTGCCATATTCAGTTCGGGCCCGGCGAATCGGTGCGCGTAGAGCCGGTGACTATGCCCGGTCCCCGCCTCTCCGCACTGGAAAAATCCCTGCTTCTTTTTTACACCGGTATCGAAAAATCGTCGGACGCGATTCTCTCGGAACAAGCGCAGAGTTTGCACCACAGGTTGGACGTGCTTGGTGAAATGAAAGCGCTTGTGGATCGCGCCCTGGCGATTCTTCAGGGCGATGAAGACCTCGACCGTTTCGGCGATCTGCTGCACGAAACATGGGTGCGAAAGAAAACCCTGGCGTCAGGCATCAGCAATACGGATATCGACCAGGCCTATGATACGGCGCGCGACAGCGGAGCCTTGGGGGGCAAACTACTGGGTGCGGGAGGACGAGGATTTCTGCTGCTCTACGTGCCGAAATCGCGACAAGAGAATGTCCGGGAAGCGCTCTCTACGTTCCAGGAAGTCGGGTTTCGTTTTTCCAACCACGGATCCGAGATTATTCTGGCATCCCCAGATTCGATATGACTGTTGACGTCCCGCAGACGGTCATTCTTCTGGGAGGCCTTGGCACCCGCTTGCAGGAGTTGCACCCCGAACTGCCGAAGGCATTGGTGCCGGTAGCAGGCCGGCCTTTCCTGGACCGCCAACTATCCTGGCTCGTAGAGCAAGGCGTGTCATCCGTCGTCCTCGCCGCGGGATACCGGGCGGAACAGATCGAAGCGCACGCCGCGTCGACATGGGCGGACCGGTTGGAGATTATGGTCTCAGTAGAAACATCCCCCTTGGGAACCGGCGGCGCCATTCGCCACTGCAATCAGCATCTGCGATCGGAAACGGTACTGGTCATGAACGGAGACACATTGCTCCCTGGCCTTGATCTGGCATCCTTCATTTCCACGCATCACGAACGGTCGGCAACCGCCTCCATCGCCGTTGTCGCAATGAATCAGCCCAACCGGTATGGGACGGTGGAAACAAACGCCCAGGGCGGCATCGTTCGCTTCCGTGAAAAGGCCGCGGTTGCGCGTGGCCTTGTCAACGGCGGGTACTACCTGCTCGAACAAAAAATCATTGAACCCCTGCCGGACGGGCGCGCCATTTCGCTCGAGAATGAACTCTTTCCGCAACTCGCGCAGGAGGGAAAACTCTTTGCCTCGGAATTTCCCCCGCCGCTCCTCGACATGGGCACGCCGGGAGGCATCGAAGAGATGGAAACATTTTTCAGTCTGGCCTCAGATGGCGCCCCGCCATTCTGATTTTTCAGGTATGGGAGTCCCTCCTTCGTCGTGAACTCTAGATCAAGGGTAAGTCGTTGAGCCCCCCGGGTACTCCGAATAAATTCTTGACGTAGTAAACAACGCAATCTGTCCAGCGTCACGATGTGTACCAAATTGGCGAAATGCCGGCGCACTCCTGATGCGTCACCGGGATTTCCTCGTCGAACTGGAGACCGAAGTACTTGGCATCGTACGCCGTCCAGCGCGGGGTCGGGATCTCGATCACGCGAACGTAGTAGAAAGCACGCTGGGAGGGATCGGATTCCGGGTCCTTCCAGACGGTGATCATCTCAGGGTCGCCGATGGTGCCGGTCCTGGAAGTCCAACCGACCTGAACCGGTTGAAACCCAGGATGAATATTGCAACAGCACAGACCCCGCTGCCGAAAAACTGAATCCATAGCGTGCCCTTAGGCGGATCGTAGCTAAGTTCAACCCGATGTAGTCCGGGAGGCAGATAGATTCCCTGAAATAAATAGTCACACACCATGATCGGTACTTCCTCTCCCCCCACCAATGCCTTCCAATCCGGGTCGTACCGATCCGCGACTCGCAGAATCGAAGGCCTGATTGTCGACACTTTCGCGCGCACGAATCCCGGCTTAATACTCTCTATACTGAGGTGGCCGGAATTGTTGGGGCTTGCCGCCTGGGGGGCTGGAAAATTCTGCTCCACGCCCGAAAGCACGACCTGCTCCAGAGGTTTGAATCCGGGCTCGGCAATGCGCGCAAGCGCGGCTTCCTTGTCCAGCACTTCCCAGTCATCGACCATCCGAAAGCGTTGACCACCTTCCACAATTTTTAATACGCAATGAGCGCCTGGAACCGTGTCGGACGCTTCGATCACCCGCACATTCCTCCCATCGGCGGTTGATTCAACATTAAACGCATACGCGATCCTGGTTTTCCCCTTCGTGGACGGATGGCCATTTAGCTGCCCCCAGACCTGGCCCGGCCCCAGCAGGAGTTGGACACCGCTCAGTTGCCAGTATCGCCACGGAGTACTCCCCACGGTTGAAATGAAATTCTTGTAGTCGTTTTGCATCCGCGGCGCAGCCGTCACATTCACGGTTCGAATATGGTGATACGGCACGTCATAGGTAAGCCATGTGTTGTAGAAGGTGCTTTGGGTAGGGAATGCGGTCCTGCCATGCTTGGTCTCGTGCTGCAACACCTTCATCACCGGATTATTCCTGATCTGCGCCAGGCTCATGGATTTAATATAGTGCCGCGAAAGCAGCTTCGCGTCGACAGCCACCAGGGCAACGAGCACCCAGGCGGCGACCCACAGGGCCCTGCCCGCGGCAGGACGTGAGGCGTACAACGCGCCGGCAAAAAACAGCCCGAACACGGCCACCATGATAACCCCATGAAGCATCGCTCCCACACGGTTCTGAACGATCACATCCGCAAAATCCTTCAACCCCTTTTTACTGAACGTTTCCACTAGTTGCGCCGACGAAAACATCGACCCAAACCAGTACAGCGCAAGGAGCGCGGCGAACGCCGCCGTCACGATCACGCAAACCAATCTTGTTCGCTTGCCCAGTGCGTTCACGAAATCCTTTTTCAATGTGCCCGCCAACGCCTCCACTCCGAACGCGGCCAGCACCGCCAGCGCGATCTGCATGACCTGGAGAAACTTGTTGGGATTACGAATGGAAGACATCACCGGCAGCGCGTATAATAGCCGGTAAAGTCCCATGTACTTCCCGCAGGCGAGCCAGAATGTCAGCAGAAGTACGACCCCCCAAAAAATGACCTCTGATGCGGACCGGTTGCGCTTTCGCGCCCAGACGGCGAGAGGGATCACCCACAATGCAAGGCCAACGGGAACGGCGCCGACGTAAACGTTTTCGAGTTTGAAGTTCTGGAAGCCCTGCCCTGTCTCTTCCCAACCGGCGCTCCGGCCCATGGTTCCGTAATACGGGCCTTCGGGCTCGCCGCTTCTCCATCCCATGAACCCCGGAGCAATAAAATCAATCGACTCCGCCGGTGGCCAACTCCATTGCGTGGCGAAATCCCAGGATTCCTTCGGGTCTTCTTTCGCGTCGGCGGTCTGGGTGTCCTTGACGAATAGCTTATACCCGCCAAAAAGAGGATGGTACGCAAGCAAGAGCGCCGTGAGGAGCAGCGGAACGAGTATGAGCGCCGCGGGCCGTGGTGCGAACCCGTGTTCCCGCCAGAGCAGGAACAGCGCATACGGGCCCAGGATCAGCGAAAAGAAGAGCGCCAGGTCCGTCTGCTCCAGGAACATCGCCCCCATGGCGCCCCCCGCCAGGATGCCCCAGAGGACGGAACGCTTGTTCACGGCGCGATCGATCAGCCATAGAAACATGGCTGCAAACAAGAGCACGCCGTATTTCCCAATGTGGCCGGCAAACGTGAGCGTCAGATTCGTGCTCAGCCAATACGCAGTCAGGGCGCCCATCGAGCAGCCGGCCCAGCCGATACCCCGATTTCGTAAAAAGAGCACGAGGAAAACGGATGCAACCGCGAGGTCAATTCCATGAAGCCAGTCGATGACGAAATCCACCGGAAAAATCGACAACAAGGTTGAGGTCCAATTGATCAGGGCATACGTCGGGTACCCCATCAAGCTGGCGTCGTTCCAGGAGCCGAAAAACGCACCCGGTAGAAATGACTTCCTTCGGGCGAGTACGCCGATGCCGTCATCGGTTGTGAGCAGGATATTGTCCGATCCGAAGACCGGCATAAAAATCACCAGCGCATAAAGGAGCACACCGACAACAAAAAACCAGGCGGCGAATACCGCGGGGACTCGAAGCGGGGACTGTTCCTCTGCGTCCAATTCGACGTCCGCCACGGGCATTTCATTTTTCTTGGGTTTCGACATCACAAAAACAAACCGGCACCAGACACTCCATAGCGGAACCGGGCAAGCCAAAGCGAGAGAAACATCATATCATCGCCGGACTGATCCTGCACGGTTCCCTAATCCGCGCGAAACGGGAGAGAGATGAGCAGCACCACCAAAAACGCCACGCTCATCGTCGCGGTCACCCCGACGATCTGCCAGACCGTCTCATGCCAGATCAGGATACCCGCGACATATGCAACCGCGGAAATAAGCGCTCCCGGAACGATAGCGAATCGATGCTGCGCCAGTTCAAAATTCATCAGCATGTGACCCAACCCCAAGGGGACCATAGACAAAAGCAGCAGCCTGACCAACAGGATCTGTTGGGCGTCCGGATCCGTCACACCGGCCAATATGTACAGGGGCACGTTTGGGATAAGCATGCACACGCACGCCGACCCGCCAATCAGGACAATGGCATACAGCATTCCACGTATCAGGAGTTTCTGATCCTCCCGAGTCATCCCGCCTTCCGAAATCACCTTTGGAAAGAGCGCCATAGTAACCGGCATCGGCAAAAAAATGACCAGCTTTGCAATGGTCACTGCGTAGGAAAACTCGCCCGCCACCTCCGTTGAAAAGTAGTGCTTAACGAAAATCACCGGCAACTGCATGATACATGCGAAGGAAATGAGGACGATACAACTCCTGAAGAAGTAAGGCGTGGTCGATGGCAGTGACCTCTCTTCTCCTTCTGCATTCCGTAATCGCGGCCGAATGGCGCAAATGGCTATCGCAAACGTGGCGGTGGTGCCGATCAGGTGAGCAAGAAGTCCCGACGATGCAGTCGCGGCAACAAGGAACACCAACACACAACCGCAAATCAACTTGGTGCCCGCCGCGGTCATGGCCGCGGCGGCCACCCATCGAAACGCCTGCAACCCCTGCATCGCGCCGCCCAAGATCGGGTAGAACATGGCAACCACGAGGATGAACCCCATGATGTGAACCGGAGCAGGATCATCAAGGTTCTGGTACGCCATGATCCATTCGACTTGCGTGAGGACAACGAGCAGCAGCACAACCGCCACAACCGTGATGTAGATCAACCACTGCCGGATCAGGCGCACGATATCCCGCTTTCTTCCCTCCAGCATGAATCGCGCGGAGTAGTGTGTGATGACCGTCCGAACCGCCTGCATGGGGGACGAAAGGACTCCCACCATGGACATGAGGGGAAGGAAAACGCTGAACTCTTCCAGGGAGAGCGTTCTTCCCAACATCACCGTGAAGGCGATATTCGCTACCATGGTGAGATTCAGCGCGACGAAAAGCAGGATGCTGTGTCGAAGCAATCCATCTCGATGGGACTCGCTCCCCCCCCTGCCGAGGGCACGCTTCGCCTGCTCTACCAAAGTGAAACTCATAAGAGGGGAGAGTGTAGAGCGCGGAACGAACCGCGGGCCAGTGTCAATTGCGGGTTAACCCGCATTGTTCATACTTTTTCTACTGCGCCAGCGGGTTAGCGCCGCTTCCTTTGCGAAAATCGGCGCCCCACAAGGGAGTCATACGCCGTAACAACCCACCGGAAGGGAGAATGAATAAGCCGCAGCCGCCAGATCGCCAGCGTCATCTCCACCGACGCGCGGGGAACTTTCACCTTGGATCCTTTCACATCATGCCAGGTGGTGGGAATCTCGCGGATCGCGAATCCGGTTCTGCGGGTGTGAAAAAGCACGTCGACATCGAAGGCCCATCGCGTCAACCCGAGCGAAGGACGGATCGCCCGGACCGCTTCCGCGGTAAAGAGCTTTGCACCGCACTGGGTGTCGGTAATCTTGAGCCCGAAAAGCATGCGCACCTTCCAGTTGAAAATCCGCGAAGCAATGCGGCGGGACAATGGCTGCCGGGGAGAGACATCAGAACCCGGAAGCCAGCGCGATGCAATGATGGCGCCCGCGTCTCCAATCCCGTCGACCAGGTCCTGATAGGCCTGCGGAGGGGTGGCTCCGTCCGCATCCGTGAAGCCAACCAGTTCACCTTCCGCCAGATCAAACCCCATGACGACCGCGCTGCCTTTTCCTACTTTCCGCGGCTCAACCGCCAATCGCAATTGCGGAAAACGCTCCTGGTAGTCCCGAACCACTCGCTCCGTCCCGTCGGAGGAACCGTTGACGACCATGATGAGTTCCACCTCATCGCCATAGCGGGGCACAAAGAATTCCAGGTATGCCTCAAGCATAGGCGGCAACCGGGTCTCTTCATTATATGCGGGAACGACGATAGAAAGCTTCATATGGATTCACGGTGGCTCATTAAGTGAGTAGAAATCGAGCGTCGTGTTCGCCTGCCCGAATCCGGGGATTCGTTTTACTCTGGAATAGCGTTCACGGAGCAGGTTGATGAACCGCTCGCGCTCCGCGGGATCAACTTCCGCAACTTTCGGAGACTCGATTGCAAGACCGTATCCGCTGATGGCCGCGAACTTTGCAGGGGAAGTTCGCAGGAGATCTTCGAGAAGTTCCCGGTTCAGCACGCGGCGCTGCGCGGCCTCGTCCGCGGTGAGGGCTGGGAAATAGGAAAAAGGACCCATTTCAAGACCCGGGGGAACTCGCCGGCCGGCTTGAACGGCGAGATACAGGTCCTGGGTCAGTACCAGATCCGACGGTTCCGTGCGTTCACGGACAAAAGCAGCCGCTGCTTTCAGGTCGGCCATCGGGGAACGCTCTTTCAATCGCCACCAGATCCGGTCCCGTTCCCGCAACACCCACTCCTGGTTGATCGGTGAAGAGGCAGCGGCGAGACCGCAACAGAAGAACACGCAGACACAAACCGCACCGAACATCCTAGCCGGATCGAATCCGGCCCTGGCACTGATGCCGCGGAGAAGCGAGATCGTCCCCGCTCCGAGCGCGGCGCAGAAGACGGGATATACCAGCGCCTGGTAGTCGTCGTATGGGTACGGCGCGGAGATGTGGATCAACGTGATCACTCCGGTGACCCACCAGAGGAGCGGCTGGAATGTTTGTTCCCGGCGCTCCGAATCCTCGCGCCGCCCTCGAAGGAAGAACACTCCACAAACCAGGACCGCGAGCAGCGCGCAGGCAACCGCATACGCACTCACGACTCGTGACAGGAATCCGGCCTTGTAGACCGCGGAGGCCGCCAGCGAACCAGCGTCCCGCTGCGTATGATATTCGACGAGGCCGAACCAAAGGCCCTCGGGGGCCATGCCCAGAAACGGAAGCATCGCGGCACCGAAGGCGACCGCCGCGCCGATCGCTACATATAACCATGCGCGGGTCGGGCGAATGGAGGGCCGGATCAGGAGAAAGAAAACTGTCACGGGAATGGCGAACAGAACCGAAAGACGGGTCGCAGCGGCCAGCCCGAGCAGGATTCCTCCCAGCAGCCCCACCCAGGGCCGGTGACCGCCTGCCGCGCGGTTGGCGGCAAGCAGGCCGGACACGAGGAGCAACCCGCACAGCGAATAGGTCTTTACGATAGTCGTAAACTGGCTCTGATACACGTTCACTGCCAACAGGATCAAAGCCAGCAGACCGGCCTCTGCACAACCCGGGCCTGATCCGGCTGATTTTGAAGCAAGGCGGGCGGTAAAAAAGAGGATGCAGCCGGCCAGAATGAGGGTGAACCAGCGCCCGGCCTCGACACCGGCATGCTCCAGCCATGGACCTGCCAAGGCATAGAAAAAGGGCATCACCGGCCCCTGCGTGAAGGCGAAATCGCGATACGGCAGCAGGCCGTCAGAGCAACTGAGGGCCGCGTAAAGATACCACCCCTCGTCCTGGTTCAGATTGGCCCAGTAGACGTTTACTGTGCCGAGGGTAACCCAGGCGAAAAGGGCCAGCAGGAAAAAGGTGCGAATCCACGGTTGCGGCATGCGCAAAGACCTTCCATGATTATGGGTAGAAAATCCAATCAAAAGTCAAGATATTGTGGTTGTCGCCGCGGGGCATACATGATATTGTATTGTTCTTAGTTTGTATTTCATTGGCGACCCTTTATGTAAAGTCTCACTACGTTAGGATAAAAAGAGACAGGATGTATCTAAAATCCATTGAAATGATTGGATTCAAGAGTTTCGTGGGCAAGACGAAACTGGAATTCGAACAGGGCATGACCTCCATCGTGGGTCCCAACGGTTGTGGAAAGAGCAATATTGCGGACGCCGTGCGGTGGGTGCTGGGGGAACAAAGCGCTAAAGCTCTGCGCGGCAGCAAGATGCAGGACGTAATCTTTAGCGGAACCGATCTCAAGAAGCCGATGGGAATGGCCGAGGTGAGTCTGACTCTGGCGGAATGCGAAAAATCGCTCGGGACCGAATATAACGAAGTCACCGTGACTCGCCGGGTGCTTCGCTCCGGAGAAGGGCAATATTTTGTGAACCGGGCTCCTTGCCGGCTCAAGGACATCCAGCGTCTGTTTATGGACACCGGCATCGGCACCACAAGTTACTCGATCATGGAGCAGGGCAAGATCGACCAGATTTTGAGCTCTCGTCCCGACGATCGGCGCGCGGTGTTCGAAGAAGCCAGCGGGATCACAAAGTACAAGGCGGACAAAAAGGAAGCCCTCAGGAAGCTCGACCACACCGAGGCAAACCTCATTCGACTCGATGACATCATCAGGGAGGTCCGCCGGCAGATTATTTCGCTCCAGCGCCAGGCCGGAAAGGCGCGCCGGTATACGTCCATGCGCGACAACCTCCGCGGCTTTGACATTTTCCACACGCGAGAGCGCCTCCGAGAGCTTGAGTCGGAAATCAAAGATGCGGAGAACAAGCTTTCGTCGGTGCAGGAACGGGATGAAGCGGTACGGGAAGAGACGGCCCTCCTGGACAAAACAACGACGGATGCACGGGAAGAAGTTGCGGCGAAAGAACGTGAAATCGGGGACGTGATGGATGCCGTGTCGCGTGCCCGCAGCGAGTTGGAACGGTGCCGCGAATTGATTCGAGTTAATGTGGATCGAGTTCGGGAAATCCAAACCTTGTCCGAGCGGGATACGAAAGACGCCGACGAGGCTTCCGTCCGGTGCGAAGAACATCAAAAGCGCCTTACGGAATTTAAGCAGAGTGCCGAATCCGCGGGGAAGGACCGCGACGCCGCCCAGGAAAAGTTCAGCAAAACCGGCGAACATCTTAAGCACCTCGAAACGGAAGTCGAGCAGACGGGCCAGAACGTTCACATCCTGCGCACCGAGATGGTGGAATCGGAAAGCCGCGGCGCAAAACTTCAAAATGAATTGACTGATCTCGAGGCAGCGGAACGCACCACCGTCGTTCGGAGGGAGCGCCTGAGCGCCGAACAGGCGGAGTTAAAGAGAGCTGCGGAACAATTTGGCCGGCGCCAGTCGACCATGACCGAACGTCATAACGAGCTGATGGCGCTGTCGACCGCGAAGGTGGAGGCGCTTGCCTCTACGGAAGAAGAGCTGCGGCAAGTCGACGAAGAATTTGCAAGGATTCGCCAGGGCATTGCCGACTTGCGGTCCGACTCCGCAGCCAAACAGGCACGTATTGATTTGCTGGAAGAAAGCGCGGCAAGCGGCTACGGGTTCCCGCGAGGCGCCCGGTACCTGCTGGATGGAAAGTCCGCCCTGCCCGCGGGGAGTGACCAGATCATGGGCTCGCTCGCGGAACACATACGCGCATCAAAGTCATTTGAACTCGCTCTCGAAGCAGTGCTCCGCGCCTGGTTGGACGCCGTGGTCGTAACGGACGAAACAGCGGCGCTCGCTCTGGTCCGGGAGATCAGCGGTGCACGGCACGGTTCGGTCCGGCTTCTGCCCCTGCGAACGGTTTCGAAGCGGGACGGCCAGACCCCTGCCGGAAAAGGCCGAAAACTTCTTCTGGACTATGTTGACTGCACACCGGCGACCCGTCCCCTGGTGGAGCGGCTTCTCGAGAATGTGTACGTAGTTGAGACCTCTGAACAGATTCCCGAAACCGTCGATGTCGGCGCGACCTTCGTGACTCGCGACGGGGTTCTCAGACGGGGCGATGGTTCAGTGGAATACTTGATGCGTGAAGATCAGGATTCGAATCCGCTGGGCATCCGGCAGAATCTTGATACGTGGCAGCAGGAACAAGCCGAACTTTCAGAAACCATTTCCCGGACCGAGTCTGAGTTGAAAGCGATCGAGTCAAAAATCGAGGTATCTAAAGAGAAGATCGCGGCCGCCCGCAGCGAACTGGAGGCAGCCCGGAGAGACGTTGCGATCTGCGAAGGAGAAAATCAAGTTGTCAAAGCGGAGGCGAAACAGGCACTTGAGCGCCTCGACACCGTGACGTTCGAACTTGAGGCTCTCAACGAACAGGACAGTAGCACCGAGCAGCGCAGGACCGAGATCCTGCAGTCGTTGAAGAAGCTCAGGGTGCTGCAGGAAGAAACGCGCGGTACGATCGCGGAAAAGACGCAGGGATTGCGCTCCCTCGAACAGGAGCGAGGAGAACTCTACAACCACGTCACCGAACATCGGGTTCGGTTTGCCGAATGCAGGCAGCGGGTTGAGCACCTTGAGAGCCAATGCGAAACACAAACCGCGAGAATTCACGAGCTGGAATCCCTGGTCCGGGAACGTCGTGCCGGTCTTGATTCGTACCAGGCGCGCATCGACGCACTCAACCGGTCCGCGGAGGAAGCCCAGGCCAACCTGGCCCCGCTTGACGAACAGTCCCGGGACTTCGAGAAAAAACTGGAAACCATTCGCCAGGCGCGATCCGAAAAGATCGCCGCAATTGAGAAGACCGACGCCGAACTCCGGGAGAAGCGAAGCCTGCTGGAAGCGCTGATGAATCAGCGCAATGAGCTGGATGTTGATCTGGCCGAACAGCGCATGCGACGGCAAAACCAGATCGAACGAATCGGCAGCGACTACGATATCAGCGTCGAGCAGGTGATGGAGGAGGCGGAGCCCGAGTGGGAAAGCGAAACACGACCCGACCCCGAAACCCTCGAGACGATAATCGGTGAACTCAGAACCAAGATTGACGCCATGGGTCCCGTAAATCTGGTTGCCATCGAGGAGCATCGCGAGTTGGAGGAGCGGTACGCGTTTCTCACCACGCAGCAGGAGGATCTTGTCAACGCCAAGCAGCAACTCATGGACATGATTCGCCACATTAACAAGACAACGACCGAGATGTTCTCCTCGACTTTTAACCAGGTGAACGAAAACTTTCAGGAAATGTTCAAAAAGCTTTTCGGGGGCGGGACGGCAAAACTGGTCCTGGTGGATGAGGAAGACGTGCTCGAATCGGGTATCGAGATCATCGCGCGGCCGCCGGGCAAAAAACTTCAGACCGTAAGCTTGCTGTCCGGTGGCGAGCGAACCATGACGGCAGTCGCGCTACTCTTTGCCCTCTACCTCGAAAAACCCAGTGCGTTCTGCTTGCTGGATGAGCTGGATGCGCCGCTCGATGAGGCGAACATCGGCCGGTTTGTGCAGACGGTCAAGGGATTCCTGGAGAGATCCCAGTTTATCGTGATTACACACAATCAAAAAACGATCGCGGCGTCGGACATCCTCTATGGCGTCACCATGCAGGAGCGCGGGGTTTCCACGATCGTATCGGTAAAATTTTCAGACTTCGAGAACGACGGCGGGATCCCGGGAAAAGTGGTGGCGAACACAGAATCTTCCCCCGTCGAATCCTAGTGTCCGTGGCGCGGGTATCCGACCCGTGCAGCGGTGCCCAACCGGAGCCCAAGCCACGAAAAAACCGCCGTGGAACGACGCTTCCAGCCCGTGCCACGTGTGCCGGTATTAGAAGAAGATTAACATCTTCGCGGCCATGATGTACTGTATCTCGAAGATGAGCCAGGAACCTGCCAGCCCCAATCTTGTTCAACGCCTCCCGCCGCAGGCCGGTCTCACGCTGATCGAAATCCTGGTTGTGGTCAGCATACTTGCCATCCTGGCAGCCGTGGTAGGGCTATCCCTGGTGAATGAACCGGACAAGGCACGGGTGATCGCGGCCCAGAATCAACTGAAGATTCTGAAAAACGCGGTTCATATTTACAAGATGGATGCCGGCCAGAACCCGACCGCGGCGCAGGGTCTCGGCGCACTCGTCGAAAAACCAGTTATCGAACCGATCCCTCGCAGTTATACCAAGGACGGGTACTTGGATTCACAGTCCGTTCCCCTCGATCCCTGGGGTAATAAATTCGTGTACCTCGTTCCCGGCCGTGCCGGTGAATCCTTCGAAATCATCTCCTACGGCAAAGACGGAGAACCCGGGGGCATTGATGACGCAGCAGACCTTTCCACTTCCGATCAGTGAAAAAAGCGCCCGGGGCTTCACCTTTCTCGAAGTCCTGATTGCGCTGCTGATTGTCACTATGGCCATAGGCGTAACCGCCGGCGCCGCGGTCCAGGTTATTCATAGCGAACAAACCGCGGCCGACCTACGTGATGCGGCGCTGCACCTGCAGACCCTGGCCTGTAGAACCTATTTGCACGACAAGGAAGATGGCAGTGTGGACGGTGGATTATCCGGCGGTTGGCAGTCGGCGCACGAGAAAAAAGTAACCGCCAACAACGAGCAGGAAACCTTCTGGACAATGTGGTCCATTCGGCCACGGAAAGGCGGGACCTCCAGAAGTTATACGGTTTCGTTTCGAAACCGAACAACGCCGTCGGAGTAACCTGTCACGGTGTATTCGTTCGCCGTCCCACGAAAATTCATCCCGCAATACATAGATTGCCCCGTTGCGCCGTCGATTTTATCGAGCGATGGTCTGATGGTAGAGTTGTTCCAATGGGAGGCGCATGACGGGCTGCCGGAATTGTATCACAGTCATACCTAGCCCGGAGAGTGTGTGGGGGGTATTCGGACAGGAACAGGACCGGTATGACAGGAGAGTTCACTCTCCGGATCCATTCTCGTATTTTAAGCCCATTGACATTCGCCTTGTAAAGATTCCAAACGAGAAGGTTAAAACTACCGACGGAATTAATATGATCTCTTTATGGTTCCTGGCTCTCCTGACTCGATACCCCCACGTCTTAGTTAAGAACGCCTAATCCTTGTTGTTTCCTCCTTCGATTTGGATGAGTACTCCCCTTCCCAACATTGCGAGTAATCCAAGAAAAGCGGGCATTGGTGCTGCGCAGTCCACTTACTTCAGGTTTGAGTGGCTGGAGGACTATGCTCCGATGGATTGTGGCGAGCCTCATCCCGCAGACAAGGACTTGCGTACTTCAGAAATGAAGTGCTAACTCTTGCTCGGGTTTCGCACACGGGGGATACCCGTGCCACTGTGCTATGGTAGTGTGCTCGGGTTCCGCACACGGGTCGGATAACCGTGCCACAGCAAGGGAAAGCAATGCAGCACAACTTGAATGCTGAATACTGGAATGCTATCGCCGACACCTATCAGCAGGTAACGCGAATCTCAACCAAGGACTTCCATTACGGCCCGCTGCTTCCCGGCGACTCTGAATTGGATCTGCTTCCACAGTCTCTTCAGGGCATGAGGTGTCTGGAAATTGGGGCCGGCGCCGGGCAAAACAGCATCTTTTTAGCCGGCATGGGTGCGAAGTGCACCGCGCTCGATGTCTCCCCCCGACAAATCGAATATGGAAAGGAACTCGCTCGAAAAGCAGGGGCGGATGTTCAATTTGTCCTCGCCGACATGGATGAGTTGAACGGCGCCATTCAGGGACCGTTCGACCTGGTACACTCAACGTATGCCCTCCCGTTTTCACACAATCCCGCCGCGGTGGTCAAATCCTGCGCCCGTTTGTTGACCGCCGCCGGCACGTTTCTTTTGACCACGGGGCACCCGCTT
>CAUZEO010000059.1:0-18775 GCA_963578625.1 Kiritimatiellia bacterium | reverse complement strand
TCTCGAACTCCTCCGCCCGGCCGTCGGCCGCCATGACCTGAACAGGCATGGCCAGATCGAGTTGCACGCGATCCTGCTTGCACCAGTTCCGCCGAATTTCGAAGTAGGACCCTGGGATTGCCTTTCCATTGGCGGGCTTGCCGTTTACCTGGAGTGACGCACCGGTGCACCAGCCCGGGATCCGCAGACGGAGGGTAAAATCCCGGGACGCCGCCGGCATGACTTCAATCGTGATCCGGCCGTTCCATGGATACGCGGTGTCGATCTCCAGTTCGATGGGCGTTCCATCCGAAAGCCGCCAGTCCAGGCGGCAGGCGTCGTACAGATGTATCCAGACGCCATCATCCGACGTGCTGAACAGGTATCCCGGCACCGACGCGATCATCCGCAATGCATTCGGACTGCAGCAACTGGTTTCCGGGTGTGACCATGCCGTTCGTGACGGGAACTCGCCGTCGGTAGCGTGCGGGCAGACGTAGAAAAACTTCGATCCGTCGATCGAGACGTGCGCGAGAAATGAGTTGTACAGTACGCGTTCGAAGAAGTCGGCGTACTTTGCTTCGCCGTCCGCGGCGAGCATGCGCCAATTCCAGTAGAGGTTGCCTACGGACTCGCACAGCTCTCCGCCCCGGATGATATGATCCTGAAGAATCCGGAAAACGCCGACCCACAAATCATAGGGTTTTTCCGCGACGCGCTCCGGGCAGAAATAGTCGATGGCCAGCGCGCCGGTGATGTGTGACTTGCCCATTGTCATGTCGTTCCACATGGCTTCGAGTTTGTCACGGAATGCCGTGTCCCCGGTCTCCAGGTAATAGTCGGCTCCGCCGGCGCAGAGATAGGTCTGGCGTACCACGTGTCGGCCGAAATGCGGTTCCGTTTCCTGGTATTCGTAGTCGCCGCACCCCTGCCCGATGAGCGGGGGCTGATCCATCAGCGCCTGAAGAAAGTTTCCCGCCGTCTCGAGGTACTTTGCCTGTCCAGTCGAGCGGTAGAGTTCGATCAGCGCCATCTCGATGCAGGGGTGGTCGACCGCGCGACGCCTGCCGAACTGATCCACGATCCTGTCCGCGACCCGGCACACGCAATCAAGCAACTCGGTGCTGCCGGTGGCTCGATGATGCGCGACCGCGGCCTGGATCGCGTGACCGGGGAGAGCAAACTGATAGGAAAGGCCGAAGTTCTCGCCGTAATAGGCATCGAAAAAGCCCGGATGATTGTGCGCGGATACCATGCCTTTCACAAGTTCGTCTGTCAGCGAGTGAAGCTCGGGCGTGTCGACCGACTGCAGGGTCAAGGCACAGGCTTCGAGAAGAGTCTGAACATTTGCGCGCCAGGAATGCATCAAGTGATGTCGGTTTTTACCGGTGATATTCCGGTGCAATGCGCCGATGGCGTTGGCGATTTGTTCCGGATTCGAGGATCGGGCAAAGGTGGGAAACGGCTCGGTTTGGTCATCCCGGTTCAGCCAGCGAAGAAAACTGGGAATCCCCGCCCGGTGGTTGGCGTCGATACGCTTCCGCCAGAAGCCGTCGCGCATGGCGACGGCCCGGATGGGCACGGGGCGAAGGCGGGCGTGCGAACTTGCGCCGGTGGCAACCACGCCCGCCTCCGGCCAGGGTTCTGGAGAGAAAGGTCTCTGATTCATGAATGAGTTTGGTATTGGCACCTGTGATTGGTAAAGTGCAATTGTGTTTGAAATGTTTATCCAGGCAATTTTTTCGTCCCGCGGCACGGTGCGTTCGTATTCGTCCGGCGTACTTCGGACCCCACCGAGCAAGCTCGGCGGTGGCGCGCCGGGCAGGCGCTCGATTCTCCATGATGGCCGTCGTGGGCTCCGGGCTACGGACAGGATGCGCGTGGCCGCAGCAGTTGCCACTCTGCTTTTCGCGGGTGCCGCCGGCGCCGCCGAGTACAACGAGGCGCCCATGCTCCAGGAACGGGTTGCGGCGGGCAATCTGCCGCCGGTGGAGGAGAGGCTGCCGGAGGAGCCCGAAGTGCTGACCTGCCTGGAGCGCATCGGCGTTTATGGGGGGGAAATGCAGACCATGACGCCGGTGGCGGGGTTCATGGTTGAAGAAATGTATATGAACTGGGAGCCGCTCCTGCGCTTCGCCCCCGACGGGGTTACCATCTTGCCGAATGCCGCAGCTTCCTGGGAGCTTGCGAAGGATGCCCGATCAATCCTGATCACGCTTCGAAAAGGCATGAAGTGGTCGGACGGGTTTCCTGTCACCACGGAAGACGTGGACTTCGCGTGGCATGAGGTGATTCTGAACAAGGATATCACACCTCTGTTGTCGCCATCGTACATTGTCGGAGGTGAGCCGATGACGCTCGAAATCCTCGACGAGATTCATTTTCGGTTCTCTTTTAAGGAGCCCTACGGTTCGGTTCTTTTCGCGCTCCTCCACTCCGTTACCGAGGCCACTCTTTTGCAGCCGAAGCATTACCTGAAAAAGTTTCATATCAAGTATGTGCTCGAGGAAGAGCTCGTCGCGCTGGCGAAGAAGAAAGGGTTTGACCACTGGTTCGAGTTGTTTCGGGATGAAAATCACACGGTGCTTCGTCTGTCGGGTAGAGTCCCTCCGGATTACCCCACCATCAGCCCCTGGATGGTGCTCGACGAGCCGACGATGGGACACGTGATTCTCGAACGCAATCCGTACTACTGGAAGGTGGATACGGAAGGCAATCAGCTGCCGTACATCGATGGGATCCATTCGGAGCTAGTCGGAAACAAAGAAGCGAGAAATATGAAGAGCATCGCCGGGGAAATAGATTTCGCCTCGAATCCGCTCGAGAACGCCCCGCTGCTCCTGTCAAACCAGGAGCGAGGGAAATACTCGGTTCGAATGTGGGTGGAGAACCAGGGAACGCGCGTCACCTATTTCCTGAATCAAACCTACCCCGACGAGGAAATGAGGAATCTGTTTCGCGACCGGCGATTTCGAATCGCGCTCTCGCTGGGGATCAATCGCGAGGAAATAAACGACATCCTCTATTTTGGAAAATGCATTCCGCGCCAGGCTACGGTCAATCGGGCCTGTAGTTATTTCGAGCCGGAGTTTGAAACAAGCTACGCGGAGTTTGATCCGGATCGGGCGAACCGGATCCTGGATGAAATTGGCCTGGTGCGAAAAGGAGCCGGCGGGTGGCGGTATTTTCCGAGCGGCCGGCAGATAGTGCTTTCGCCGGTCGTGATTGAAGGCGGATTTAGACCGGAGATGACCGAGCTGGTGGCCGACTACTGGGCGGATCTCGGCATCTTGCTGAGTTGGCGGGTTGTCGATAATGAGCTGGTTTATACAAAATTGATGGGCAACCAGCTCGACCTGGCAATCTATCCCGGTGATACGGCTACTGATGTCGGGATTGCGATGGGTACGCCGCTGCAAATGCGGTGTTGGGGCGGCGCATGGGAGGACTGGCTCAGATCGGATGGCGCCAAGGGAGAAGAACCCCCGGACGACATCAAGGAATTGTGGAGTACGTGGCAGGCCCTGAAGCAGACCGGAGATGATGAGGAGCGAATTCGTCTCGGCAAAAAAATTGTCCGCAGCCAGGCGGAAAATCTATACGGGATCGGGGCGGTCGGCGGCACGATCGGACCGATGCTGGTTACGGACCGGCTCCATAATGTGCCTGGAGACGGCGCTCTTCTGGGCTGGCCATGGGGGGTTACGACACCGCACCAGCCCGCGCAGTGGTTTATTGAGGAGTGATGGCTGGGTTGGGTGCGGGGGATTGGGTGTAGGGAATTGGGAATTGGGGATTGGGACTTTTGGGTTAGGGGGAAATGTCGAATGTCGAATTCTCAACGTCCAATTTCGAAGGCTGGGTATTCGACATTGCGCATTCGACATTGGAAATTTTCGAAACTGTGTGACGACTCTACATTTGGACTTTACTGCGCTTTGTTTGCGGTCGGCTTTTATTGCTCGGCGGTACAGGTTTGCTTCGGCGTGGAATATCGTGAGGCGCCGATGCTGCGGGCTCTGGTTGAAGCAGGAGAGCTGCCGCCGGTGGGAGACCGGCTTCCCGATCATCCGCCGGTGATCGAAATCATCGACCGGATCGGCGTCCATGGCGGCGAGATTCGAACCATCACCCCCGTTGCCACCTGGCTTGTCGAAGAAGTCTACATGATGCGAGAGCCATTTGTCCGGTTTGCCGCTGACGGGGTTACGATCGAGCCGAACGTGATTGAAAGTTGGGAGCTGGCGGAAGACGCGCGGTCGATCCTTCTTCAACTTCGAAAGGGGATGCGGTGGTCCGACGGCGCACCGGTCACGACCGATGACGTTCTGTTTGCGTGGCACGACGTCCTGCTCAACAAAGACATTACGCCGATCCCTCCCTCGAATTTCGTGGTAGGGGGCGAACCTATGCGCCTCGAAGTTCTTGATGCGATGCGTTTTCGCCTTTCCTTCAATCAGCCGTACGGCTCGGTTCTCTACGCACTCATTCAGACAGTGAACGATTCCAGCCTGCTCATGCCGAAGCACTACTTGAAAAGATTCCACCCCGCCTATGAGCCGATTGAGGAGATTTCCTCTATCGTATCGGCGCGCGGATTCGATCACTGGTTCGAATTGTTCCGCGACGTGAACCACACGGTGCGTCTCACCAGCGGGCAGACCTCGCCTGATTATCCAACCCTGGGCGCGTGGTGTGTGGTCGACACACCCTCCTCCGGCCACGTGATCCTGGAGCGCAATCCATATTACTGGAAGGTGGATCGGGAGGGAAACCAGCTCCCTTACATCAACCGGATTCACTCCGAATATGTCGGTACCGAGGAATCTAGAAATCTGCTCTACATTTCCGGGGAGATCGATTTCGCCCAGAACGCGATGCAGAACGCACCACTGCTGCTTTCAAACCGGGATCGTGGTAATTATTCCGTCCGTTTCTGGCGGGAGATTCAGGGGAGCCGCGTAACGCTATTTCTGAACCAAACCCACCCCGATCCGGCGTTTCGCGATCTTTTCCAGAATCCCCGGTTTCGTATCGCACTTTCCCTTGCCATTGACCGCGGCGAAATCAACGAGATCCTGCATTTTGGCAAGTGTAACCCGAGGCAGTGGACGGTAAACCGGGCGAGCAGTTTTTATGAGCCGGAATGGGAGAGGAGCTACGCAGACTACAATCCGGATGAGGCGAACCGGATTCTCGACGAGTTGGGGTTGAAACGAAAAGGACCACAGGGCTGGCGTCATTTTGAGAATGGCCGGCAGGTCATTATCAACCCGGTTGTTATCGAAGGCGGATTCCGACCGGAAACGATGGAGTTGGTCGCGGATTACTGGGCGGAGATTGGAGTGCTGTTGAGCTGGCGTGTTGTTCGGACGGAGCTTGTCATGACCAAACGCGATGGAAATCTGCTTGATTTGGCGGTGTATCCCTGCGAGTCTTCCACGGATATAGGATTAATTTTCCATCCGCTTCTCCAAATCAATTATTGGGCGCCTTTATGGTCTGATTGGTTCCGTTCGGACGGGAATCGGGGGGAAAAACCGCCGGCGAAAATTCAGTCTTTGTGGCAGGTCTGGATGCGCATGAGGCAAACAGGTGACAGGACGGAGCGGATTCGCCTGGGCAAGGAGATCGTACGCAGCCAGTCGGAGAATCTGTACGGCATCGGCCTCGTCGGCGGAACGATGAACGCGATCCTGGTCTCGAATCGATTAAAGAATGTTCCCGGTGACGATGTCCTGGTGGGCTGGCCGTTTGGGGTTGCGTCGCTGTATCACGCGGAGCAGTTTTTTGTGAATGAAAAGTGAAAGACGAAAATTGAGTTTCGATCGCGATCCCTCATCCGCGATCCGGCCGTTCATTTTCCGATTGGCATTCGGAATTTGGTGTTTGTTTCCTTCGCTATGTTTGGCCATGGCGTACAGCGAGGCTCCCATGCTGACGGACCTTGTTCAATTGGGCGAGTTGCCTCCGGTCGCCGAGCGGCTGCCGCACGACCCGCCCGTGGTGGAGGTGCTCGATCGCATCGGCAACTACGGCGGTGAGTTGCGCACAGTGACGCCCATCTCGGGATGGTTGGTAGAAGAGACCTGCATGATGTACGAGCCGTTGCTTCGGTTTGCGCCGGACGGGATGACGATACGACCGAATCTCGCTCGCGCATGGGAACTGTCTGAAGATGGACGCTCGATCGTTATTTACTTGCACGAGGGCCTTCGCTGGTCAGACGGCGTTCCGGTCACAACCGAGGATGTCCTCTTCGCCTGGCGCGATGTGTTACTGAACAAGGAAATTACGCCGATTCTTCATTCAACTTTTGTTGTGGGCGGCGAACCGATGAAACTGGACATACTGGGTCCGTTTCGTTTTCGCCTCAATTTTAAAGAACCGTATGGATCGATCCTCTATTCCCTGTTGTACACGTCCGGAAGTGCAAGCCTGATTCAGCCGAAGCATTACCTCGGCCGGTACCACCCCAGGTACTCGCCACTCGAAAAGATTGAGAAACAGGCGAAAGAGCACGGCTTTGACCACTGGTTCGAGCTGTTTCGAGACATGAATCACACCGCGCAGCGCATCAACGGAAACACGCCGATCGAATATCCGACGCTCAAGCCATGGAGAGTGATCGATGGGTCGGCGATCGGGCACGTGATCCTGGAACGAAATCCCTACTACTGGAAAGTGGATGCCGAGGGGAATCAGTTACCCTACATCGATCGTATTCATTCAACGTACGTGGGGAATCCGGAAGCCCGCAATCTCAAGTACATCGCCGGCGAAGTCGATTTCGCGCAGAACCCGATGGAGAACGCCCCCCTCCTGCTGGCCAACCGTGAACGCGGGAAGTACGCGATCCGTCTTTGGAGGGAGAACCAGGGCACGCGCGTCACGTATTACTTTAACCATACTCACGACGACCCCGGGAAACGCCGGATCTTCCAGGATCGACGGTTTCGCATCGCGCTTTCCCTGGCGATCAACCGCAAGGAAATCAATGATGTTCTTTATTATGGGAAATGTATTCCACGCCAGTGCACGGTGAATCGTGCCTGCAGTTTTTTTGAGCCGGAATTCGAAACGAGCTATGCGGAGTATGATCCGGACCGGGGCAACCGGTTACTGGATGAAGTGGGCCTCGAGCGAAAAGGGCCGGGCGGCTGGCGTCACATGCCGGATGGAAGGCAATTGATTATCTCCGCCGACGTGATCGAAGGTGGTTTCCGGCCTGAGACCACGGAGCTTGTGGCCGACCACTGGGCCGCCCTGGGGATTCTGCTGAGCTGGCGTGTCACCGATAACGAATTGGTTTACACCCGGCTCATGGGTAATATGTTTGATGTCGCGATTTATCCCGATGATGTCGCTACGGATCCCAACGTGATACGGAGCGAAGCGTACCGGGTGCAGTGGTGGGCGCCCTCGTGGTGGAAGTGGCTCAGTTCAAACGGCAGAAATGGCGAAGAACCGCCGGAGGATGTGAAACAACTGTGGCAGGATTGGGTTCGGCTCAGGCAAACGCCCGATGACGGAGAACGGATTCGGCTGGGGAAAAAGATTTTGCGTCAACAGGCGGAGAACTTATACGCAATCGGCGCAATCGGTGGTACGATGAACCTCGTTTTGGTAACCGATCGCATGAAAAACGTTCCAGGAGATGGGGCCCTCATCGGCTCGCCCTGGCTCGTGACGGCGCTCCATCACCCGGAGCAGTTTTTTCTAAGTGAACAGAGCGAGGTTTTGAATGAGGATCTGCATGACTACCTGATTTCGGGGGAAAACACTCACCATTCATGGTTCACATTTGATTAACGATCGCCCATTTGCCGAAGCTCCATGATCCGCTACCTGCTTAAACGTATCCTCTACATGATCCCGGTGCTAATTGCGGTATCGATTCTGAGCTTTGTCATCATTCAGTTGCCGCCGGGCGATTTTCTGACCAGCAAGATTGCGCAGCTGGAAATGCTGGGGGAGAAGGCGTCCGAATCGGAGATCGCATCCCTCCGGGCGCAATATGGTCTCGAGCGTCCGCTGTACGAGCGGTATTTCTTGTGGATCACGGGCATGCTGAAGGGGGACTTGGGAAAGTCGTTTATTTATAATCGGCCCGTGAGCACCCTGATTGGCGAACGGCTCGCGCTCACCATGATGATTTCGACCTGCTCGATTATCCTGAGCTGGGCCATTGCAATTCCGGTGGGCATCTTCTCGGCGATTCGCCAGTATTCATTTCTGGACTATGTGTTCACGTTCGTTGGATTTATTGGCATCTCCATTCCCACCTTTTTTTTAGCGCTGCTTTTGATGTTCGGCGCGTACCAGTTTTTCGATTTGACGGTGGTTGGACTATTCTCTCCTGAATATGCGATAGCGCCATGGTCGTTTGGGAAGTTTCTTGACCTGATGAAGCACATCTGGCTGCCCGCATTTATCGTGGGGGTGGCGGGGACGGCGGGCACCATTCGTGTCATGCGCGGCTGCCTGCTGGACGAATTGGGGAAGCAATATGTCATTGCGGCGCGCGCTCGTGGCGTTTCCGAGTGGAAGCTTCTTCTTAAATATCCCGTTCGTATCGCGATCAATCCGATGCTCAGCACCATCGGGTGGATCCTGCCGGTCATGGTGTCGGGATCGGTGATCGTTTCGGTGGTCCTCAACCTGCCTACCACGGGCCCGCTGCTGCTCGAGGCGCTTGAAATGCAGGACATGTATCTCGCGGGGAGTTTCATCATGATTCTCAGCGGATTGACTGTTATCGGCACCGTAATTTCCGACTTGATTCTGGCCTGGTCGGATCCGCGCATCCGCTACGAATAGCGCAGAGCAAATGAAATTTATTCCATTCACAGGTATAAAAAAGACACCCGCCGAGGAATCCGATAAGTTCCTTGTTGCCTCGCAATGGAGGTTGATGTGGTGGAAATTCAAAAAGCATCGCCTCGCCGTGCTCAGCGGAGTGCTTCTGATTCTTCTCTATCTGGGCGCAATTTTTTGCGAATTCGTCAGCCCGTTCAGTCCCTTTCAGCGCGATGCCACCCTGATCAATGCGCCGCCTCAAAAAGTGAGATTTATCAGTAACGAGGGTATTCATTTGCGTCCATTTGTGTACGGAGTTTCGGGCGGGCTGCAGGATGAAACCTGGACGCGCGTTTAC
Source organism: Kiritimatiellia bacterium (assembly GCA_963578625.1). Taxonomy (GTDB): domain Bacteria; phylum Verrucomicrobiota; class Kiritimatiellia; order SLOV01; family SLOV01; genus CAUZEO01. The sequence goes on along the minus strand of CAUZEO010000059.1, from coordinate 9,639 downwards.
GAGGAGGACCGGTCGCGGCGAATTCCCATTCATTTTTTCGTCCGCGGTTCTTCCTATAAGTTGTGCGGTCTAATTCCCTGGGACCGCCACCTGTTCGGTACCGCGGATGGGGGCATCCTGTTCTTGCTGGGCGCGGATCACCTGGGGAGAGATCTGCTGAGCCGGATTATTTACGGTTCGCGGGTTTCGCTGTCGATTGGCCTGGTGGGGGTCTTTTTGAGCATGGTGATCGGGTGTGTCATGGGCGGGATTTCAGGCTATTTTGGCGGGACGGTGGACAACATTATTCAGCGCAGCATCGAAACATTGATGAGCCTGCCCACGCTGCCGCTCTGGATGGGGCTGAGTGCGGCCGTGCCCACGACGTGGTCACCGATCAAGGTCTATTTCGGAATGGTGGTGATTCTCAGCATCCTCGGCTGGGCGGGCCTCGCGCGTGTTGTCCGCGGAAAGATTATTTCCCTCCGCGAAGAGGACTTTGCCATGGCGGCTCGGCTTGCGGGCGCACACGAAGGTCGGATTATCCGAAAACATCTGCTCCCCTCGTTCTTCAGCTATCTCATCGTGATGCTGACTCTTTCTGTTCCCGGCATGATCCTCGCGGAAACAACGCTCAGCTACCTGGGTTTGGGACTGCGCCCGCCGGTCATCAGTTGGGGTGTCATGCTCCAGCAGGCCCAGAATGTCCAGACCGTGGCAACCTACCCCTGGATCATGGCCCCCGCGCTTTTCGTGGTCGTCGTGGTCCTCGCATTTAACTTCGTCGGTGATGGAATGAGGGATGCAGCAGATCCGTATCATTAAGTGGCACGGGTATCCGACCCGTGTAGCGGAGCCACAAGCAAGCAACCTCGGCGTAGAGTCTTCAACCCGTGTAGCGGAGCCTTGGCGCCAGGAGCTTGAGGAAAGGGGAAGGCAAGAGAGAAGGATGCAGGCAGGCATTTTACAGATTGCACGAACTGACTCGCCAGCCGCGATTATGCAAGAAGCTTATGGCGGTGGATCGAAGAACGAGTATAATTGGTTTTAGATGACCGCTATTTCGATGAACGAAGACAAACATTATCAAAGTTCGCGTACGGTTTTGGCCCTGGCACTCTGCCTGGGCTCCGCTACGCGGGTCGGATACCCGTGCTACTTCTCATGAATATCCAGGCCAACCAAGCCCGAACCTTCCCTATCCTCACCGTCGAGGATCTGCATGTTCACTTTCAACTCGACCAGGGCGTTGTCAGGGCCGTGGATGGAGTTAGCTTTCAGGTGAACCAGGGTGAAATCGCGGGACTGATCGGTGAGAGCGGCTGCGGAAAGAGCGTTACTGCGCAGGCGGTGATGCGAATCGTGCCGAAGCCCGGAAAAATCGTGGATGGGCGAATCCTGCTCTATAAAGGAGAGGACGATGCGGACGGTACGGATGTTGCGAGGCTTCCCCGAAACAGTCCCGAACTGCGCAGCGTTCGGGGCGGGGACATCAGTATGATTTTTCAGGAGCCCATGACAACGTTCAGCCCCGTGCATACCATTGGGAACCAGATCATGGAGGCGGTTCGCGGTCACGGGGAGCCCGATAAAGCGCGGGCCCGAAAAATCGCCGTTGATATGCTCGATCGGGTTGGGATTCCGAACGCGGAAGACCGGATCGATTCTTTCTCGTTTCAGCTCAGCGGCGGCATGCGCCAGCGGGCGATGATCGCCATGGCACTGGCGACCCGGCCCCGAATGCTGATTGCCGACGAGCCGACCACCGCGCTGGATGTCACCATGCAGGCGCAGATCCTGGCCCTGATGAAAGATCTTCAGGCGGAATTCGGCATGGCGATCCTTATGATTACGCATGACCTGGGCGTCATCGCCGAGTCCTGCCAGCGTGTGTCCGTGATGTACTGGGGAAAAATCGTCGAATCCACAACAGTCAAGGAGCTGTTCGCGGAGCCCCTGCACCCCTACACCCAGGCGCTGCTGGAATCCATTCCAAGAATGGAAAAGCGCGCCGGGAAATTGAAGATGATCCGAGGTTCTGTCCCGGAGCCCTTCGCAAGAGTCTCCGGATGCCCCTTTCACGCCCGATGCGATCACGCTATGAAGGGAAAATGCGATGTCGGCGAACCGCCAGAGCTCAGAGAAGTAGAGCCGAATCATTGGGCGGCGTGTTGGTTGTATGAGAGTGAGTAGTGGGAAGTAAGCAGTGTGTAGTATTTAGTGTTTAGTGCGTAGTGTAATGACGAATTGGTAAATGACGAATGACGAGGAGCAAGTAACGAATGATCAGTCGCGTCAAGTCTTCATGCCGCAGTCATTGGGCATTCCGTCATTGGACATTCATTCGGCATTGGGTATTTCGTCATTCGTCATTTCACCAGGATCTCCGTGAATACTAAACCGTCCCCAATCCCTAATCTTCTCACCGTAACCGGTCTCACCAAAGAGTTTCCGTCGCGGGCGACCTTTTTCGGGAAAAAGGCCGGGGTGGTGCGCGCTGTAGATGACGTAAGCTTTCACATTGAGCAGGGCGAGTCGCTGGGACTGGTAGGGGAGAGCGGGTGTGGCAAAACCACGACCGCGCGTTGTATTTTGCGTGCGGTGGAGCCTACGTCGGGCCAGATCCTGTTCCGGGATGGGGAGCGGGACGTCGATGTCCGGGCCCTGGATCGCAAGGCGCTGCGCGAGTTTCGCAAGTACATGCAGTTGATTTTTCAGGATCCCTATTCGTCGTTGAATCCGCGCATGACGGTCCTCGAAATTATTGCGGAGCCGCTGATCGTTCACGGCGTTTCCCGAGGATTCGAACTGAAAGACCGGGTGCGGAAACTGATGAAGCAGGTGGGGCTGGATGAGCGGTATCTGAACCGGTATCCGCACGCGTTCAGCGGAGGGCAACGGCAACGGATTGGTATTGCCCGTGCCCTGGCATTGAATCCTGCGCTGATCGTCGCCGATGAAGCCGTTTCCGCGCTGGATGTGTCCATGCAGGCTCAGATTCTGAACCTGCTGGAGGAATTGCAGGAGGAGTTCGGTCTCACGTATCTGTTTATCGCCCATGATTTAAGCGTGGTGCGTCATTTCACCACGCGGGTGGTCGTGATGTACGCCGGTCGCGTCGCGGAATCCGGTGTGACGGAGGATTTGTTTGCGAATCCGCTGCATCCTTACACGGCGGCGCTGCTTGCCTCGGCTCCCCGTCCCGACCCCGAGCACCAGGAAGCGCGCGTTCCTCTTCTGGGGGAGGTTCCAGATCCGGGAAATATGCCGGGCGGTTGCCCATTTCATCCCCGGTGCGTATTTGCCACGGACCGCTGTAAGAACGAGCGACCGGAAGTCCGGGAGATCAAGCCCGGCCGGCATGTCAGTTGTCATCATGCGGAAGAACTCGAACTCGTGGGTGTGGAATAAATCGGGACATTTCAAGACGAACGTTCTTGCGGTCCGGAATCGGAAGCACCATCGCACTGGCCGGCACTTCCAGAAGCCTTCTCGCGAATGCGGAAACCAACATGAATTCAGATGAATCTAAAGCGTTTGCGAAAATCACCCCGGGCAAAAACGCGGAGAGCGATCGGCAGACCATCTACTTTGAGCTTCCGGCACTTCCAGGACAGGTGTTCCGGTTGGTTACTCCCGAGTTGATATCCGACACGGAGGGAAACCCTATGCCGTGGGGCCATGCGTCGCCCCAAGCCTGGACCGTAGAGGAAAACCACGCCTCGTTCACGGACGGCGTGAAGGATGTGGTCCGCACCCAAGTCAACATAACCTTCCAGGCCGAACGCATCGAAGCCCGCGTGAAAGTGACGAACTTGACGGACCGGGTCTGGAAGAATTCGAATGCGTTCACCTGTTTTCTTTTGAAGCGGGCGCCCTTGTTCTCTGACCCGGCGCTTGAACGGACCTTTGCTCCCGTCGAAGGAAAGTGGACGTCGTTAACCGAGATTCTTCGTGGCGACAAATCGGCCCACGGATCATTGACGTTTTTTGAGGTTTCCGGTGGACCTCCGCTAAACGAGCTCTGGGTGCTCAAGGAGATCAAGAACCGGTATTCCGAAAAGCTGGACCATGGCAGCATTTGCGTTGTTTCCACCGATGGGAAGTGGGTCGCCGGCATGACCGCGCCCCGGGCCGCATATGTTTTTAACAACGCTGGACTTCCCTGCATTCATGCCGATCCGCTTCTCGGCGACGTGGCGCCGTCGAAAAGCCGGGAGGCAAGCAGTATCATTCATATTTTCAAAGGATCGGTGAGTGATTTTGCCGAACGTTGTCGAATGGAGAGGGAAAAGGATCAAAGAACTGGAGTGGATGCATGAAAGTACTGGTAACAGGAGCGGCAGGGCAGGTTGGATCGCGATTGGTGCGGCAGCTTCTGGCTGCGAACCATGAAGTGAAGGGCGCAACCCTGCCCGATGATCCGTGCGCGGATCGCATTGCCGGGCTGGATATAGAGACGGTGACGGGAGACTTGCTGGACAATGACTTTGTCGAAAAGTCGGTTCGGGATGTCGATGCCGTTCTCCATACCGCAAACCTGGTCGGCGCCCATTTTGAAAACAATGTGATGACGACGTACAACGTCACCAAGGCTTGCGCGGCCCGGGCAGATGACATCGAACGCCTGGTCACCATCAGTTCGAGTGGAGTGTATCCCAATGACTCTCATGAGTTGGTATGCGCATACCATCCTGTAGATGAAAACCACCCGCTGCGGCCCCGGAATCCGTACTGCCTTTCGAAGGTTGTCGGCGAGGAAATCGTTCGCAGCTTTGCCGGGTCTTCCGGATTGCGCGCCGCGGTGATCAGGCCCTCCGGGATCGTAAGTGGAGATGCAATCCTGGGCCGGTGGTCCGTGGGCTTTGTTTCCTCGATCTTAAAGGTTGGAAAGGCAAACCCGCTGGGAGAACTCTATCATGAGAATTACGGCGAGCCCTGGGTTGACTTGGAGAAATTGGCCGAGTTTCCAGATCAACCCTGCGCCGCGACCGGGCCGGTCGGAAAACCCTGGATATACCAACTGGTGGACGCGCGCGACGTCGCGCACGGCCTGATCTGCGCCATGACGTCGGATGCGGCGGTAGGGGAAGCGTTCAATATTTCAGCACCGACTCCGATCACCTACGCGGAGGGCGCGGCCGTAATGTCGGAAGTTACGGGAATGCCGGTACTCAACTACCGCGCGCCCGTGAGGTGGGTATACGACTGCGAGAACAGCAAGGCCCGGGGCTGGATCGGATACGAGCCCAGGTGGGGCGTACGGGAAATGATCATGGACGCCCTCGCAATACGTGCCGGCGACGCGGATGGCTACACTTGACGCGTTCCCTTGAGTTTATCCGGTCCCCAGCTTCGCAATAGGGGGCGAAATAGGAGTCAGTGTGTTCAGATGTTCAGTTCGTGAACTGTCCTTACAAAGCAAAGGCGGAATCTAAGAACGGAATCTTTTCCGGCGGAAGCTAGTTGTCCATCAGCAAAGAGGGGGAATTGGGAATTTAGGGCCACATCTAAAGAGGTGGCTCTGTCGAGCTTGTGTGTCGCCGATCGGAAGTCTCGGCGACTTCCGCTACGTTATCGTCCCGCGTCTTTGTCTCGCGATTCGGGTTCGTCACTTGACATCGAACTCCCGCCGGAAGCGGGCCAGGGCGTCTTCAGGCGTGCCTTCCATGAGATAGAGGCGTCCTTTGATTGTCCACTCCTCGCCCGGATCGAGCTCGAGGCCGAAAAACGGATCCGCGTGAAAACACTTGTTGCCAGTACTGCTGAATATGCTGTGGGCCCGCTCGAATCCCAATGCGGCCGTGTGTGTCCCGTCCACGGTCCGGATCATCACGAGCGGAGCGGCGGCGCGGGTTGAAGATCGCTTGTGACTGCCGTGAAGATTCGGCATGAATCCGTCCGCCCCGCCAGGCCCGTCGACAAGAATCATCTCTTCTCCGACGCCCCCGCCGCGGATCTCCGCGAGCGTCCGGAGTCCGGATCCGTCAAAGATGTGCGTGCGCTCGAGGCCTTGGTCCCCGATGCTCGCCGACTCGTAGCCGACGGCGCAGAAGTACCAATCCACGTATTCCATGCGATTGGTGGATTCGTTACGGACCGCCATCTCAATGTCGATGGTATCCTCGTGGCTTGTCATGGTCAGCCCAAACCAACCTTTGCCCGGCACCTTGCAACTCGCTTCGAGCTTGTCCGGGGTGTTGGAAACATTCCATCCGAACGGGAGGTGCCGGTACGTCTTCCCGCGGGTATCCAGCTCCTGGGTTGGAAAATGGTCGTCGTAAAAATATCCGGTGTCGTAGCCGATGATCTCACTGGTGCGGAGAATTAACCGGTCTCCCTCCGCCATCCACGGCGCCCGCGCGTCGGCGCAGAGACCGGGATCGTGCGGTGTGGCTCCCTTGGGGCGCATTTCTGAATAGGGCCCGTCCCAGATGTAGGGGCGTAGTTCGATTTTATTTGCCATGGGGTTTTCCTTTCCGGGTGAACCTTTGTTGGTAGCGCATGAAACGAGTGTGGACGCGACGATTGTCGCCAGCACGATCCTGATTCCGGATGTGGCCAGTATATACATACGCATCATCAATACTATATTCAGCTACAGACGACCATACCTTCGTAGCCGCTGATGGCCTTGGGGTCCAGATTCTTGAATTCGGCGGCGAATTTTCCAGCGTAGTTAACCAGATTCCAGGATTGAAATGCCTGGCGATCGTACCATCGCGCCTTCAGACCCCGATGAAGCGCTTCCTGCTCTTCGTTGTCGCCGGGCACCAGGAGGTCGACCTGGTTGAACGCCGCGTACTCTTCGTCCCATGATTTGTTGAGTCGGCTGATGTCGCCATACTCCCTTTCCAGGTACTTCTGGTAGGTCGCTATGCAAAGGGGATGGACGCAGGACCCGGAACTGGCCTCTTCGTTGTTCCAGCAGGTGGCCGAGGTGTGGGGGGTGGTCATGAAACCGTTTTCGTCCCAACTCGTCGTGATTCGGGTAGAGTAGGGAACCAGCGAGATGTTGTTGGCTGCAGCCGGCAGGAATGGCCATCCCCGCCAGGATGCCCGCGTACCGTTCAGTTGCGCTGTGCAACCGATCCGGGAGAGTTGCTGGTTGGCATAGGGCGCGAGCGTGTCGTAGGGCCAGTCAATGGCACTGAAAGCGCCGCCGGGAGCCCAGACCACAAAGTTGAATTGGCCCTGGTGGCGCCGGACCGCGTGAAAATAGGAGTACGCAGACGAAACTTCGAAACCCTCCGAGAATAATACCGCGCGCACTTCCAGCAGCATGGGCATCCACGCTTCGACCGGAATCGAAAACGAAGCGCCGGATGCACTCCGCTTTACTTTCTCTTCCGACACGATACGGCCGTGCACATCCTTCAGCCGGATCTCCAGGTGCTCTTTGCCCATCCTGTCTCCGGCAAGAACAACCTGCCCTTCTATCGTGTCTCCATTCTCACCCCAGTCGCGCTTCAGTTGGACTTCTGCCACGGATCGGCTCGAGGTGACCTCGAGTTCGGTGGTGGCCCACGTTTCGATGCCTTTCGCGCTCCTTCCGAACACGTCCAGGTGGTATTTCCCAGCCCGGACCGGACTTGCCATGTTCAGAGTCAATTCGTTTTCGTCTTCTTCCATGGAGTTTGTCGGCAAGTCGAACACGGCGCCTTCGGCGCTACGCAGCCGGGACGAGAACGTGAAGTCATCGCCTGCGGGTTCGCCTGTCCACCGGAGGCGGGCTGCCGAATTCGGAAACTCGGTTCTGTTCACGGACTTCTTCGGCAGTTCAATGCGCACTGCGACTTGCGGTTCGTTTCCCGCCGCCCACAGCACCGCGCGGCCAACACGTTCCATCCAATGATCCCATTCAACCTGCCATCCCGGATGAAAATCGATCTTCGGACGGGGCGGCAGGCGAACAACACGGCCGTAGGGCGTTTCGAAAGCATCGGCTCCGGGAACGGGGGAGATGTCGTCGGGAATCCGGTCTGTTGCCTTGGTTATATGCGGGTCGTCGACTCCGATCAGAACCATTCCTGCCTGATTGGGATCGAGCCCACTCTCGTCCGCCCCGTAGTAATCGGGCGTGAATTTATCGCGAATGATCCGGTAGGAGAGCATGAAGTTGGGAGAGATTCCATTGAACAGAAAACAGTCCCACTTTGAATCCCCAATCATGTCCTCGATGCGGGCAACTCCTTCCTCGCCGCCGACCCAGGTAAATTCGAGCTTGTCCGGAACGCCTTGGAAGAAGGCTGCTTCCGCCTCCAGATCGAACCGTTGTTTCAATTCCACCAGGTCGCGTGCCTCGATGCCCCGGTTGCTACCCCCATACCCGAAGTACAGTACCTTCACTGGATCTTGCGCATATGGCTGGGCCCAGTCGGTGTGCGGTGTCTCGAACTCCATCGAGAGCTGGTGGTCCTCTTCCAACTCCGCGGTCATGTTGGTGACCGCTGCGTAGCCGGGGCCGACGCAAAGCAGACTTATGAAGACGATGATACTCGTTCTCACTTCTGATTTTTCGCTTTCATCCGGTGTGACCCGTGGCCCGCTCCGCCACCGTACTCCTCATTTTGTTCATTCGCAAAAACACTATACCGCATATTACGTACTGTTTCAGGCGTCGCCGAACTCGAATCCGTAAAAGAGCGTGCGCTTGAGGTAAAATCTGGCCTGTGCGGCGCCGGCGGGCGCGCGGTCTCCACCTTTCCAGGACACGGCGAGGTCGGTATGGTCGCCCTTGAGCGTCGCGCAGTCCTCCCGGGTGAAACCCTTGATTGGTTTTTCTTCTCCATCCAGAAGTTCAACCTGCAAATGACCTTCATCGATTCCGGGTGTGTCGGCTTTCTTGGCCGGACGGGTTTTGATGTTCACATTCAATGGTTTGCCGGCCAGGTCCTGCTTTTTCGTCGTCGCTTCTCCGACGAGGGGACCTCCGGCGGCCGCGCACAGGGCATGGACGCGATCGAACCGCCAGTTTGCGCGGCAGAGCGCGGCGTTGAAGGGGATGAAGTGAGCGCCGTGATCGATGCAATCGTCCATGCCGATCTTTACGCCCGGGGCGCGCGTCTCGTGAATGATCCGGTGCGGGCCCTCGGCGCCGCCGTAGTACAGGTAGAGGTGCCCGTCGATTACGTGCAGGTTCTGGCTCTGCCAGATCATGCCGCCGCCGTAATCGCCGAGGGGCGCATTGGGCAGGCAGGGGCGACGATCCGGCATCCACCAGCTCTGTCCGTCCCGGGAGAGCGCAAGGCGAACGTTGAGGGTCTGCGTGATCGGCAGGTACATGGTGATCATCCCTATGTAACCGCCGTTGACCTTGAGCGGGACGAGTTCCTGGTACTGGGTGTCCCGGTGGTCCCGGTCGTCGGCCGTCAGTAGCACCGCGTTTTCGTCCACTTTCCACGTCGACCCGTCGTCGTCGCTGATCGCCCGATAGACGCTGCGGCGCGCGCTGTCCTCGTAAACCGGCACGTGGTCGCCTTCCTGCTTCGGCAGGGCCAGCCGGTAGTAGGCCACGTACTTCCCGTTGTCCCTGTAAAAGAAGGCAAGATCGCCGGACATGGGCTCGACGATGGGACCTTCCCAGTATTCCCATGTCTTCGCGTCCCGCGAGCGGTAGCGATAGTACCCGTAGCCCTTGAAAGGTTGGGCAAGCGCGGA
>CAUZEO010000058.1:0-18949 GCA_963578625.1 Kiritimatiellia bacterium | reverse complement strand
GAGTGCGCGCGGAACAGAGAGTCCAGCAAGGATTCCCAGGATCGCAACTACGATCATGATCTCGACAAGTGTAAATCCGCCCCGCCCAGAGGCAGAAAGGGCGGATCGTCGCCATCCCATTTTGCGATAATTCGCGCCGGCATTGCACATGGTTCCTCCTCCGGTGCAGGCCATTGAATTGAGAGGTTTTCACCTCAAGTCAACCCAGAGCATGAGACATGCCGGTTCTCGTCTACACATTGAAGAGGAAGTGACAGATGTCGCCGTCTTCTATCACGTAGTCGCGGCCGCGTGTTTCGGTTTTGCCTGCATCCTTAACGGCTTTCTCTGAACCCAATTGTACAAAATCATCGTACCTCATGATTTCCACCCGGATAAAGCCGCGCTCTATGTCGGTGTGAATCTTGCCGCCCGAGACCGGTGCGACGGAACCCTTCCTGATCGTCCAGGCCCGCACTTCATCCGGACCCACGGTATAAAATGACATGAGCCCGAGAGCTTCGTACGCCGCGGCGTTTACGCGATCCAGACCTGATTCTGCAAGACCGTAGGTCGAGAGATACTCCGTTCGTTCCGCGGGATCATCGATGGCCATAATTTCCCGCTCCAGCAGGCAGGAAACGTTTACGGCCCGGCTCCCCGCGTCGGAGGCAACATCTTCCTCTGAGACATTATGCACCGCCAGAGTCGGTTTAAATGTCAAAAGATCGAGGCTCTTTACCGCCTCGTACTCGTGATCCTCCACCTCGAGGGCCGATAGCGGAGTGCCCTCCTCCAGCGCGGCCATGCCGCGACGCAATACATCTTCCTCACCGGGGCGACCGGGTGATTTCCCCGTTCGTTTTTCCTTATCCATCCGTCGAAGTCTCCGTTCGATAAGTTCCATATCGGCAAAGATCAGCTCGGTGTGAAGATTTTCCAAGTCGCGCGGCGCGTCCACTGCGCCCTGTGGATGGTAGACTTCCTCCGAAACGAACGCGCGAACCACAAGACACAAGAGATCGCACTGGCGGGCCGCGTCCAGCCAGGCGCGATCCGTACCGGTTTCGGTGACGTCCGGGCAAAGAACATACTGGTTTTCGGCATACGTCGTCTTTTTCGGATCACAGAGCCGGCTCAATCCAGCCACTCTTGTATCCTGAATCGAGGAAATGCCTTCTACCACTTCACCCGGTTTTCTCGATTCCGGGACAACCCGGCCCGTCAACAGTTCGAAGAGGGTCTTTTTCCCAGACTGGGTATATCCAAGTAATGCAATCTTCATGATGAAAACCGAAGAGTGTAGAGAATTCGGTAGTTAATTCACTTCTCCACCGGCACGACGATCCCGCGGATAATAATATTCTGGCAGAACGCGAACACGAGAAAAGTGGGGATCGCCGTGATCACCAGGGAGGCGTAGAGAACCGAACCATGCGCTGAGCTCTGGAGCTGAAAAATCCACACCATGAGTGTCCACATGTCCTGATCGGGAATGATGATCAGCGCCATCATGAATGCACTGTACGCTCCCACAAAAGCATTCAATGCAATCACCGCCAAAATCGGTTGAGAAAGGTTCATGGTAATGCTCCAGAATTTTGTCCACTCCCCCGCCCCATCGATTTCGGCCTGTTCAAACAGTTCCTGCGGCAAACTGTCGAAAAATCCTTTCAAGAGAAAAATGAAGAAGCCGTTGGCCGCGCCCGGCAATACGAGTGCCCAGAATGTATTCAGAAGGCTTACGTGCGAATTACCGGTCAGGGCAGGGATCGCCCATGCTCCGGCAAGAATTGCCAGAACCAGCGCAAAGGTCAGCCGCAGCATTTCCGGCCATTGACGTGCCGCCCGGTTCAGAATCCAGATCGCGACGAGAAAAACGACGAGACCCGCAATTAGAGGCACGGCAGGAAATCGCTTCAATAGCAGGAACGCGGGGATCATCGTAACCTCGCCCGGAAATGCCATGGTCGCCATGCAGAACAGCAGGATCTTGTACATGCTAGGTGGCTTGTAGCGACTCAAGGCGTACGCCGCGAGCGGATTGACAAACAAGGCTGTGGCGATTGCCAGGAAACAATAGATGATCGTGTTTTTGATCCCATTACCATGGCGGAGAATGTACTCAAAAACTTGCTTATAGTTTCTCTTGGTCAGTTCACTGCGCCAAAATTTTCTCTTTGCAATAAGATCATGATAATCCGCCAACTGCGAAGGAATCCTGACGGGTGAAATCTGTGCCCGGGAAATGCCTTTTCGCTTGGCAATGAAGTCTTCAAAGAGTTGTCTGGAACCTTGAATGGTTATCATTTCCGGCGGACATGCTTGCGCATTTTTCAAAAACTTTTCCCAGTCTGCTTGTAAAATGCGGTTTATCGGCGCCCTTTCAGCGAAGGGAATCTCACTGAAGGCGGCATGGTCGGTTTTAAACCTCAAATTGAATTCATCGATCGTGGCATAGAGTTCGTTGTTCAGGAACGATCGGAAACTATCCGTCAAGGTAGGATCAAGCCGAATGAACCCCAGCCGCAGTTCCGAACGCACGTAGTATTCCCAGTCATCGCGCTCCAGGCCGGCAGTCTCGGGCACCCGGTCCGCCAGCACGACATCGTCATAACTCTCGTAGCTGGATCCATGTAGTTCGTTGTATTTTTCGATGCTCGGCGTATAAACCCCCATGAGATAATCGCCGACATACTCGGCATCCGCATCGACAATGTATCGGTCTTCGACAGGACGCGACTTCGCGAACTCGAACCAATCGCGATAATACTCGGTATCCGCGCGAAGAAACCGGACGATGCTGGGCCCCGGCGGCTGGACCTGGTTCCAGTCCTTTACGGGAATCTTGATGGTTTCCTTGTATCGGTCCAGGTCTCCGTCAAATCGATCATAGAGGTCCGAACGGTAGAGCCTTGCATTGATTGACAACAGTTGGCCCGATAGGTGGTGTCCCAATTCCCAGTGGGGAGCCTCCGGCCGCCATGCCAAAAACTCCTCGAGATAGCGGGATCCGGAGTTTTCCTGAGGTTTGATTTTCCGCCATCCACCCGGTCGGTCGCCCCAGGCCCGTTGAAGAATTGCCGAATTCGCGTACTTCGATTCGACGTACTTCTGATAGAGAATGCCGTCGTCCGACCAGAATCGCGGAATGATCGTCAACTCGTTGCCGTCCACATCGCTTCGTATCGAGCCCGAAAGCATGAGAAGAAACGGATAGATCATGGTTGCCGCGCCCGCAATCAATACGACGAAGATCGTCACGTAAAGGGATTTCCCTTTCCAGGACCGGGCATTCACCTTGGATATGATAGGCATGAGGATCTAGATTATTGAAAACCCTGCATTCATACGTCAGTCATTCTTTGCGCTGTCCGCGGTTCTGAATTCCATTCGGCTCAATCGCTGCAGTTGCAGAACGGTGAAACCAATCAGGAACGATCCAAGAATCCAGGCCATTGACACCGCGGTTCCGAAACGCAGGAAAGTGAAGGCTTCCCAGAAAATATGGAGACCGACGACTTCCGTTTCGCCGTACGGCGTGTACGGTCCGCCTCCCGTCATGGCCAACATGAACTCCCCGCCACTTTTCATCGTGGCAATCATGACACCGATGAAGTTGATGAAAATCAACGCCTTGATGCTGGGAATGGCCACGTGAAACACCTTGCCGAGAAATCCGGCGCCATCAACGTCTGCGGCTTCGTACAAGTCGTCCGGAACGGTTTTTAATGCCGCGAGGTAAATGAGGCAACCCGGCCCCATACCCGCCCAGATGGAAGGAAGAAGACAAAAGATCAGTGCCCATTGCGGCTGATCCAACCACGCGTGACTCACGGGATCCATCGCCACGCCCGGCAGATAATTCATAACCCCGATGACGAAGTTGACGATCGTGGATATCAGACCATGCGATCCGTAGAATCCTTTCCACAGAAAAATCACAACGACCCCGGAAAGGACGGCCGGCAGGTAATAGATCGTCCGGAATATAACCTTTCCACGCGGGACTTCGGTCAATAGAAACGCGAGCACGATGGGGGTCACGAATCCGAAGAGCATGAATAGGAGCGAATATTTAAGGGAGATCCACATGGAATACCAGAATTCCATATCGAAGAGAATATTCGCGAAGTTGGACATGCCGACCCACTCGGTAAATCCGCGTACGTTGTACTCCTGGAACGCCATGATGCTTCCGCGACCCAGGGGGTAATACGCCCAGATGGCAACCAGGCCGATGGCGGGAAGCATGATCAGGTACGCTTTCCAGAATCGGACGAATTGCCACTCACCCTTGCGCTTTTCGTCCTGGAAAAGGGTGACATGCTGCTGGGCCGCGGCGAACGTCTTGAAAACCCGGCGAAACACGAGCACAAATATGATTACAATGGATCCCGCGACGACGGCGGAGACCCGGCTTCGAAATCGAGTCTCCTCTGGAGAAAGGATATTCAACATTTTCCGGTCGCTTCGCTCGACGCCGGCGGTAAGAATCTCCCGAACTCTCTCTTTTGCCCGCTGTTCGTTCCCTTCCGTGATGGCATCGCGAACCTCGTTGTCGGTCCGGATCTGGTCGATCGCCTTCGATGCGTATGTGTATACCTGCTGGCAATTCTTCCCGTATGGCTCCGGAACACCGTTCTTGAGAGCGATCTGGAAGGACTCTTCCCATCCTTCCGGAACGCGGCGTATGTACTCCGGAAATCCGGCTGCCTCAAGAAGGGGCGGGCGGACATAGTGACCGAATCCATTCTCCACCATGAAGCGGGTCGTAATGTTCCTGGCCTCTTTCCCGTCGTTGAACCGAATGTATTCCCATGCCGCTTCCCGGCGCGGTTCGTCGTCTTCAAGTCCCGCGTAGATTCCAAGCATCCTCGAATTGAACTCGCTCCCCCTCTTTCCCGTTGGACCCAGGGGAACCGGGCCAAAAGCCCACTTGTTCGGATCGTTCTGGCCAAAAAATCGAAGGTCGAGATAACTGAAGAACATGCTGAAATAGTCGTTGTCATTTTTCGAGCCCGCCGACTTCAAGTAGATCGATGTCGTGAACTTTCCGTATTCATTCTCAAAAGGCTCATGAAAGAGGCGTGCCACATAGAAATAGGCTTCCACCGCCTCATCGCTGTCGAAAACATTGTGCCATTCGCCATTCTCATTCTGGTCGACCAGCAGCCCGCCCATGGAGTAGAGGAAACTCAGGGTCGTCCAACTCAGCTCAGACCCGTTCAACATCAGTCCGTACCGGTTGGCGGCAGGATTGTGAAGTTTCCGGCTCCACTCGAGAAGCTCGTCCATGGTCTCCGGCGCGCGCTGGGGCATATCGGCTTCCGCAAAATAATCCCACCGGTAGAAAAGCCCCATCACGAGCGCGCCGATAGGGTAACTCCACGTGTGATAGTGCGTCTCGGCCGCCGTTTCACCCCACTTGTCTAGATGGTGACATTCACTCTTGTAAGGGCACCTTCTTCTAATGACCTTCCAACACTGCTCAGGAACCCGATCCTTCAACTCTTCGTCATACAGCGCTCCTTCCCGCAGCCGGCCGAGATACTCTTCGAGGCTCAGTAGGTGCCCGCCGGGAATATCGGTCCCCGCAAGCCGTTCGATATACTTGTCTAACGGATACAAGAACTTGCTCCGGATATAGGTATCCGACTGCCTGAAGTTCACGTAGATTGTGTCCGGAGCAATGTCCCCTGCTATCTGCATGAGGGGCAGGACATCCATGGTCCGACCCGGAATCATAAGCCCCTCCGAACTGATCGGATCGATATGCGGGAACTTGGTGCGAAACGCATCCATGACCTCAAGACCGATCAGCGAGGCCATGGAGTTACCGGCGCTGCTGGGCACGCCATGGGCACGAAGCTTGATCTCCTCCTGGTGAATCGGCTCAGGCGAAGAAAATGCGGGCACAGCCAGCATCCAAAACAGCAAAAGGGTTCGTGTCCTGCTCATAGGAACCTTGGAGAGTACGGCAATCCGGTGATTTTTCCACTCAAAAGTGGCGTTGAATACTGACATTGAGGAAATCGTCTTTTGTCCCGGATGGATCGGCGCGGCAAAGAGTGCGCGAGCCTCCCCCGCGACATAGCCGGAAAGAACATGCACGACCGTGCTCAATTCTTCCTCCGTCCTTGTTCAAACACGGATCGGATATCCGTGCTACGGCAGATACGTCTCGTGATTTTGCTCGAACGCAGCGATCTCGGCTTCACTCTGGAGAGTCAGAGCAATTTCATCCAGGCCCTTGAGCAGAGTCTCTTTTGACGCCCCGTCGATTTCGAAAGACAGGACACGGTCGGAAGTACCGTGAATAGTCACCGTCTGCGACGCGAGGTCCACGCTGGCTTCAGCCCCGGGAGACCCCGCAACGGTTTCAAAAATCGAATTTACTTCCGCCTCGGACAACTCGATCGTCAGCAACCCGTTCTTCACCGAGTTGTTACTGAAGATGTCGGCGAAACCGGGCACCCGGTCATGGCCGTTACCGCGTGCCGGAGCAATCACGCATTTGAAACCGAACTGCAATACTGCCCAGACTGCGTGCTCCCGGCTGGAGCCACACCCGAAATTGTTGCCCACAACGAGAATCTCCGCATGCTGAAATGGGTCATGGCACAGGACAAAATCGGGATCCGGATTCGAGTCGGCGAGATATCGCCAGTCAAAAAAAAGACTTTCTCCGAAGCCGGTCCTTTTCACCGACTTCAGAAATTGCTTGGGGATAATCTGATCCGTGTCGATATTCGAACGGTCCAATGGCGCAATCACACCTCGAAAATTTTGAAAAGGGTCCACCTGCCTACTCCTTCATCCAGTCGCGAATATCAACAAAGTGCCCCTCGATCGCAGCGGCGGCAGCCATCTCCGGGCTGACCAGATGAGTACGGCCTCCCTTCCCCTGTCGGCCTTCGAAATTCCGGTTGGACGTGGACGCGCACCGCTCACGCGGCTTGAGTTGATCCGGATTCATTCCCAGGCACATGCTGCAACCTGCGAATCGCCACTCGCCGCCTGCGCCGGTAAAAATTTTGTCCAATCCTTCATCCTCCGCTTCCCTCCTGATATCAGCGGAGCCGGGCACCACCAGTAATCGCACGGAATCCGAGACCTTCCGGCCATCAAGGACTTTCGCCGCTCTTCGCAAGTCCTCCATTCGCGCGTTGGTGCAGCTTCCAATAAAGACGGTGTCCACCGACAAGTCAGTAATCGCTTTTCCAACTTCCAGGCCCATGTATTCCAGTGCCTTTTGAACATCATTCGGATTGCAGCCAGGCACGTCCTGGGGATCCGGAATCTTCCCGGTCACATCGGTGACCATTCCCGGGTTGGTTCCCCACGTAACCTGGGGTGCAATCTGCGACGCGTCGACTTCGAGTTCCCGGTGAAATTCCGCGCCATCCTCGGTTGGGAGCGTCTGCCAATTCGCCACTGCTCGTTCCAATGCCTCGCCCTTGGGTGCGAACGGCCGGTCAATTTGTGCTATGAAATCGAATGTTTTCTCGTCGGGCGCGATCATGCCGGCGCGGGCACCCGCCTCGATCGTCATATTGCAAACCGTCATTCGGCCTTCCATCGATAGATCGCGAATCGCATCGCCCGCGTATTCGATGACATACCCGGTGCCGCCCGCGACTCCGATCGTTCCGATCAATTTCAAGACCATGTCTTTCGCGGTTGCCCCTTCGCTCAGGGAACCAGTGAAGGTGACCCGAAATGTTTGAGGCTTCTTCTGGCGGAGAGTCTGCGTAGCAAGTACATGCTCCACTTCCGACGTTCCGATGCCGAACGCGAGCGTACCAAACGCACCGTGGGTTGAGGTGTGCGAATCCCCACAAACCATGGTAAGTCCCGGCAGCGTGATCCCGAGTTCCGGGCCAATAATGTGAACGATCCCCTGCCGGTCGTGGCCCAGCCCGTAAAGTTGAACCCCAAA
This sequence comes from Kiritimatiellia bacterium, assembly GCA_963578625.1. Classification (GTDB taxonomy): domain Bacteria; phylum Verrucomicrobiota; class Kiritimatiellia; order SLOV01; family SLOV01; genus CAUZEO01. The sequence continues at coordinate 11,028 of CAUZEO010000058.1, read as the reverse complement.
CTCCTCGCAATTGGTCGACAACGCGTCCATCTGTGCCTTCGACACGGGGTCCAGAATGGTCCCTCGATCTGCCGTCGTGGGAACATTGTGGTCCATCGTCGCGAAGGTCAATTCGGGCTTGCGGGCCAATCTGCCGGTCAGCCGAAGCCCTTCGAACGCCTGGGGACTTGTCACTTCGTGGACAAGATGACGGTCAACGTAAAGCAGTGTTGTCCCGTCGTCGAATTCCTGAACGACGTGGCGATTCCAAATTTTTTCGAAGAGCGTCTGTGCCATAACGGATTAGAATATACCGAACTTTGCCGTTATGACAACCCGGTTTTCTCCACACGATTGGGAGCACCATGGGTCGGTTGCGCGTGCGCTTCAGGGAATGGTCCTGTAAGGTCCCTGGCGATCATACGACCACCTTCACGATTGAATATCGCAGCGCAAGGAACCAATCTGATGCTCACCGAGGTAGCGGAACTTTCCACGAGACTTGCTCTCATTGTCCTGATGATTACCGGATCCGCGTGCTCCCGCACAGCCGCCGAAGCAGATGCGCCACCGGGTGCCTTTACCTATGATGAGTACGAGCATGTGCTGGGGACCTACGTCAACGAGACTGGTTTCGTTGACTACCGGGGGTTGGTGAAAAATCGCGCCGATCTTGACCAGTATGTGGCCCGCGCATCGGTGCTTGACCAAGAGCTGTTCCAGAAATGGGGCAAACTCGAGCAAATGGCCTTCTGGATCAATACCTACAACGCGCTCACGCTCAAGGCCATTATTGATCATTATCCGGTGGAGAGCATTCGAGACATCGGGAATGTGGTGGTCAAGGTCTGGGACAAACTTAAATTCAACGTGATGGGAAGGACGATCACCCTGACCGAAATCGAGCACTCCATCCTCCGTGTCGAATTCTCGGAGCCAAGAATTCACATGGCCATCAACTGCGCGTCTATCGGATGCCCGCCCCTGTTGAGCGAACCATTCACGGCCTCCGATCTGGAGGAACAGTTCAAAAAAAACACGCTCGCATTCATTTCGGACAATTCAAAATTCCGAATCGACAAGAAGAGTAAACGTGTTCACCTTTCACCGATTTTCAAATGGTTCGGTGAAGATTTTGTCCTGAAGTACGCGGCCGTGAAAAAGCGCGCGAAACTGGATGAAAGCGAAAACGCTGTCGTCAATTTCCTGATGACCCATGCCGCAGAGGCGGACGCCGACTTCCTGCGCGACGAGAGCTTCAAGCTCAAATGGCTCGATTACAATTGGGATCTGAACGAGCAGTAGGCTGGGCGTTCTTCGCGAGTCGAATCACCGCATTCTCTCTGTAGCTTCTTCGCTTATTGTGTAAGCGGGCCGCCCGCAGGTAACCGGCGTCAGCATCACGCTTTCGCCCTCAATGATGTCTACGACTGCCACGTCCTGGAATCGCGCCATACCGGAGGTAGCCCGGGCCATGAATCGCCCCGGGGAGAGGAGAATCGAAGGTCCTACGGATTCGAGAAAGAATTCGGCATGAACTCCTCGATAGGATGCAGCCCCTTCGACTACGGCCAACGCATGCAAATCCGAGTACATCTGTTGGAAATGGTATGCGCCGCTGGGAGAGAGATCAGCAACCACCAGAAGAGGCACATCCTCGCAATGAATCCGCAGTACACAGGGTACGTCACCGACATCGTCCTCGACCCCCGGGGACAAAACCTCCCAGCGGGCCGTGGACGTCACTTGGGCGCCGGCTCCCCTCAGGAGCTGGCTGACTTTCACTCGATTGATCTCCGCAGTCGTCAAGATTTCCTCTAAAAGCTCGGCATGCCCGTCCAGGCGGGCGAACATGATCTCGTCGACCCGGCACCGATCCAACAACTCCGGCACGATACCAGCGCGGGAGAATGTGACTTTTGACAGCGCGATGACGCCAATCCTATTGACCCCCTGCTCTCGAAGAGCGGAAAGCAAATTGTGGCTGCGTTTTCGGGATCCGGGATCAAAGAGCAAAGGCATTCCCCTGCCCCGACTTAGTTCCACGGACAAGGCCCCATTTCTGTTCAAGACTCCGACGCCTTCGACATCGCCCATCGCGCCCAAGCCAAGCCAGCCAGCCAGCAGCGCGAGGGCCAGCATTGCAACCAGCAACCTTCGACGATCTCGTAAGACGGTGAATCCGACGACGAGAGCATAGTAGCATATGATCCAGATCCACGGCGGCGACCGCACAAAGAGGTGCCCACCGCGCACGTCCGCCATTACGCCGACGATGCGAAGGAGAATTTCGACGAAAACAACGTTCGCATGATTGAACACTTCTGAAACCCATCCGCTCAGCAATCCGGTAACCATGGAGAGAAACCCGGTGACCACGACGACGAAAGTGAGAGGTACAACGAAGAGATTTCCGACCAACGCAACCGGTGAGAAAACGTTGAAGAAGCGAGCGGTAAGCGGAAAAGAAACCAGCCAGCAAGCAAGGGAGACCGCGGCCAAAGCCCAGATCCACCGTAGGGCAGCACGTGCGTATTCTCGAACATGGGACTGTACCGGAGGGAGATACGGATCGGCGGCAAGAACTTCGATCCGGGGCTGATAAAGAATCGGGAAAAGAAGGAGAATCCCGGTGACGACGGAAAAACTCAGAATAAATCCCATCGATGCAAGTTGGAGTGGATCATATGCGAGAATGAGAACCGCTGACACTGCGAGCGCTGTTGGAGCGTCGGGTTTACGCGACACCAACCCGGCGGACCAGAATGCAAGTGCCATCACGCACGCCCGAACCGCGCTAGGGCGGACCCCGGTTGCGAGCGCGTACAAAATAAGAAGCGGCGCGAGGACAAGTATCCAACGGTGTCGTGGAATCATGAAAGCTCGCAGCAATGCGCAGATCAGCCCCGCAACCACGCCAACGTGAAGACCGCTGATTGCGAATATGTGAAGCGTACCGGTCAGCGAGAAAGACTCCTGCAATTCGTCCGGCATCCCACCGAGATATCCGAGCAGCAGTGCGTGAAGAATCGCAAGATGATCCGGGAAATCATGCACTCCCCGTGAAAGAATCCGGGCAAAGTGATTTCTGCCCTCATAGCAAACCCGGACCAGCCAGGAGCCGACACCCTGATCAAGAAGCCTCGCATCATCTCCGGATGCTCGGACATAAATCCGCGAAGCAGCTCCAATACCAAAGATTGCGCTTCGGCGAACGACGCCGTTAACTTCAAGCCGGTCGCCGTACGAGACCTCCGCATCCCTGCGTGCATCGTCCCAGCGGCAGGTCGCCGCACCGGCTATACGCTCGACCTCACCAACCCTGTTCACGCCCTCCAGGTTGAGGCGGAATTTCCACGTCCCCCTGACCGGATCTCCGGCATCCGTCACAAAATAGGGATCATCGGCGACCGTGCCCACAACCATGAGCGCCTCCGAATCCCGATCCATTTTATGCGGCAGCGAAAGCCGTCCGGGAGGATCCAATGCCAGTCCGCACCTGAACCAAGCGGCAAAAAAGACCGCGGCCAGCAGCAGGATCGAAGTGGTGCGGGGTCGGGCTCGAATCCCGAGCGTGAGGATTACGGCAGCGAGCGCACCGGTGCTGGACAAGAGATGGGAAACGGGAAAAACGAATCCTGCGGCAGTGCCGACAAGATAGATTAATCCGACGCCCAACAGGGGGCGCTGGGGACGGGGAACTGGATGTAGTGCGGAGCGCCGGGACGGTGCATCCCGGTTCATTCGAAGGCTTCGTTCTCCCAGAAAAACCGGAGCGGACGATGCCGACCCACGTCAGGTGCCGATTTGAGGGCGTGGACCACGTACCGCTGGGAGGCGGCAACCGCATCGGACAGAAGTTCGCCTCGAGCCAGGAAAGCGGTGAGTGCCGCGGAAAAAGCACAACCGGCGCCGTGCGTTTCCTTTGCGGGTACCCGGTCGGACGTGAACACGTGCTCTTCCACGCCATCAACCAGAATATCGACAACCTCGTTGCCGGAAAGGTCCCCGCCCTTGGCAACGCATGCGAGGTCGAATGTCTCGCTGATTTCCTTGGCGGCGGCGCGCAGATCCTCAACAGAAGAGATTGCCCGCCCACAGAGAATCTCTGCTTCATGAAGGTTGGGAGTGACGACTCGCGCTTTCGGAAGAAGTTCATTCTTCAACGCCTCGATCGCGTCCGCCTGGAGCAGGCGCGCGCCGGAAGCGGCAACCATGACCGGATCCACGACGAGAACCGCGATTCCTTCGCGAATGTCTTCGTCTGCGACGGCCCGGATGATGTCGGAAGAGTAGAGCATGCCTGTCTTCGCCACCCGAACGGAGTAGCTGTCGCAAACAGCCTTGATCTGTTGCGCGACCATTGCAGGATCGACCGGAGAGATGCCTAGCAGCTCATCGGGATTCTGCGCGGTAACGCAAGTGATTGCAGTGGTACCAAACACGTCCAGCGAGGAAAACGTCTTGAGATCCGCCTGAATGCCGGAGCCTCCTCCGCTATCAGATCCGCCGATGGCTAATGCAACGGGTAAATTCAACATACTATCGACCTCCCTTTTCCTGGTCCTGGAATGCAGGCTCGGGAGTTTACGGAGCGCATGATAGGAGTCAAGTAGCAAAGAGAAGGGGTCCGCTTTCGCGGGCCCCTTCATGTGTGGGAGGAGGGTTGTGAGAGATCGGTTTAGAATGCGCTCTGTATCGCGCGCTCCATTCGCTGTTCCAGTTCGGAACCGACGACTTGCACGAGATTCAGTTGCTTCTTTGAAAATTTGCCGGCGTTGTAGATTACCGCGAAGTAGACGTCTCCGCATTCCATGACGGTGACCGCAAAATCCTCGACGAAGAGCGTCAGCGGGTTCAAATCACCGATTTCAAGCTGTTCCGCATACGGAAGAACTTTTTTGAAAATCTGAGGCGCAATGACCCCGAGCACTTCCTGCTGATCGTTATTCCAGCTCGCGGCAAGTACGTGGCCTTCGGCGTGCGTGAAAATGCACCCTTCGAAGCCCGACAAGTCGCTGAAACGGGCCGCGACTTTTTCGAGGTCCGGCATGGCATCTTTATCCCCGCAAAACAGATCGTCGATCGAGCGCTTAAGTGTATCGCGCGCCTCGGACCATGAATCCCCAGTCATCTTGAAATAGGTAGTAGGGCCGACACCCGGAACTCGTGCGAGGTCCTCGACTCTCTCAAAGTTCCCGTTAAGGTCTCTGTACCGGACAATGCGTGCTGCCAGCTTGGGGCCGACCCCGTCGAGCCGGGCAGCAAGTTCATTTGCATCGCAGGTGTTGAGATCAAGATCCCCGATCAAGGTACCGTGTACGCGCGATCCGGACGTCACAGCCGGCGCCACGCTGTTAGCGGGCTCGGCCGTTTGCTCCGAGACGTCCAGATCGGCGGACACAGTTGGTTCTTCCAACTCCCGCAAGTCTACTACGTCTTGCTCGACATCGGCCTCGTTTAGATTCACGGACGGGGCTTCATCCTCATCGTCAACGACTTCCTCGTTGTTGCTCGGGGATGTGGCCACTTCAGGTTCGACGATCGGCTCGAAAAGAGCGACGTCCTCGTCCAATTCGAATTCAGGCATTTCAATTTCTTCCGTCGCGCCGACATCGGCCTCATCCATATCGAACGACAGTCGACTGGACTCATCAAAATTAGGAATACTGGTCGCCTCGGATCCGGCCCCGGGAATGCGAGAAAATGTATCTGCACCCCGTTGAAAGACCTCGTCGCCCGTCGGAGACGCAAGGGGAGAGGCCAAATCGATGGCAGGTTCATCGGAAAACTCCGAAGCGCCATCGTCCCGGGGTTCCGCGGATTCTGCAATTTCATCGGCAGACGGGAAGGAGCCTCCGGAGAAATCGCTTCCTGCTGCGGGAACGTCACCGAAGGCCGACCCGCTAAAGAGATTCGGCATTTCGTCCATCCCGTCATCCCGTTCCTCGACTGTGGTACGTTGCAAAAGCTCCTCCGGCTTCACTGCTCCGACTACCAGGTTCAAGGGAACGTCGACTTCATCCTTGCGATACTTTTCGTAATCCGGAACCAGCAAATATTCGGACATCGAAGCCAACATACGACCAACGGTGGTGCATACTTTACCGCTTGAGAGCTGCTGGTATAGATCCGGAAACTTGACGGGTACTGCCTGGCTAAGCTGGTCTATCGCGCCCAAATTCAGGAAAACTTTTGGCACCAGCTCCGCAACTTGTGCAATGGTCAATTCTACGATGGTAAAATCTCCCTTCTCCTCTTCCCTCGATTCTTCGGGGTCGTCATTGATAATCTCCGCGATCTTGGCAAGAGCCTCACGAATCTCATTGAGGGTCAGCGCTGCATCCGGGTCCATGCTCGGAGCTGAGTACTCAGGAATCGCGGCAAGCGTAGGCCCATCGCCATGATAACGCTCATCGTCATTATCGAATTCAGGTTTGGGGAGATTCGGTTCGAAATTTTCGGTTTGGGCGAGTTCCGCCTCTTCTCTTTCCTCTGGAAGTGGTGCAGCCACATGCTCGGTATCAGGTACCGCCAGTTCCACTTTTGCCTGCCTGTCTTTAAACAAAAAATTCAGTAGTGACACGTTATGCCTCCTGCGGACCACGGTGGGTCCAGCGTTATCGTCGTCTTGCTCAGTCGAGGAACCGATGAGCAAAAGGCATGCCATACAATGCGGGACAGCTCCATGCTTCTGCCAGCAATGACCCGTCATAACATGCAATGACGCATATGCCCGGTAGTGGGGCTTGAACTCGAAAGATCTATAAAGGGCGAAGGAACTCGGCGTGTCCTCCAAGGAAACCATCGGCTCTGACGATCCGGCAGTAAGAAAATTATGGAAGAGGACTGTCAGATTCGCAGATGTGAAGGGATTCGGATTTGAAAGATTGAGCATGAGGAAACGAACGGTGGCGAAATAGGAGGAACGGATCGCGACGGCACGCTACCTGCTCCAGAATGGCGATCAGGATTTAGGAAACAGTGCAGCATCGAACTTCTACTGAGGTGGGCCGTGGGATTTATTAATTTCGAACGAAAGGAAATTGCGTTCAAAGTGGTCTATTATGGACCCGCGCTTTGTGGCAAAACAACGAACCTGGAACAGATTCACACGGCGGTGAATCCGGGCGCGCGCGGTGAGCTTACGATGCTTTCCACACAGCAGGACCGTACCCTGTTTTTCGATTTCCTTCCCCTGAAGTCGGATGTGATCAAGGGATTCGTCCCTAAATTCCAGCTCTACACGGTTCCGGGGCAGGCAATATATAATGAGACGCGGAAGCTCGTGCTTCGCAACGTGGACGGTGTCGTATTTGTGGCGGATTCACAATGGGACAAGATGGAAGAAAACGTTGAGAGCTTCGCCAACCTGGAAAGAAACTTGAACCTGCAGAATCTCAGCCTTGACCGGATGCCCTACCTGCTTCAATTCAACAAGCGCGACCTTCCGAACGTAGCACCGGTGCATTACATGGATTTCCTGTTGAATCAGCGGACTACCCGAGTACCGACGCTGGAGGCAGTGGCATTTGAGGGCTCAGGAGTCTTTGAAACTTTGAATATCATTTCGAAGCTCGTTCTGTCGAATTTCATGAAACAAAACAATCTCGCAGCGTCGTCGATGCCGGACGAAGTCTGCGTGTCGGAGAGGTAGTTTACTCATGCTTTTTACGATGACTTCGCAACTCAGTGCGAAGCTGGAGTGCGTGCTGAAGATCGCTGTACAACGCGCAGAAGCAAAAGCAATCTATATTAGTGACCGGGGAGGGAATATTCTCGCCGTGCACACGCTAAAAGCGATTCCCATGGAGGATAACCTTAGCGCCCTTGCCGCGGGATCTTTCTTCGCCACCCAGGAATTAGCAAAAATGATCGGGGAGGGTGGATTCCAATGTGTCTTCCACCAGGGGACGAACAGCAGTATGTATATGCAAAACCTGTCGAACGACATGCTCATGCTTGTGGTATTCGGCGCTGAGTCGAATCCGGGCCTGATCCGTCTATACTGTGGCCAGGCGGCGCGAAAGGTTGATGGACTTTTCGCGGCCGCTGAGGCAGAAAACACAAATCCGTCAGCCCAGTTCGGTTCCATGTTTGAAATCGATGACAGAGCACAGCCATTTACACGTTCTAGCCCCTGACGAAGGGCAGATTTCCGAGAGGATCGAGGCACCCCCGGAGAAGGGGCGAGTCCCGCTCGCCATTGACGGAAATCAGCAACAGGGATCGTTTGAGCGATACCTAATCCTTGGGGATTTAATCATTCCGTTGAATTTGGACCGCGAGATCCTTATTGGCCGCGATAGCAATGCGTGCGACGTGGTCCTCGCCGACCCACGGGTCAGCAAGCGGCATGCGACCATTCGCTTCGCCGACGATCGTTTCTTTATCAGGGACTTGGACAGTCTGAACGGCGTACTGGTCAACAAGGTGAAGATTTCCGGCAATCACGCGCTTGTCACTGGAGACAGCGTCTACCTGAACCCCTACAAGCTAAAGTTTGTTGGAGACAACCACCCGGTAGTTCGAAGGACGCCGCGCGGCGCCGAATCAGATCAAACCTCGGATTCGCGGGGCCGCTTCGCGGGCCAACTGAATATTCTCAGTGTTACAGACCTGATCCAGTTTCTCAATAGCACGAGGCAAAACGGGACGCTTACCGTGGCGGACAACAAGGATCGGCACGCCCAAATCGCGATTCACCAGGGCGAGATCCTGTCCGCGTCCTATTGTGGCCTCACCGGCGAAGACGCGGTTTTTCTGATCCTCACGCTAAAGGACGGGCAATTCGAGTTTGCCCGAGGAAATCCGCCGATTCCGCCCGAGCCCTTGAAGAAGGCGACGCTATCGCTCCTTCTCGATGGGTGCAGAATTCTCGATGAAACCAAGGATATCGAGGATTCGACCGGTCAGGTTTTGGTAAAAGCGATTCCCATAATCCGCACACGGGATACCGAGACGGGTTTTCGACCACAAAGCCAGGATTGCCGAAAACTGCCGGTGTAAACCCATCCTGGAGCCCCTATTTTTCTTGGGCCGAACAGAGTCGCCGGATTTGCCCACGCCAGAGGCAAAAATACCCTGGGTAAGGATTTGACAATGCACCCCTCTCCCGTCTACGTTTTCGGTCGAAGAGTAAGTATTCGGGAGAAATCAAGAGATCATGGCCAAAGCACTCAAGCCCCTTATCATCGTCCTTTTTATCCTGTCCATTGTTTCCGCCGTCCTGGGAGGGCTGCTATTCGAGAAGCGTGAGATTCTCAAGGACAGCGTCCGAAAGATGCTCGATGGATACATCGCGGTTGCCCGGAACATTGAGTACAAGAAGCTCAATCCCGCGAACCTCGAGAATTACGATTCGATGGATTCGGAACTCAATGGCATCAAGCAGGCCGCCAAAATCAAGCAAAATGACCTCGTGGAAACGCAGGGAACCCTGGAGAAGTCCGAAGAAGAGCTCGGCAACACCAGAGATGAACTTAAGGTGACCCGGACGGAATTGCAGGAAACTGAAGACCATATCGTAGAACTCCAAACTGACATCTCTCAGAAAAGCGACGAACTGGCCGATAAAGCGGAAGCAATTTCGGACCTCAAAGAAGAAACGTCCGGTCTTCTTGGGCAGGTTGGCGAACTGGAATCTGAACTTGCGGCCAAGGTAGGCGATTTGAGCGATTGGAAAGCGGACTACGGGAGTCTGAAGGAAGACTACGATGATTTGGTCCGCGACATGGAAAGTAGAAGTGGCGACGGCACCTCTTCCGCGCCAGTCGATATCATGGACGTTCGCGGAAAAATCCTGGTCGTCGACTCGGAATGGAATTTCGTGGTGATCGACAAGGGCCGCAATGAAGAGCTCCAACCCAACGTCGTTTTCATCGTCCACCGGGATCAGGAACCCGTTGGTAAAATCCGGGTGCGGAAAGTGCAAGATAATCTGTCGATAGCCGAAATCTCACACACCTGGGATGGTCAGTCCTTTACCGCTGGCGACGAGTATATCCCGCCACGTGCGTCTGCAACTCTCTGATCTGTGCGGTGTAGTCGCGCGAGCAAAAGCTCATGGCTAGCAACGAGAACGCACCCGAATTCCGTCGATGGCTAGGTTTCGCCGGCGGCACAGCCATCGTGCTGGGGATCTTGGGATGCGCTCATACCCCGGGTTCCACCGATGAAGACTTGGGGGATTTGCCCTGGGCTACGCCGGCGACGTGGGAAGGATCTCCCTCAATTCCCGGCATTTCCGATCGTTGACACCGGCACGGAATCCGCGCCGATTCGAATCATCGTTTCCGCGATCTGAATCGCATTGAGCGCTGCACCCTTCCAAAGATTATCACCTGCGACAAACAGCGCCAGCCCGTTTTCGAAGACATCGTCGCGGCGAATTCGGCCCACGAGAACATTTTCAATCCCCGATGCGGCCAGCGGAGTCGGATACTGGGCTTCATTTACGTCGTCAACGAGGTCGACTCCGTCCGCATTGCTGATGATTTCCCTGGCTTGCTCCACAGTCACCGGTTTCTTCAATTCCACATGCAGCGCTTCACTGTGCGCATTGAATACCGGCACCCGAACGCAAGTGCTGCTGATCCTGATGGAATCGTCCCCGAAAATCTTGTGCGTCTCCCGCTGCATCTTCTGCTCTTCGCTGGTGGCACCCGAATCATCTTTCACGCTGCCGATCTGCGCGAGCACGTTGAATGCGATGGGATGAGGATACACATCGGGCACGACGGCCTCCCCTTTAACCCAACCACGGGATTGCGTTTCCAACTCGTCCACCGCACTGCCACCGCTGCCCGATACCGCCTGGTAGGTGCAAGCCACAACGCGGGACAGCCCCGCGGCCCTGTGCAACGGGGCGAGAGCCATCAGCGCAATGATGGTGCTGCAGTTGGGGTTGGCTACGAGTCCGCGGTGGTCCCTCAGCGCATCGGCATTGATCTCCGGCACAATGAGCGGAACTCGATCGTCCATCCTGAAATCATCGCCGTTGTCGATTACCACACAGCCCCTCTTAACCGCCTCCCAGCCGAGCGTTAC
>CAUZEO010000057.1:0-19254 GCA_963578625.1 Kiritimatiellia bacterium | reverse complement strand
TCAGGTTGAGATCGGCGGCATCCGCACACTCGGCGAAATCGTCGACGCCGTCGAACTTCAGCGCAAATCCGTCGCGCAGTTCCGTCCACGTCGCGCCGGTGATGATCGCGTTGTTTCCGTTTCCGCTTGCATCCCGGGCGACGGTTCCCGTGCCCTCATCCATCGCCAAGTGTACAACCAGTCCGTCATCGGCTGCAGCGGACAGCGTGAGTGCGAAAAAGAGAGAAATCATTCCAGCGCCTCCAGCTCGTTACCCCATTATGTAGCGCGGAATGAATTCCGCGCTACGCCAGGCTGTGAATTACGGAATCGTCTCAACCAGTTCCACCAGCTCCTTCCGCTTCTGGCGGAACAGATCGCGGTCGTCGTCGCGGTTGACGAGGACCGTCATGACAAGGTTGTCGAGCTGCGTTTGGAACGCCGCGCCGCCGCCGCCGAGGGCGTCAATCTTTTGCTGCGCCAGGTCGAGCAGCATGTAGTCCTCAATGCCCATTCGGACGTACTCCCAGCGGCGGCTGGGAATCGCCTCTTCGGACGTCGAGATGCCCGTCGGAAGTGCGGGGTAGGCCATCCCGTTCGGATAGACCATCGGCCAGTAGTCCTGCGACTGGTTGTCCGGTCCCCAGATCGTCGCGCCGCCGTTATTGACGATCATGTTCCAGAAATGCACTCCGACGGCGCCGTGGTGATAGGCCGTCCAGTGCATGTATCGGAAGAACTCGAGCGGATCCCGCTCACGTCCGCCGCCGAATTTCGCGTCCGCGGCGCCATAGAGCCAGAGCTCTCGCCCGCCGGAACGCAGGGTCGGGTACCCGCTCGGGGCATTGTTGTATTCAATCAGAGGGGCGTGATGGTTGAAGATATCCATGCCCGCGGCCACGAAGTGCGCCATTGCGCCAGTCGTCGCATGCGCGCTGGTGCAGTTGACCCGGACATTCGGATCGATGCTCTTGATGAGGGCGCAGAGTTGCGCCACCTCGTTGGCCAGCGTCTCGTCGAACATCTGGAAATACCACTCGTTGTAGCTACGGCCCTGCGCGGTCACGTGCCCCACGAAGTTGGTAAGCCACTCGCCGAAGATGTCCCGGAACTCCTGGCTCATCCACCCCGCCGGCCCGAACCAGTCGCGGTGAGGGCGACTGGAGTGCTGATCGAACGCGTAGAACCAGCTCACCTGATCGAAGGCGCTGTGGAATGCGAGATACTGGTCGAGTTTCGTAAAGTCACTCTGCACCGGCCGGATGACATTGCCCATGCCGTCCTTCAGGGGGAGCGCCTGCGCGCTCGCGGCGCCCATCGTCATGCGGTGGTCCAGCATGGAGTCCCGCACGGCATCGGCGCCGGGGAAGACACCCTCGTTCAGGTCAGACCAGTTGCCGGTCGAAATCGGCGTCGTGGTGGTCAAGGTCACATTGTGGAGCTGCACACAGAATGGGATCATGTGCACGTCGCTTCCGATCGTCACGGTGGCGGTAAATTCATAGGTCCCGGGCGTCGCTCCGGTCGATTCGGCGAGCAGCCAGATGATTCGCGACTCGCCGGATGGAATCGAGAACGAACCGTCCGTAAGCAGCAGGGGGTCCGGCGTGTAGCGCGCGTAGGTGGACTGGACGAAGTGTGCCACCCGCGGCGTGATCTGCGGCGCGCCCGCGCCGCCGCCGGAGACCACAACCGAGAGCGACTGCGCCGAACTCGTCAGGTTCGCGGCGCCGAGCGCTGTTGCCTCCAGGGCGTTGACCACCGTGTGGATCGTCGCGGTCTGTGGCGGGCTCAGCACCGCCGGATACGACAGCATCGTGAAGTCTTCGTCCGGAACGACTTCCCACACCAATGAATTGCCGCCGTACACCTGGGCCGCGCGAACCCGGTGATTCTCGGTCATCTCCAGGCGCAGCTCGTCGAAAGTCTGGTATTCATCGAAGATGCGGTTGCGGAAGCTGTCCATGTCGTTCGCCTGATCGCTCGCCTGGGGTTCCGGCCAGACGGGAAGATGGTTGTCGATCGATGCGAACAGATCCTCGAGGTACAGGGACGCACGCAGACCGCCCTGCAGCACCTGTTGCAGTTCCTGCGCAGTGCTGCCGGTGATCGAGAAGCCGGTTAGAGCATTCGCGCCGGGGTCCGGGGGAATGGAACCGAAAAGCTCCATCTCGTCGACGAAAATGAATGTAATGGGCTCAACAGGCATGGGCACGATGGCGACGTGCCGGGCGAGCGTGTTGTTCAGTGGAACCTGCAGGATGATTCCATAGCGATCTGTCGGCAAGGGGTCGGGAGGGGGCGGGGCAACATACTCGTCCGCGAAGGTAAAGCTCTGCCCATCCAGGCTCGTGAACACGCGGATTCCCACCTCCCACACGCCGGCGCCTCCGCCGCCGGCGGAGTAGAACTTCAGGTTGGACAGGCTCGCCAGCTCGCCCAGATCGAACAGGATGACGGCGGGTATATTCACCCCCTCGCCCCATCCCGCCGTGGCCGGATTCACCCACATGTTCGCCCCGTAGAACGTCTGCCCGTCCGTCAGCTGCGTGATGTCTCCCGGGTCAGCGGACTGGTAGTAATCCGGGGTCGGCCAATAGGTGTACGGTTGATTGAGAATCAGATTGCCCAACGCAGGTGGCGCCGCCATCCCGAGCCGCAGTCGATACATTCGATCCGCATTCGCCCCGGCGGGATCGTGGAACGACATGACGTTCCCGTTTCCGGTAATCACGGGGCCGAAGTTGAGCCAGATAGCGGAAACCGGATCGAGAGCATGCTGCAAGCGGTACTCTTCGTTCTCTTCACTTTCGAAATAGAGCCCGACGGTGTCGGGAACCGTCATCCGGGTGGCGGGTACGACAGGGGTTTCGGCCTGGACTCGAATGTCATCTACGTCCGCCGGATCCGCCGTGTAGGATCCGTGGTTGAACATGCCCCAATACAGTGCCACTTCGTCCAGGTCCGCATTGTTGAGGATCGGGTACTTCGTGGACGTTTCGCTGCCTGTAGGGCCGGTGATCGTTGCCCACGTCTCGTTGTTGTCCATGTCGAACACGATCTTGGCCGTGACGTTCTCCTCGAAGAACGCGCCTTGGGCGAAATCATAACCGGATGAACCCCCGTTCGTGACATGGCGGGGATCGAAGTTCCAGTTGCGCGTGCCGTTGTCAAGATCGTTGACAGTCAGAAGCACACCGCCCGCAAACGTGTCACCATTTGCAATGCCGGTGCTGGACCGAAACCCGACCGAAGACCAGTGGGCGGAATTTCCGCCGTTCGATCCGGTGAGCGCATACATCTGAAAGGAAACCGCATAAACCCCGCTGTTTGGAAGTGTCTGTCCGATGTTCTTGGTGTACAGATGCACCTTCCCCCAGTCCGAGCAATGCCCGCACACCGCCAGCCCGTCGGGATCCACATCCTGCAATGCGGAATTCCGGATGTTCACGTTGTACGCCCCCTGGGCGGTCCAAAGGTACGGACTCGCGGTTATGAAGGTCCCGTCGCTTCCCCCCTCGAAATCCTCAAAGAAGAGGGTCTGTCCTTTTGCGTCGGGGATCGCGAACCCGGCCACGATTCCCAACAACAGGCTTGCTCTTCCAGCACTTGGACGATTCAACACCACTCTTCTTCCTGAAGTGAAACTCTGACGCAGACGAAATCCGCCATCCTAAATATAGCTGACCCGCCGGGTCTTGTCGAGCAAGTAAAAGGAAATGTAGCGGAACCCGCCCGGAACTCCGGCTTTTCGGCTTCCATCTCGTTTGCCGCACCCGCCGCGTCAACGCTGTCACCATCTTCACCGAGCCGAATCGGCTCCCGCTTTCCGTACCTGTGAGTTCCTGGAATAAACTGCAGGCATCCGTTTCGGATAGCCACATCGCCCAACGCAATCCACGCCGTCAGGTTCCCGAGGGGATTCATCTCGAAGGAACCAAAAAGATTTTCGCCGGGCTTCGCGGCCGGACCCACGCCCACCCAGGGCCTTTCGCGCCGGTCATTAACCTTTTGTGTCCACATCGTAGACCCAGCCGCTGCCGGGCACGGCCAGACGGGCCCGGTTGTGTTCCAGGGAAAGCACAAAGCGATATGCCCGCGCGTCGATGATGATCTGATTGTCGGCCTGCTTTATCTTCACGGAATACACCTTGCCTCAGGTTGTCCGCAGAAGCAAAATGCCGCAGTGATTGCCCGTTGCAGCACGGAGCTGTAGCATGGCGCGTTCCTGAACCTAATTCAAAAACAACATCGGTGGAGGCGAATCTGATGGAGCATGCGATAGTAGATAGTGGTGAAGCCCGGGCGGTCATCGTGCCGGGTGGTGACGGAGGTGAAGATGGCGTCTTCGTGGCGGGGGAGCTGAGAAGAACCATCCAGGCGATGACGGGCGCGGCGGTTCCGATCCGAGGCGAGATCCCGGGGAGCGGAGAGACCGTCGAAACCGTGATCGTTGTGGGGAAGCACGACGATTCACTATCCGCTGACGGCTTCGAGATCCGTACCGAGGACCGGCGCGGACGGCGAACGGTCTTCCTGAGTGGAGACTCCGCGCGAGGCGTGATGTACGCGGGCTACGAGTTCCTGGAACAACTCGGCGCGGTGTTCCGCATCTCCGGCGATATCATCCCGTTTGTCGGACCGGACCTTGAGTGCCCCAACTCGATCTTCGCCGGGAACCGGCGTTCACGTCCCGTGGATTGAACTACTGGGGGAACCACTATACCTCCTGCGCACTCTGGTCGCTGGGAGATTTCCAGCGGTGTCTCGACCAGATGGCGAAGCTCAAGTTCAACCACTTGTTGTGGCACTGGTTCGACTGGGACACGGGGCTGGACTATTCGTTTCGCGGCGAGCGGAAACTGATCGGAGATCTCTCCTCCATCGAGTCCGGTTATACGTTCCGGCGATGCCTGGTGAATTCCTACAACACCCGGGACCTCGAGATCGGAAGCGACCGGTTCACCTACGAGTGGCTCGCTCCGCCCGAGCTCCAGGGATGCCCTTCCCCCGAGGATGCGCTTCGAATCAGCGGGGAAAAATTGCGAGCCATCCAAACGCACGCGAAGAGCCGGCACATCGACGTGTCCTTCGGCTTCGAGCCGCTAGTGTTCGCCCCCAATGTGGGACGGCACCTGAAATCCCTGAAGCCGCAGCCATTTCAATCGCTCATGGGAATGTATGTCTGCGCCAGCGATCCGGCCACGCTGGAGGCGAACGAGGCCCGGCTGCGCGCGCTGTTCGAGCGCTATCCCGACACGTACTCCGTCTGCCTGTGGATGTCCGAGGGAACCATCCCCTGCTTTTGTCCGTCGTGCCAGGAGACCTACGAAAAATACCTTCCGCACTTTGCCGGCGCAGAAAAACTTTTCGGATATTACGAAGTAACCAGTCCCGACTCCCTCCGGTTCGACATCGCCTTCCTGGATATCCTGCTGAAGTTGAAGGCGTTCCTCGACCGCATTCGGCCGGGAACCCGGCTGATGATCTCCAACGTCGGGCGGGAGTACATCTTCCCCTACTTCGACAAGCTGGTTCCGCCGGATGTGACCTTCTGCGCACTGACGTCACGGGGATTTGCCGCGAGGGAAGGCATCATGATGGAGCTGTTCCAGACCGAGACCGGGCGCGACATGTGGGCGACCGGGCGGCACGACGACGACGGAAGCACCATCTCGCTTCAGTTCAACGTGGACCTGTTTCGGAAAGACGGGTTCTTCGCCGAAGGAAAGAAAAACGGGGTCACCGGCCAGGTGTTTCAATTCATCCGCTCGCGGGGCAGCGAGCACAACGTCCAGTACCAGGCGGAATGCTGCTGGGATCCGGAACTCACGCCGGAGGATTTTTACGACCGCTACCTGACCCGCGTCTTCGGGGCCGATGTGCTGCCGCATGTCCGGACCGCATACCGCCTGCTGGAGGAAAACGAGGAGCGAGTGGGCTACGACGGACGATACATCCTGCCGTCGTACGGCTACGGGTGGGAATTGAAAACCCTGCAGATGTTCCGGGATGAAACCAACCCGTATGACGGGCCTCGATTCGAGAAACCGATGGCGGGGCACGTGTCGTGGTACTGGGGCCAGGGAGCTATGCCGCCGACCCCGCAGGATGTGGAAAGCAGCGAGCACCAGATGCTGGGCATGATGAGCCTTGATACAAGCAAGCAGGAGTATTGGGGGAAGCTCATGAAGTGGTGTCGGGAGAACCTGACACTGCTCCCGGAAGCGATTGGCGGATTGAAGGAAGCGGAAGGCTGCTTCACGGCGGCACTGCAGGGCGCCTCGGGCGACGCGGCGGAAGAGTTGCGGTACCTGATCAACAAGACCCGGGCAGGCTACACCTCGCTGGAGGCGGCGCTGGCGCTGGACAAGGCGTACTTAGCATATGAAGGAGCCTTTGCGATTCGAGATGTGGCAAGCCAGGAGGCCTTTGTGGCCGAACTGCGGAGAGCCGAAGAACATGCCCGGCACGCGACATGGCTGGCCCGTGAGACGACGCGGATCTGGGCCGACGATGCGGTGGCGCCGGAGGATCTCGGGGGACTCTTCAACCTGAACAAGCGGTTTGCTTTCGGCTACGCGCAGGTAGAGCAGTTCATGAAGAACATCGCTGCGTATCACACGGGGAGGCCGTACTGGAAGCAGGTCGATTGGGATAATCTCTATCCAAGGATGATCGGGTGATGTTGTTCTCGGTTTTCGCAAGGTCTTGTGCAAAATCCTCGAAATGCGCCACGCAAAGGCGACAACCCAGAACCAGTGTCGAAAGGGGAATAGGGCTTTGAATCTAGCGGGAGAAGTAGCGCTTGTAACCGGGGCCGGAAAGGGCATCGGCCGGGCGATCGCGCAGGCCCTGGCAGATCTGGGGGTGGCGGTGGCGGTGAATTCGTTTCACGAAAAATCGGCACGGGCAGCGTGCGAGGAGTTGACCGAAGCCGGATCTCGGGCATGCGCGGTTCCCGCCGATGTGAACGACGAGGCAGCGGTGCGTAAAATGGTACAACACGCAACCGCTGAGTTGGGTCCCATCGACATCCTGGTGAACAATGCCGCGGCGCCGGCCGAGTTCGTTCCGTTCGTGGAGACGACGGCGGAAATCCGTGAGCAGGAGATGGTCACGTTTACGGGCGTGCTGAACTGCACCCGGCATGTCCTGGAGGACATGGTTGCGCGCCGTAGCGGGCGCGTCATCAATATCTCTTCCATTGGCGCCCGGTACACGTGCGTGGGCCGGGCCGTGTATGGCGCGGCCATGGGGCCGGGGTTGAAGTCCTGAAAATTGCCCCAGCCCAGTGCGGCCTGCGGGGCGATGCCCGTAATCAACAGCATGGGCGCGCCGTCGAAATGCGCATTGAGCACGCCGGTGAGCGCATTGGCGTGAGCCACGGCGCCGCTGACCGCACACACGCCGACCGAACGGGTCAAACGTCCGGCGACCTCCGCCATGTAGCCGGCGGATTGCTCGTTGCGGACATCGATGATCCGCATGTTCGCGTGACGGCAGGCATTCAGGAAGGGGGCCAGGCCGTGCCCGTTGAGCGTGGCGACCCAGGAGACGTCGCGCGCCATCAGCTCCTCGACCACGACATCCGCTACATTCATTGATCCACTCCTCTTTTCCATTGAAGTTGCGGTTTCAGGAGAGGTACGGTCGATGACCCGTTGGGATGTGTCGATGAATTATTGCACGGAACCGATTAACGATACCATGCCGGAGGTTTTGCCGTGATCACGGATGGATACTCTCACTGCGGCCTCAGCAAGTGGCGTCCCGTCGAAGACGTGGACCGCGTAATGAACCGCTTCGGCGTGCCGCGCGCGGTCCTGGCCCAGCACCTGGGGGAATTCGACAACACGTACATCGAAGAAATCGTCGCGGCCCGGCCCGACCGTTTTGCCGGCGCATTCGTCATCGACACGGAATCCGACGATGCATCCCACGCGCTGGCGCACTGGGCCGGCAGGGGCGTGTTCCGCGGCATCCGCATCCTCGCGCGCTCCCTGGACACGAATCCCGGGGTCTGGGACGACGCCGTCCGGCTGGGTCTGAACATTATCGCCTGCGATGAGTCAACGCTCGGACCGTACGTGAATTCACTGGGAAATTTCCTGGCCGATCATCCCGATGCTCGCATGATCTTTTCCCATTTCGGCCTGTGGACCGGGTTCGATTCCGCGACATTCGAGACGTACGAGCGCATCCTTCCGCTGGCCGAATTCCCAGGCACGTTCCTGCAGGTCTCAGGTTTTCACATGTTTACCGACTATCCCTACGACGAGGTGATCCCCCTGGTCCAACGGGCCTATGATGCGTTCGGATCGGAACGCCTGCTGTACGGCAGCAACTATCCGGTCATGGAGGACGACGCGATCTATGGAAAGGAAATCGACCTGGTGCGCAGCGGGCAGTTTGGCGTGCCGGCGGACGCGGTTGATCAGGTGATGAACCGAACGGCCTTCAAGCTCTGGTTTAAATGAGACGCATGAGCGATCGACTGCCCCAGCTTCTGGATGAAAACCCGGTGCTCTACGGCATCATCGCGCGCGACGCGACACCGATTGACATCGAGTTGTTCGCCCAAGCCGGCTATCACGCGATCTGGCTCGATGCGGAGCATGCGCCGCTCAATCCAGCGGAACTCGCACAGACCTGCCGCAGCGTGCTCCATCTCGGCATGGTCCCGTTTGTCCGGATCGTTGAACTGAACCGTACGAATGTGCAGATCTTGCTCGACGCGGGCGCCGGCAATCTGATCCTGCCCGATGTGCGGACCGCGGCGCAGGCGGCCGAATTGGTGCGCCTCGGCAAGTTTCCTCCGGTCGGAGCACGCGGGGTATCCAGCACCAGTGCCGCATTTGACTACGCAATCGGAAACGACGTGGAACAAACGCTGGAACAAGCCAACCGCTCCACGCACCTGATGGTTCAGGTCGAAAGCGACGAGGGCCTCGCCAACCTCGAAGCCATCTGCGCCCTCGAAGAGATTGACATGGTGACCGTGGGCCCGGCGGACTGGCCCATCGGACTCGGCCTGCACGGTCCCGGTAAAGAACCCGCCATGGCAAAAAAGATCGACGCGGTGCTGGCCCAGGCTCAATCCGCCGGCATGATCACCGCGGACCCGAAGCAGGCGGGAGACTATATTCGAAGAGGCGTCCGCATCCTGTTTGCCGGCGTTGACATCGGTCTCAAGCGGGGCGTTTATGCCGCCGCAATCTCCTCCCTGCGTATGATTACGTCGTAGTGCAGAATCACTCGCTCCATCGATCAGCCATTGACCGGGCCGCTCGTGCTATCTCCTCGCGCGTTGCGTCGCCGCTCGACGAGCCGATCTCGAAGGTCCACGGGCCCGCGTAATCAATGTCTTCCAATGCGGTGCGCACGGCGTTCCAATCCGTCACGCCGTCGCCCGGCTTCCAATGGCAGTCATCCGTTCCATTGGTGTCCTGCAGGTGGGTTCCCCACAGTCGATTGCCGGCGGCGTGTATCTCGCCGGCAGGATCGCGGCCGGAGATGACCGCGTGTCCCGTGTCGATGACGAGGCCCGCCGACTCGGCCGGATAGGGCTCAAAAGCTTCCCGCAATTCGGCCAGAGACAGCAGGGGATAGTCGCAGTCGTAGGAAAGATTCTCGAACAGGAGACGCACACCCGTTTCCTGCGCAACCGGGACGAGTTCGTCAAGCCTCATAGAGGTCATCCGGCCTACTGGAAAAGTGTAACTCAAAGCAAAGCAAAGGATAATGAATGAGAAAATAGAAATCATGCACTATTTCTGCTGTCCTGCATCGAGAGGGAGGTGGATAGCCGCTTCCTCCGAAGAATACCAGTTGGAACGAATATCCAGACCGCCGGTTCCTATCCTTACATTCCTGAACGCGCCGGTGCTCCGGTTGGTGAATAGCCCAATTTTCCCTTTCCCGAAGTCCCCGCACAAAACGTTGTAGACGGCAGGAAATTTCCCGGTGGACCAGTCCTCATTGGAGAACTTTACGGCCGCCTTGAGGATATTGCCCTTTTTGTCTATCTGCATCTCTATCCATGAACCGGGGGCTATCTTGCTTGTGTAGACTCTGCGCAATACCGTAATCCTGCCTGCCTCGCATCTGCCCAGAACCAGCGCGGAATCCTGTTCGCCTTTCTCTGCCTTGCCGGGGGCGCGAAACTTGTTGCAGGGTATGACCAGAGCCGCAAACCAGTAGGAATCCCCGTCCGCGGAAAATATCAGGCCGGTTTCACCATCGGCCCGTATCTGCGCATAGAGATGAAAGTCACCGTATTGCGTTTCGCCCAATGTGGCAGTGGCGGCGGAACCGGCCGCTTCGGTCTGTTCCACAACGCCGGTGCGCCTGTAGTCAAAGCTCGTCTGCATCATCGCCGTATCATGCTTCCACGGATAAGCGCAATCCCCTATGTTCATCTGGGTGATGGAAACGATATGTCCGGGCGTTGCTTCAACCAGCTGGCCGTAGTACGCGTATCCCAACGGCAAGCTGTGCCATGTCTCGCCATCATCGCAGGTATAGCGCAAAGCGGTATCATCATAATAGAATATGGTCTCGTCGCATGCCCTGTACATATACGGATAGCCGCTGAGAGGGAACTGCGGCCTGGTGGAGGGTTCGGAGGCATGCCATCGGCCGGACTTGTCCCTGCTCAAATACATTTGCTGATGGTTAATCCCCATCCCGCAAGTCCTCACGATAAGCAACAGCCGACCGTCCTGGAGTTCAACAAAATCCATCTCTTCGCTCAAGCCTTCAGGCGCAATGGGGTCCCTGTCATTTCCGAAACACTGTAAAGGGCTCCATGTCCTGCCACCGTCCCATGATTCGGTTATCGCAATCCTGTTTCCACCACAACCGCCGGTCGCTATGATAGAGCCGCTGCGCAACGGGTGTATGCCGCTTGCAAAGAAAGATGGTTCCGCACGGTTTATGTGTATCTCTTCCCATGTCCTGCCGCCGTCGGCGCTTTTCCATGTCGAGGTAAACTTCGGATGGACTTCCGCATCTCGGAGCGTGAAAGGAAAGGTTTCCATCGTTTTTGACTCATCATAGATAATCCTGTGCCCGTTTTCAGTTACCCCATCGAGTGCGTGGCAATAATTTCTAAGAATCGTTCCATCCTGAATCTGAAAAACATGGCGGATGTGGTGGTCGGAATTCCTCACCCAAAAGGGATCCAGATTCTCGCGCCACCCCGTATCCTTCCATGTCTCTCCGAGGTTTTCTGAAATCAGCGTTTTTAAATAGTACTCCAACTTGTTGCTGTTGAAGTTATAAACCGGAGGCCATCCAGCCATATCTCCCGTTGCCTCCGTGAATGAAACCTTGAGCGTGCCATCGGATTCTTTCCAAAGTATCGGCCAGCAAACAAAACTCGGCTCCTCAGGCGAACGGTAGATATTCCGCTTTTTCACATTGCTTATCTCGATCTGGTCTGATGCTGCGTTCCATGTGCCTGAGACTCCATGTGTGTGTTTTCCTATGTCGATGGCTTTCATTGTTTCCTCCGCTTAAACTGATCACAATCGCTTTCCTGACGGACCGCTTGCCGGGATCGGGCGAATGAGTCGAGGTCAGGGAACAAGGCATAACACGTCTTGACGGTTCAGGTCGACGACGTGGTGCTTGCGAGACCCCGCTGTCGACGGGAAACGGGCATTGTTGGAGCGGAAAGCCGCCAATCGACTGCAGTCGGTAGCAGTCGGTAGCAGTCGACTGTAGTCGATTGGGGGGTATTGTTCAGGGGCCTGTCTGAAGAAGAGCCCGCTAAAAGAACGAAGAAGTAATGGAAAAAGACAATCCATTCCGCCCGCCGGCGCCGGAGACGGTGATTCGCGCCGGGGCGCTCGAGACGGTCAAGGCCACGATCATCATTCCGCCCAAGAGCCCCGCCGATCTCAAGCCGGACGCGAAGGTCCTGAATCGCGTCCTGCAGATGGACGGCGAGACCGTGGCGCGGGAATTGCCGGCGGAACACCAGCTCATCGGTGACGCCTGGAACGAGGCGGCGGTCGGGATGCCTTACCTGGTCTACATGCCGGAGAAGGACAGACTCCTGCTGGTTTATCACATCAACTACAAACAGTGGCAGGACTTGGCTAAATGCTCTCCCGTTTTGAGCTTCAGTGATGATCATGGAAAGACCTGGACCACGCCCACGTACCTGAGGGATATGGGTTTCTGCCCCGAAGGAACCCCCGAGGAGGTGACCTATCTCGGCAATGCGACGGCCCTTTCCTATCTGGGCAACGGAAAGCTGGTCGTGGCCACCGGGCAATTCATCTCCGAGAGATCGAGAGGATTCAGTTCGGACTATGGGGAAACCTGGCGCTCCGAACCCCTGCCGAAGACGTCCGGTGGATTTCACTGGGACACGTGGGATCCGATGTGGGTGGATCGGGATCCCGATACCGGAGACGTCGTGCGGCTCTGCGACACCGCCTATTCCGACGGCATGGAAAAGGCCTTTGCGGGCGCGAGCAAGGTTGTTGTTTTTCCCGACCAGTGGCATTGGCGGCACGATCCCGACGACAAGGGGTTGGCCGAGGCGTGGCACAAAGAGGAGGTGCTTGATGCCTGGCCGCGGCGAATACGAATCGACAAGCACTGGACCGAGCAGGGCGAGCCCGCCGGCGTGGGATGGTACGCCACGAACTTCGAGGCGCCGGATACCGCCGGCGCGCCGCTCGTGATTCTGTTCGGCGCGGTGGACGGTGACTGCGATGTGTTCATCGACGGCGCGAAAGTCGGCGAGCAGAAGGAGCCCAACGAAATCATGTGGAATACACCGTTCCACGTCCCCCTGGATGAAGGGCTCGGCGCCGGTGCGCATACGATCGTCATCCGGGTGGAAAAATCATGCGGCCTGGAAATGAATGCGGGGATCTATCTGCCGATCTGGATCGTGGAAAAACCCGATCCGGATGCGCCTGCCCCGCCGGGGGCGTCGAACCGCGGCCTCCAGGCACACATTCGGTTTAGCTACGACGAGGGTCGCACCTGGCCCGAAGAACTGCAACCTCCGGCCTGGAACGGCGGCAGCGAGGTGACGGTGAGCGAGGTAGCGCTGTGCCGCGCGGCCAACGGGACGATGATCGCGGGATGCCGGATCCGGATTTCCCGGCTCCAGGGCCAACAGTTGCTCGACCAGCATGCGGGCCTGGGCGTATCGCTTTCACGGGACAACGGGTACACCTGGACGAAGGTGGAAGTCGTCCACGAATTCGGACGCATGCACCCCAGCTTCGCGGTGATGCCGAACGGCGACATCGTGATGGCCTACGTGGTTCGCATGGGATGGCTGACGGCGGAAAATCGGCTGGTGGATGAGGACGGCTATCCGCAGTGGCGCGTCGAAGCGGTGGTAAGCCACGACCACGGGGAAACCTGGGACGTAGAACACAGATACATCCTGGCGAAGTGGTCCGGGGCGAACAACCCCACGTCGACCACAACGGCCCTGCTGCCCGACGGATCATTGCTCACCGCGTTCACCTCCGGCTACCTGAGCCGGCCCGAACCAAAGGGAACCGGCCCCGAGGATTCCTTCGGGCGGCAGGTCTGCATCGTCCGCTGGCGGCCGTGACTTGCGGAGCACAAGGTTTGGAGTGCGGCGCAAAGCGCCGCACTCCAAAATTGGGGGACCGGGTCAGATCACTGGCCGAGCAAAAGGAGTATTACGAACTGCTTCGCCGCAGCGGCTTGGGGTCGCAGGCGGCCATCATTTCCGCCGCGAGCCGCTCGAAGAGCTCGGCCTTGACCTTCGCATAGGCGGGATCGGACCACCGGTTGACGAGTTGATCCGGATCGTCTTCCATGTCGAACAAGCTGCCATCGCCGTCGGGAACGGCGAAAGTCATGTGGTAACGCTCCGTCCGCAGGGTGCGCGTGGCGCTTCGGTTGTCTTCCTCATCATCTTCCAGCAGCACGGCGTCGCGGCCTTCGAACGGTTCTCCACGCAGCGCGTCGGCGAAGGATCGGCCCTGAACTCCACGCGGTGAATCCGCCCCTGCCAGATCCAGAATGGTCGGCAGGATATCGACGAGGCTCACCATCCCGTCAATTCGGACGCCCGGGGGGCCGCCGGGGACCCGCCAGATCATGGGTAGGCGGACGAGTTCGTCGAACGGGTAGGCCTTGTAGGTCAACCAGTGGTCGCCCAGGTGTTCGCCGTGGTCCGTCAGGAAGACCACCGCCGTCGACTCATCGAGTGCGAGTTCGCGCATCCGCGCGAGAATTCGGCCCACGTTGGCATCGATCTGGGAGACCATGCCGTAGGTATGCGCGATAATTTCACGGATGTGGGCCTCGGGCATCTCCAGCGGATGGTACGGCCATTCCGCGGCAAACGCGTCGATGCTCCGCCGGTAATCGGCGCAGGCTTGGTCCAGTTCGTTGGCGGAACGATTGGGTAGCGGCACGTCGGCCGGGTCGTACATGTCGCACCAGGGAGCGACCGGACAGTAGGGAAAATGGGGGTCCGGGAACCCCACGAACAGAAAAAACGGCCGGTCTGCTCCGGCGAAGCGTTCCAGGCAGGCCGTGGCCTCGTCCGCCACCCACACCGAGCTTGCGTGCTCTTCCGGCATCCCCGATTTCCAGCTGCTCGGCGCGCCCGAGGGGGGTTGGAGGGCGTAATCGATGTCCCAGCGTTCCGGCAGTTCCGGATCGATGGCCGTGAGTTCACGGTAATGGTCCGTCCAGTCGTCCGGGTGGCCGGCGTGCATCCGAAGCTGCTCAAACCCGTAGTAGGGACTGGGCATCGGCCGTCCTTCCTCATGCCACCGCCGACCTTCGGGGCTGCAATAGGGGGAGGCGCCCGTCGTCCAGGGCTCATCATTGTGCGGCGTGAGGTGCAGCTTGCCTACGGAGGCGGTCGTGTATCCGGCATCGAGCAGCACCTGCGGCAAGGTGACTTCTTCCTCGGCCAGCGGAATGCCGTTCATGATCAGCCCGTGGGCGCTGGGATACCGGCCGGTGAGGATGCTCGCCCGTGACGGCATGCAGATCACGTTGGCACAGAACGCATTCTCGAACAGCGTGCCTTCCCCGGCGAGCTGGTCCAGGTGGGGCGTGCGGCAGACCGGGTTCCCATAGCAGCCGAGTGAATCCCGACGCTGCTGATCGGTCAGGATGAAGATGAAGTTCAAGCGAGACACGAGTCGCTACGGTTTCCACCGGATCAGCGCCGCAGGCACGTCCCTCTCGGCATGCAGGAACTGGTATTCACCCTGCTGGTATCTCCAACCGCCCTTGCCGTCCCCCCCACGGATCGGGTGCTCCCGCCACCCGAGATCGGGGCTGCGCGGCATCTTCAATTCTTCGGCGGGGATATCCATTTGTTTCATCTTTCCATCCTCCTCGTCACTTCGATATGGAATCTGCCGTTAGTAGCTTAGGCTTCCGGCCCGAGCTTGAGCAAGGAAAGATCATGGGAAAGCGGATCGTGGGACGGTGCTCGAAATCAATCAATTAGATCACCGACCATCGATCCACCCAGAATTCTTCCTCTCGGACCACCCAACCATGGAGTCGGCGGTCCCCGCCGTTGGTTGCTCAAATCATGGAATGAACAGGCGCAAAAGACCTGAGGTTGAAAGAACCGGATTGCGCATTCGAAACGCGCTTCTCGGTCTAAACAGCCTCCTCCCCTGCTCCTTCCATTTCATGCGAAGAGCAACACCGGCGGGGACCGCTCCAGCGGACTCAACACGGTGCTCAACACCAAATATATAATTGTACAAATCTTCAAAAGACTGCAGTCATATCGGATGCAAATGTCTCGACTGTGGATACTGCCAATTCTGTTGTCGACATCAATGTCGGCCGCCGCCCAACCGCAAAACCTCTTCCTCAATCGCTCGTACGACTTCTGGCAGGATACCCACCCAGGCGCCGGGCTCGCGTGCACCGACGAGGGCGACCGGGTTCAGCTTACCGACGGGTATACCAACTACAAGGCCGGATCGATCCGCCATGACAAACCGACGGTCGGCTGGGACGCGGAGGTCAACGTGCCGGTGGTCATCTGGTTCGACCTGGAAGAACCGGCCACCCTCTCCGAGCTTCGCGACTACACCACCGGCGGCGGCGGAGACGGCGCCGTGGAGGTCGGCGTCCGCGTTCTCGTAAGCCTGGACGACAAGACCTACGTGCCGGCAGGCGAGTGGCCCGTTCCGGACCCGGGCACCCCGAACCACCGGACGAGATCAAGACCGCGGAAACCGTCATCCCCAGCCGCCGCTGGCAGCACGTGCGAATGGGGATCGAGGATTACATGCTTTTGAAGATGGCGCGGGATGAGATCGCAACGCTGGGGCAAGCCGGCGCCACCCACCAGCGAAAGTTGGACGAGATCGTGAAGACGGTCCTGACAAACCGGGCCAAAGACCGCGCGCTCTTTCGGGCCAAACGCAGGGAGCTGGTCGAACTCGTTGAGGAACTCGCTTCGCCCTGAGTGCGCCTCAATGCCAAGCGTTTCAGGGCAAGGGCACCTGAAGAGAGGAGCAAAGAAATGGGAGATGTAACTCAATTCAGCCCACCGGCGGCAGGAACGGTGATACGGGCCGGAGCGCTTCAAACGGTCAAGGCAACGATCATCATTCCTCCGAAGAGCCCTGCCGACCTGTCTCACCGATACATCCTGGCGAAGTGGTCCGGAGCGAACAATCCCACCTCGACCTCGACGGTCCTCTTGCCGGACGGGTCGCTGCTCACGGCGTTTACCTCGGGATACCTGAGCCGGCCGGAACCCAAAGGGACCGGTCCCGCGGATGCCGGCGGGCGGCAGGTGTGTCTTATCCGGTGGCGCCCCTGAGCCGGGGCCGGTTGGAGTTCCAGACAGGCAAGGCATTCTCAAGGACGACACGGGCCGTGAAAGAAAAAGAAATACCTGGACTGTTGTTCTTCGTACTGCCGTGCCTGCTGTTGGTGGGGCCGGTGCTGGGTGAGGGGGAGACGAATCTCGTCCTGCATCGCCCCTACGAATACTGGCCCGAGCCAACGTATCACCACACAGGTGACGAAGGCGACGCGCGACAGCTCACCGACGGCCACAGCGACACATCGTCCTGGAGCCTGTGGATGCAGAAGTCCGCGGTTTGCTGGATAGCCGGGGTCAACGTACCGGTGGTCATCCGGTTTGATCTCGGCCGCGAGGCCACGATGACCGAACTTCATTTCCACACGGCCGGCGGAATTCATGCGGGGGTGGTCGAGGCGGGACTGCAGGTCTTCGTGAGCCTGGACGATGAAACCTACGTGCTGGCCGGCGAATTGCCTGCTCCGCCGCCGAAAGCCGGGGGTGGGTACTACCCCATCACCCTGCGCGTGCCCTTGGACCTCAACGATACACGGGCGCGCTACGTGGCGGTCGCGGCCATGGCTCCGGCGCCACACTACTCCATCGTGGTCGACGAGATTGAGTTGAAGGGCATCGTCCCCGCCCGGCCCGGCTCGAGTCTGCCGATCCAGACCGGCCTTTCCGCCGGCGGGGCCAAAGGCCTTCAGAAGCAGCTCGCCGGCGGCAACCGGGCTGTGAGCCTGGCGTCAAGCCTCACGCTTCCCGTCCGGCGCCATATTGCCCACTGGCCCGCTCCGCAGCGGGAGGCCCAACGGGAGGAACTGGAGACGTTTGTGCAGGCGGTCAGGGCGCAGTCGGATCGATACGAGCAACTGCGTACCCAATTCACCGAGCAGCATCGCCTTCGGGCCCGCGAAGTGTATGGAGCCGACACGCTGGTCTGGGAAGTCGTGCCCGACGAGCAGTTTACGGTGCTGTCTCTGCCCGGGACGCCGGCTCCGGACGCCGGCGGAACGATCCACACGGTGGTCAATGCCCTGGAAGCAACCGCCTTGGGGGCATCGAACCTGACGGACCAGGATCTGCCGCTGAGGATCTCCTTCCGCGGTGGCGGCGAAGGCGCCCCGCGGATGGCCGTCCGGGTGGGCCGGTTCTTCGTGACCAGTAACGCCCGCTATGTCCCCGACGCCCTGCTGGCCAACGACTGCCCGCAGGTAATCCCCTCGGGCGAATCGAAACTCATCTGGCTGGAAGCGGAGAGCAGCGGGGCCCGCCCCGGCCTTTACGACTACGATGTGAGCGTGGGTGTAGGCGACCGGCCCCACCTTGTCCCGCTGAAGGTCCAGGTCCATGACGTGGTCCTCAGCCACGAGACCCCACTGTCGACGGGAAACTGGTCCTATCTCGACACGGGGGAGGAGCCCATCCTGAAGGACGTGCGCGACGCGATGCTGTCGCACCGTATCACCGTGGCCTACGGCTCCTCCGGCGCGTATTCCTTTCCGGCGAAGAACGCCGAGGGCGAGGTCATCCGGCCGGTCCGGCCGGACTTTCGGAAGCTGGACAAGTTCCTGGCTTTTCACAAGGACTTTGACCAGGTGGGCATTATCCTGTTCTTCAACCATCACGCCGAGCGTCCGCATTACGACTGGTTCGGAAGATCCGAATGGATGAGCGACGAATTCAAGGACGTGTTCCGGGAATGGCTCGTCCCGATGATCGAGCGTATCAAGGGGAGCGGCAGAGATTACGACGCCTTCAACATCCAGGCCTTTGACGAGACGCTTGACGAGAACGTTGAGCACCTCTGCCGGTTGATCCACTCGATCGATCCGAACGTGCGCGTTACCATTACCATCCCGCAGGCCACGCGAGATGCGACCCGGGACCTGGTCGCGGCGGGAATGAACGTCTTTATCTACCACGCGCCGCGAATCGAGTACGACAACGCGCCGGATGGATTTCCCGTGCTCTCGTCGGGCGGCCGGGAACTGTGGTTCTACGGCGCCGCCGATGCGTCATTCGGGACCGGCAAGGAGCGCGATCCGCTCGGATGGTACCGGTACCTGCACTGGACCGCATTCCGTCACGGCGCCACCGGCGTGAACTTCTGGAACATGCTCACGAACAACGGGGGCTCGCCCGTCTGGGACGAGGAGATGGTCGGCCAGGATTACTGGCCCATGGTCTATCCGGTCGGCGGGGCATACACGAGGCCGCCGGAGGACGTCCGGACAGCTGAGACCGTCCTCCCCAGCCGCCGGTGGCAGTACACACGGATGGGTATTGAGGACTATATGCTGCTGAAGATGGCGCGGGAGAAGATCGAGTCGCTGGGAGAGGCGGGGGAGACGTATCAGAAGCAGTTGGACGAGATCGTGAAGACGGTCCTGACGACCCGGGCGAAGGACCGCGGGCTCTTTCGGGCCAAACGCAGGGAGCTGGTCGAGCTTGTTGAAAACCTG
>CAUZEO010000056.1:0-19401 GCA_963578625.1 Kiritimatiellia bacterium | reverse complement strand
CGACACCTCCAACATACTTCATCACTATCCGGAAGACCGTTATGTCGGTGCATCGCTTGAGCTTTTTGCCTCCGTAGCGCTGATGTTCTATTACGTACTACGCATCTTCATGTCCCGGGACTAACCCGCAATTTTCATGAAATTTGCGGGTTAATCCGCACTTGTCCGAGTTCCGATCTGTTGGGAGAAAGTTTTGGTGGTAGGCGGCAACGAACGAAATTACCGTTGCCGCCTACTAGCAAATGAAACATTAGGCAAAGCGATCGTGCTTAGCGTTGGCCACCATGCCGGGGCAAAAGCGGGTACTCGAAATACATGTCCGTGGAATCGAAGTCTTTCAAATCCAGCTCTTCCACCGTGCACGCATCCGCGTATTTATCCGGGTCCACTTCTGCATTCAGAACGTTCATGTGCCAGCGACTTCCGTTCTAGTCTTGATCTTCAGGCTTCGTCTTTGAAATCAGCGGAACTCCGCCTTCGAATCCGTTTCCCCCGGCATACAATTCATCGAACGGAGTACTCTCCGTAGAAAATCGGGCCGGGGTAAAACTTTTGATGCCGGACACCGCCAACATTCAGGTGTTCGGCGCACTGGTGATGAATGGTACGACCGGTATGCTGGTCCAAGTGTTGCCGAACCCTGACGCGAACGCAAGGCGACCGCTATACGTCAACACCAACCTTTGTGAACACTCCGGCATTGAACCCCGATGGGGCGGTATCGCCGCGCACGCTTCGACGGCCAGACGGTTTCGACCCGGGCAGTCATAGGCGGACGGCCCTCTGCAGGGCAATGGTGCATTCGTCATTTCGCCCGACGGTGAGCAGACACAGCGTTTTTACCGAATTCAGTCCGGGTATAAATAGAAGGCTCTATGGGAGCTTTCGAAAGGATTTCGGCAGCAACTCGCCGAGCTGAAAGCGTTCATACTGTTCAGAATTCCTTGCCGACGCCACATACACCGGCGTCTTCGCATCACAGAATTCAGTAAGTACCTGGCGGCACGCGCCACAGGGGTAGGGGAGATCATCCTGATCACACACCACCGCTATGCCCTCGAAGGATATGTTGCCTGTGCTGACCGCCTTGAACACGGCCGTTCTTTCCGCGCAGTTTGTCAATCCGTATGAAGCATTCTCCACGTTGCAGCCGGTGTGAATGGCCCCATCACTGTCGAGGAGAGCGGCGCCAACCCGGAACTTTGAATACGGTGCGTGAGCGTTTGCCATGGCGGAGACCGCTGCCTCGATCAACTTTCGTGCATGATCATCCATGACGGGCCACCTCTTTCCAAAACGCGGCCAGGACCGAGGTCATCCGCTGCATGGCGGCCTGAGTTGTTTCGGTTACTTCTTCGTGGGTCAATGGGCTCTTGCTGATTCCTGCCGCTAGATTCGAAATGCAGGAAAGCGCCACAACGCGCAAACCCGCGGCGTTCGCCAGCGCCGCTTCGGGAACAGTGGACATGCCGACGGCATCCGCGCCCAGGGTTCGGTAGGATCGAATCTCCGTCGGCGTTTCGTAGTAAGGTCCCGAGGCGGCGAGGTAAACGCCGCGCTGAATTGGAACACCTGCGGCATCGGCGGCACGTTTCAGAGCGCTCCGCAGTTCGGTGTCATAGATATTGGACTGGTCCGGAAATCGAACACCCCAGGTCGGGTCATGTTCACCGATCAGAGGATTCGAATGCATGTGATTGATGTGATCCTCGATAATCATAAGGTCACCAGGCGAGAACTCGTCCCGAATGCCTCCCGCGGCGTTGGTCAGCACCACGATAGGCGCCCCGCACGCTTTGAGGACGAAAACGGGCAAAGCGATTGCCGTCCAACCTTCCCCTTCATAAAAGTGCCGTCGTCCCTGAAAGATCAGCGCTTCACGACCCGCCGCAGTAGCGCGAACCAGGCGGCCCGCATGTCCCGCTACGCCCGGCCTTCCGAGCCCCGGGATCTCTTCGTACAAGATCTCGTCCTCAATGGTAAAGGCGCCCACGACATCGCCCCATCCGGATCCCAGGATCATCCCCGCCGCCGGTGATAGATCACTCCAGCGTGACTGCACAAAAGCCGCCGCCTCTTCCATGATTTCGTGATTCATAAGGATGCCTTCCGGATGCTTCGTATATCAGAATCTATCATAGTTAAAAACTTTTGTTGAATGATTACTTCATCCGTTTCCAAGAGCCAATTTTGGAGTGCGCCGGCAGAGCGCAGCGGCGACGGCGCCCCGGCACGTGGCCCGGGATCTTCGACTTTGGCTACCCCCGGAGGGGGGGCCTGAACCTAAGCCGGGACCGAAGCTGCCGGGGTTGTGCCACGGCTCCGGAGCACGCTCCGCGTGGAGCCAAAGCGGTGTCGCCGATGCGCTCTGCCACCGCACTCCAAATTATGGTCCACTGGCGCGCTGCGGTGGTTTTGGAATGATCTCTTCCAGAATCAGTAGTGGTGAAGATACGGGACGGTCAGAGATTTCAAAAGCATCCTTGAGATACTGTCTCGCAGCGTCCAGTTTTTCGGGTTCATTCGCATGTATGATCAGCAGCGGTTCGCCTGCGGTGACGGGTTCCCCGATTTTCGGTATCCCCGATACGCCTACTGCAGGATCAATCAAATCGGTTGTCTTTTGCCGGCCCGCGCCGAGCACGATACAGGCCCGCCCAATCAGCTCAGCGTTTACATCGCTGATAAATCCGGATTCCGTCGAGGGATAGGGCTCGCGAATGTCCGCCGCCGGCAGTCGCCCGGTGTCTTCGATCGCGCCCTCGTCGCCTCCCTGTGCTCTCACCATCTCCAGAAATTTCTCGAAGGCTTCTCCGTTGTCGATCTTCTCTCGTAATTTTTCAATTGCTTCTTCCTTTTCCATCGCTTTTCCTGAAAGCAGGAGCATTCTGGCGCAAAGCGCATAGGTCACTTCCATCAGATCTTCCGCGCCTTCTCCCCGAAGGCATTCGGCGGATTCCGCGACTTCCAGGGCGTTCCCCGCAGTGCGTCCCAACGGTTGGTTCATGTCGGTAATGATCGCCGCCATGTTCTTGTTCATCCCCAGGCCTACATCCACCAGGTTCCGGGCAAGTTGCCGGGCGTCTTCTCGTGACTGCATGAACGCGCCACGGCCGCATTTGACATCCATCACAAGTGAGTCGATTCCTTCGGCAAGTTTCTTTGACATGATACTTGCCACGATCAGCGGAATCGACGGCACGGTCGCCGTCACATCCCGCAAGGCGTAGAGCTTCTTGTCGGCGGGAGCCAGGCTCGACGTCTGGCCGATGATGGAACAGCCGCATCGATTGAGGACGGAGATGAATTCTTTCTCAACGAGGTCCGTTCGATACCCGGGAATCGACTCCAACTTATCCAGTGTCCCGCCGGTGATGCCGAGGCCTCGTCCGGAAATCATGGGAACCGCAATGTCGAAGCAGGCTACCAGTGGCGCCAGGATAAGGGATACTTTGTCCCCGATACCGCCGGTGGAATGCTTGTCGGCTTTCGGCGCCTGAATGGAGGAAGTATCCACCACATCCCCGGAATTCATCATCGCTTCGGTGAGTGCCAGCGTCTCTTCGCCGGTCATTTCCCGAAAAAATATTGCCATTGCCATGGCCGACATCTGGTAGTCGGGAATAGCGCCGCTCGAAAATCCGTCGATGAAAAATCGAATTTCCTGCCCACTCAACGCCTCGCCGTTGCGTTTTTTCTCAATAAGCCAGTGGGGAAGCATGGGGGATTTTTGGTTTTTGATTGTGATCGCTGGGGTCGATGTTTCCAATCCAAAATTCAAAATCTAAATTCCCACGGGGTGCCAGGTGGTCTTCACTTCCTGGGTGTCCAGAATATGATATGGCCCTTGGGAAGATGCTTTTTGAAAATCCGAGTGAGACCGGATCGCTACCCGTTTCACGTTTAAGGCGGCATGCTCCTGTAAGGATTGAATTTCGTCCGAGTCCTCACCGTAATATACCGCGGCGTTCACGTCCATATGCGAGGCGAAATGTTCCAGCAGTTCTTTCCGCTGCCCTGTGAGCAGGTTTACGACCCCCGCGGGGATGTCCGAGGCGTGCAAAACTTCGCCAAACGAGATCGCGGAAGTTGGCTTGGTATAGGATGACAACACAACGCAGGTGTTCCCGCCTACGATGACCGGCGCCACCGCGGAGACCAGGCCTAACAGTGCGGACTCCTCCGGAGCGATGACGGAGACAACTCCAGTCGGCTCCAGCATCGAGAAATTGAAGTGAGAAGAACTGACCGGGTTTACGGAGCTGAAGACCTGCTGGACCTTGTCGGACCACCCTGCATAGTAAACCAGGCGATCGATCGAGCCGGCCACTTCCTTTGCCGCGACGCGTTTGGTTAGGCCGGTTCGGACAAGCTCAGACACGAACTGATCCTTGCGTCCTTCCAGCATCTCGGCAATGCGATACAGGATTTGCCCGCGTAGATAGGCACTGCTACCCGACCAGCCTGATACCGCTGCTCGTGCCGCTACCACGGCGTCGCGGAAGTCCTTCCGTGAGCAGAGACAAATATTTGCGGCGGGATCTTCCCTTGATCCGGGCAGAGGGTAGGTCCGCCCCGATTCCGTTCTGGGAAATTTTCCGTTCACGTAAATCTTGTACGTTTTCGCGACGGGCAGACGTTGAGATGTAGATTTGGCCTTCTCTATCATGATCCCCTTACTCCATGCGCACGTACGGCATCAGGCCGTGCAGGCCGCCCTCCCGCCCGAGGCCGCTTTCCTTGTAGCCACCGAAGGGGGAGGAGGGGTCGAACTTGTTGAAGGTGTTGGCCCACAAAACTCCGGCCCTGATCTTACTGGTCATGTGAAATATCTTTGCACCCTTGTCGGTCCAAACGCCGCCGGAAAGCCCATACGGCGTGTTGTTCGCTTTCTCAATGCCCTCTGAAACCGTGCGGAAGGTCTGCACCGCGAGCACCGGCCCAAAAATTTCTTCCTGCACGATCCGGTGCGATTGAGAGGTGTTGAGAAACAGGGTGGGGCGGCACCAGAATCCTTGCGTGGGAACCGCGCAGCCAGATTGGTAAAGCTCCGCGCCTTCGGCCTCACCGATTCGGATATACTCTTCTATTTTCTCGAGCTGAGGTTTCGAATTGATCGCGCCGATGTCGGTATTCTTGTCGAGTGGATCGCCCACGATAAGTTTTTCGATTCGATCTTTCAATTTATCAATCACGGTTTCCGCGACGGACTCCTGCACGAAGAGGCGTGAGCCGGCACAACATACATGACCCTGGTTGAAAAAGATTCCGTTGACGATTCCTTCAACCGCCTGATCGATCGCAGCATCCTCGAATACGATGTTGGCGGCCTTGCCTCCCAGTTCCAGGGTGTACTTTTTCGGAGAGCCGGCCACGGCCCTCTGAATGATCTTTCCGACTTCCGTCGAGCCGGTGAATGCGATCTTGTCGATGCCGGGATGGTCGACAATTGCGGCGCCGGTCGACCCCTCCCCGGTCACAATGTTAACCACGCCCGCTGGAACTCCGGCATCCCGAATAACTTCCGCGAGGAGCAGCGCGGTGAGAGGGGTTGTCTCCGCCGGTTTCAGTACCACCGTATTTCCGGTGGCGAGCGCCGGGGCAATCTTCCAAGCGGCCATGAGCAGGGGAAAGTTCCAGGGAATGATCTGGCCCGCGACCCCCAGGGAGGCCGGCGCCTTGCCCGGGAAAGCGTACTCGAGTTTGTCCGCCCATCCCGCATAGTAAAAGAAGTGGGCTGCTGCAAGTGGAACATCCACATCCCGCGACTCGCGGATGGGTTTGCCGCCGTCGAGCGATTCGACGACCGCGAATTCGCGAGCCCGCTCCTGGATCACCCTGGCAATCCGGTACATGTACTTGCCCCGTTCGGAGGCGGAAATTTTCGACCATGAATCCTCGTAGGCGGCCCGCGCTGCCCGGATGGCGAGGTCTACATCTCCGTCCCCCGCGGCAGCAACTTTCGTGATCGCGGTTTCCGTCGCCGGGTTGATGGTTTCGAAGTAAGTGCCGTCTTGGGGCGCAACGAACTCACCGTTAATAAAAAGTTCGTACTGCGGCTCAATCGTGACGTGAGAGGTACTCTCCGGCGCAGGCGAGTATTCCCACTCCGTGTCGAAACTGATTTTGGATCCGGACGAGGTACTCATGGTTCAATCCTTGGAAAAATAATCCAGGGATTGGTAAGCCCCGGTTTGCTGTTTCATGATTTGCATCAGGACGTCGTTGGCCAGGCTGCTTGCGCCAAACCGGAACCAGTCCGGGCTCATCCAGTCCTTTCCCAGCGTTTCCCGAAGCATAACCAGGTATTGGATGGAGAGCTTCGCTTTTGAAATCCCGCCCGCGGGCTTCATCCCGACCATTCGCCCTGTCTTGCAGTAGTAGTCACGGATGGCCTGCAGCATAACGAAGGTGACGGGGAGTGTCGCCGCCGGCTGAACTTTTCCGGTGGAGGTTTTGATGAAGTTCGCTCCCGCATGCATTGCAAGAACGCTGGCCCTGCGGACGTTGTCGAACGTGCTGAGTTCCCCGGTTTCCAGGATAACCTTGAGGTGAGACTCGCCGCAGGCCTGTTTGACGGCCGCGATCTCATCGAAGACATAGGAATAATCTCCCGCGAGAAAATGGCCCCGGGAAATCACCATGTCGATTTCATCCGCGCCCTCGTCGACCGCAAACCGGGTCTCGCGTAGTTTGACTTCCCGGGACGCAAGGCCACTGGGAAAAGCCGTCGCTACGGATGCCACGTGAATGCCGGAGTCGCCCAGTGCCTTGCGCGCCGTGCGGACCAGGGTGGGATACACACAAACGGCCGCCACATGCGGGAGACCTGGATTCGCATCATGAAGATGCCGGGCCTTGTAACAAAGCTGACTCACTTTCCCCGGGGTGTCCTGCCCTTCCAGCGTAGTGAGATCGATCATACTCAGCACTAGGTTGAGTGCGTAGAGCTTGGACTCTTTTTTGATGCTTCGAGTCTGAAATCGGGCGCACCGTTCCTCCACGCCAACCCGGTCGACCCGCGGCACGGTGCTCAGGTCGGGGAAGGCAGGGGTTTCGGTTTTTCGGGATGTGGTCACTGCGAGAGGGCACTGTAGTTGGAACAGTCTATGGAATCAAGGGAGGAGAAACGCGGGAGAAGCCCGGTACCACGGGTATCCGACCCGTGTAGCGGAGCCCACCGCCGGAGCCACAGGATAGGGAAGAGAGTGAATGACCACTGGATTCTGGTCGGTAACGGATTGGGGAGTGTGTGTGGGATAAGCGGGTTCGGGTATCGGCGTTGGTGGTTCGATTTAGCTCACGAGTCGGCTCGCGACTAGGTTAATCCTTGCCCGTGAGCATACTCGCGAGCCTAATCGGCGGAAGTTGAAGTTCGACAAAGCTGGCGACAAAGTTCACGACGAAGGGGGAACTCTCGTAGCCGTGCCACTGCTTTGGGCTCCGCAACACGGGCTGGAAGCCCATGCCACCGCGTTGGCTTCGTGCTTGAGTCTCCGCTACACGGGTCGGATCCCTGTGGTACGGCCGGGGTTCCGTAGAGATGCAGAAGATGAATCTAATTGATCTATTTGAGCCGAGCCTGCATGGGCGCGCACAGAAACGGGCGGTCCGGTTCGCGGACCGCTGGTATACGTTCGGTGAATTGAACCGAATGTCCGACGAGGTTGCCTCGGGTCTTGCCGGGCGCTGCGGAGTTCGACACGGCGATCGAATTGCAATGTACCTGGGGAACAGTCCGGAGTTGATCGCGTATTACCTGGCCGGGCTCAAACTGGGCGCCATCGTGGTGCCGATGAATGTTCTCTACCGTGACCGCGAGTTGACGCATCTCATTCAGGATTCCGCGCCCAAAGTGATTTTGTGTGACGAGTCCCGGTACTCCGAGTTTCAACCCCTCCGGGAAAAGTTCCCCCGTGTTCATGAAATCGTGGTTACCGCCGAGACGAAAACCGGTGGCACGCTGAGGTTTCAGGACTTGATGGGTTCGTCAACCGGGCCTGCTTGCAAGGTGCGCGAGGCGGATCCCGCGTTGATGCTCTACACGTCGGGAACGACCGGGCGATCAAAGGGAGCAGTACTTACGCATGGAAATCTTGTTTCCAATATTGTCGCCCTGGTGGATTGCTGGCGATGGACTGAGGAAGACCGGTTTCTGCTCACGCTTCCGATGTTTCATATTCACGGTCTGTGCAATGGGCTGCATGGCGCGTTGGCCACCGGGTGCACGACATTTCTGCATTCCCGCTATCGCGCGGACCAGGTGCTCAAGACGCTTGACCAGGAAAGGGGCACGCTCTTTTTCGGCGTCCCCACGATGTACGAGCGCCTTCTGGAAGCGGTACTGGCCGGGAGTCCAATTCCCGGGCAGATGCGCTTGTATGTTTCGGGCTCGGCTCCGTTGTCGCCGGACACCTTCTCGCGGTTTCGTGATGCATTCGGGCACGAGATCCTGGAGAGATACGGGATGTCCGAAACCGCGATGATCACATCCAACCCGTATGATGGGCCACGGGTTCAGGGAGCGGTCGGGAAACCGTTGCCGGGCGTTCGCGTTCGAATCGCCGATGATAGCGGGAACCCTGTTCCGGCGGCGGAGACCGGGGAAATCCAGGTTCGCGGCCCCAACGTGCTGAAGGCGTACTGGAAGCAGCCGGGAAAGACCCGGGAGTCGTTTCAAGACGGTTGGTTTCGGACGGGCGACCTGGGGAGGTTCGATGCCGATGAAAACCTGGTCATTTGCGGTCGCTTGAAGGAGCTGATTATCTGCAACGGATTCAACGTATATCCGCAGGAGCTCATTAACTGCCTGTCCGAGCACCATGCAGTAGAAGAGGCTGCCGTCATCGGCGTGCCGGACGCTGTGAAGGGAGAGATTCCAAAAGCATATGTCGTCGCCTCCGGTGATGAGACTACGGAGGAGGAACTGAGGAGATATTGCGGCGCACACCTTGCCCGGTTCAAGGTTCCGGAGCGGATTGTCTTTCTGGATCGGCTTCCTCGAAACGCAATGGGAAAACTACGGCTCAAGGACCTGCCGGACCGCGAGTAGATTGAGCTTCCAGGCCTGGGCAGTGCAAGAGATGACCATGCGGAGGGAATGGTTGGCGCGTGCTCTTCCCATTCGCCAATCATGGTTTCTTCTTGCTCCGGATGGCCAGGGAAGCCCCACCTGCATGTGGCCAAGAGTTCGATGTCGTTCGAAACTTGACTTCCGGGTGCCTGGACGGGTTTATTCAAGGCTATGAAAATTAAACAATCGGTCTGTTTCCCTATTTTCAGAACGCCGGGAATGTCATTGGAATCTTTATTCCGTGAAATTTCGGCGATTGGCTATT
Source organism: Kiritimatiellia bacterium (assembly GCA_963578625.1). Classification (GTDB taxonomy): domain Bacteria; phylum Verrucomicrobiota; class Kiritimatiellia; order SLOV01; family SLOV01; genus CAUZEO01. Next base: position 10,063 of record CAUZEO010000056.1, on the reverse strand, counting down.
CCGCCGTTGAGCTATGGAACCGGGATGACGAATTCGGTGAGATCGTGGAGACGGCCCGTCGGTACTCGCTTGCGGTGGCGAGCATGTGTGGGCACCAGTCGCTTGAGGACGGTTTGAACGAGCCGTCGAACCATGACCGGATCGAGAGCGAGCTGAAGTTGTCGATCGAAATTGCCGCCGAATTCGGAATACCCGGGGTGATATGTCTTAGCGGAAACCGCCGGGATGGACTGAACGAGGAGGACGGAATCATTGCGGTCGCGGATGGGCTGCGAAGGGTCGCGCCCTATGCGGAAGAAAAAAAGATCAACCTGAACCTGGAGCTGCTCAACTCGAAAGTCGATCACCCGGGATACCAATGTGACCACACGTCCTGGGGCGTGGCCGTTTGCGAGCGGGTCTCCAGCCCCAGGGTCAAGTTGTTGTACGATATCTATCACATGCAGATCATGGAGGGGGATGTGATTCGGACGATTCGGGAGAACATCGAATGGATCGGTCATTTCCACACCGCCGGTAATCCCGGGCGTGCGGATATGGACGACACCCAGGAATTGAACTACCGGGGAATATGCGCGGCGATCGCAGAATTGTCCTACAATGGCTATGTCGGGCATGAGTTGGTTCCGAAAGCTGATCTTGAACAAGCGCTTCGCGACACGTTCGCGATATGCAATGTCTGACCGTGCCATGGGCATCCTGCCCGTGGCCCACGTTTTTTCAGTACGTGTGACACCAGATCGTCCCCGTTGGGCGGGAGTGATGAGGCATCCGAATCCTTGTCAGGATCTGGTCGATCGGCAAGGATTCCTCCTACGCTTCGCACTTCTTGCCCTATCATTCGGGGCCGCGATACTTGCCATCACAGGTGGAGCAATACTCCTCCTCATGACGTGGCTGCGATCACTCCTCTGGCGGGAATGGCTTAATCTGTCGTTTCGATGTAGTCCTTTCATGACCCAGCCATTCTGAACACGGCGGGGACCGCCGTTCGCGAGAATGAATTGATCATGATTAGGCCTTAAGTCAGAGTGCCATTCTTCTCTGCCGGAGATCGTTTCGTGAAGCAAAAAAGTTTTGACGCCTGGTCAAATCCCGAACGGAGTCCAAGACTCAATCGCCGCGCTACGGGTGAAACGCTTTGCCGCGCGGCATCGGATCGATAGAAAACCAAGCTGCCAGCGATTGTGCGATATCGTAGAAGCCCTTGCGAATCCCCAGTGATTCCCCGGTTGTGCCCGGTTGGTATACCAGGAGCGGGACGTATTCCCGGGTGTGCCCGGTCCCTTTGAATGTCGGATCGTTTCCATGATCTGCGGTGATGATAAGTATGTCTGATGAATCCATGGAAGGGAGAAAGTCCGCAAGCCAGGCGTCCGTCTGTTCGAGCGCTTCCGCGTACCCTTTTGGGTTCCGGCGATGTCCGTACAGCATGTCGAAATCGATGAAGTTGGCGAAAATTAGGCCGTCCTTCTTCTCGCGGCAGAATCGTTCAACTGCTTTCTGCGAACTTCGATTATCGGGCGTATGATCCGACTCCGTGATTCCTTTTCCGTTGAAGATATCTTCAATCTTTCCGACGGCAAAAACCTGATGATCAGCCTTGCACAATGCCTGCAGAATCGTCTGTTCATCAGTTTCGTACGAAAAATCTATTCGATCTCCGGTTCGTTCAAAGTTGGGGGCTGAGCCGATAAATGGGCGGGCGATTACGCGGCCGATCCGGAGAGGATCGCACAGCTCGCGCGCGATCCTGCACGCGCGATAAAGTTCGTCCAGGGTCATTGCGTCCGTGTGTGCGGCAATCTGAAACACGGAATCGCCGCTGGTGTAGACGATGAGCCGCCGCTCCTCGAGCGCCTGGACTCCGAGGTCCTGAATAATCTGCGTGCCGCTCGCCGCATAGTTGCCAATGACGCGAAAACCGGAGCGCTTTTCGAATTCAGCGATCAGCCCAGGTGCAAAGGAGGGCGGTCCTGAAGGAAAAATCGTAAAGCCTGGAATCATTTCCAGACCCGCAATCTCCCAATGCCCGGTAATGGTGTCTTTTCCTTCCGAGATCTCCCGCATCGCGCCGAAGGACGCTTCCGGGGTGGCAATCGGTGGGACGCCGGCGATCGGGGGTGTGGAGGGCAGGAGGGGCGGAATATTCCCCAGGCCGAGTCGTGTTAACTGAGGCAACCGCAGACCATCCACGGCTCGGGCAGTCATCTGGAGAGTTGCTGCGCCCTCGTCATCGTAGAGGGCGGCGTCGGGGGCCTGGCCAATGCCAACCGAATCGAGAACAATGAGAATGACTTTCAAGAATGCCGATCACGGCCAGGGGGGGATGTCGCAGACTTACGCTGTCGCTCCAATATGGTCCTTTCATGACCCATTCATTCTCAATACGGCGGGGACCGCCGTATCAAATTCGTATTTTCGTGCTTTTCAGGATGTTGTCGAATCTCTGGAGACGGCGGTCCCCGCCGGTCCCGAGAATGAATTGATCATGACGAGCCCTTACGTCGGCGACATTCCGGTCAGGGGGCTAGGTCGCCTCCGGCTCGCTTTCGGTACCTTCGCTATTCGTATCCGATTCATCGGCGCCATCCTCCGAGGATTCCTGCTCCGTGTCCGTGGCATTGAAAATTTCCTCCTGTGTCCTGAAATTGGCGTCAGCTAGAAGCTGCGTCTGCCAGTCCGAAAATAGGCGCGTAGAGATCTGGGTACCCAGCAAACGCGTAATATCCGCTTCGACCGCGAGCAGCTCACTCGGGTCCGCGGGCTTGCGGTCCAAAACGAAGGACACCAGTATTCCATCCTGCGTTTCGATCGGCTCGGCGGCTTCTCCCTTGTTTCGGTCGTAAACGGCGCGTGTGATGGCCTGTGCGAACACTTCGTTGGTCAGGCCGGCTCCCACCGTGAAGGGACCGGTATCGGTGACGGTCAGGCCAAACTCCGAAAATATGTCAGCCACTTCATTTGTCGAAGAGACTTCATTGAGAGCGGCGGAAAGCTCGGCGGCTCGATCGCGCAAAGCTTTTCGCTGGGCTTCGATACGTGCCAGGGGCATGACCTCGTCCTGAACTTCAATAAAGGTCGGAATCCGGGGTTCGACTCTCTTCTCGAGGGCCAGCACGTAGACGCCATCCTCGGCAGGAACCGGGTTGCTGAAGTATTCGTCATCATTCGGAAAAAGTTGCGAGGCAGTGTCGAAAAACTCGTTGAAGCCGTAGACGATTTCGGGAAGATCAAGCGATTCAGAGAACAATCCGGTCGATTGAGATTTCATGTTCATTGACTTCGCGGCCTCTTCGAATTCGGGCGCATTCCCATCCCGATCGGTTGGCAGCAGGTAGACCAGATTGTTGGCTTTTTCGAGTGCTTTGAAGGCGGCTGCCTCCAATGCCAACTTTTCTCGAATTTCATCGCTGACTTCGTCTAGATCTCGATAGGTTACCGGGTCGGCGGCGGTGGCCGGCGTGTTTGTGGCAGCGACAAAGGTGCCGGCCAGGCTGTTCGAGTTAATCACCGAGAACTGGTCAAGATTGGTGTCGTAATATGACTGGATGTGTTCCGGGGTGACGGCATCCGGGTCGAGATAATCATCTACAGGAAATTTTACGTATTTTACGCTGACTTGTTCCGCTAACTTGAACTGTTCCTTGTTGGCGGCAAAGAAATCACGAGCGTCTTCCTCGGTAACATCTAAATCGTCACCGGCATCGCCGGGGCGCAGGAGCGCATACCCGATATTGAACTCATCAAACGAACCGTTGAATTCCCGTTCTACCTCGTAGGGTGAGATGAGCGTAGTCTGGCTGATCATTTGCCGTAGTTTGGACAGGGCGATCTCTTCGGCGAGATGGTGCTCGAACCTCTTTCGGGTCATTTGAACGCCAAGTTGAGAGAGCGTTGCCGAGGACAGATCCCGGGTGACAAAGGCGGTATAGGCTTGGTAATCGAATTCCCCATCTGTAGAAAAATTCTGCTCGAGAGCTTCTCTAATCTCGTCCTCCCCGACGGTGATTCCCAATTCCCTGGTTTTCCGGAGGGAAATCAGACGTTTCCAGGCGATTTTATCCACTTCAGTAAGGATGTCCCTCGACAGCGAAATGGCTTGTCCCGATTGCAGGACAAGGCCCACGTAGACGGAGAACCGAGCGAGAAAGAACTCTTCGACGGGGACCGGTTTTCCGTAAAGCTCGCCAGGGGAGGTTTGCGAGGCAAAATCATCCGGGTCCGGAGTTTGTGTCCCCCAGAAAACAAAGGATATGATAACCAGGAGCATAAACACGACCCACAGAATCTTATTCTGAATCAGCCGTTGAAATTTTGTGATCAACATCGTCATCGCAAGTCCCTCATAACTGGCAAAAGTGGCCCAAACTGGGAGAAAGTAGCGATACGGAGGGCGTTGGTCAAGAATATCGGCAGGGTGTCCCGCTGCATCACCCGGATTCAAGCGGCGATCGGATTCGAACAAAACACGGATTCCGGCCCGATAGCGTGAATCTCAATTGGGAATTCGGATTTCATTGGGTATTGGGTATTTCGTCATTCGGCATTTGATCCACGCCTTCTGCGTCCCAATCTGCCCTCATCTACGTAGTGGAATGGTGCCCGTTCAGCACACCAATGGCCATCAGGATGGCAACTACGATTGCCAGGCCAATCCGATAATATCCGAAGATTGTGAGGCCGTGCTGCTTGAGATATTCGACCATCCACCGTACGGCAATGACCGCCGAGACAAATGCCACGATGAATCCCGTGAGTATGCTGTGCCATCCGTATGATTCGAGGATTACCGAGCCATAGGACGTCCAATCGTAAACAGTAGATGCAGAGAGGGTCACCGCGCCCAGCAGAAAACTGAAGACGACCGCGGAGCGAAGGGACAATCCAACCATGATTCCCGCCACGATGGTCACGAGGCTTCGACTGGTTCCCGGCCACACCGCAAGACACTGAACCAGGCCGATCACCAGTGCGCATCTCCAGGATATTGCGTACAGGTCAGTTCCCTTTTCCGGTGGAGATTCCTCACGGTACCGGGAAACCGCCAGGATCGCTACCCCGCCGATGAACCACGCCGCAACCACCCAGTGTAAACCAAATAGAAGCTCCTTAATCGCACCGCCTCCCAGGAGGCCAACGGCAGCGGCAGGCGCGAACGCAACACCCAGGTTTATGAACAGAAGAAATCCTTCTCGATCGCGACCGGCAAGCCCGCGAAACATCCTGCGAATATCTCCCCAGTACAATCCAATCACGGCAAGAATTGCTCCGGCCTGGATGCAAATGGCGTACGCGTCCGCCGCTTCTTTGGTCTCTTCAGTCGTGCCGATCCCCATCGCCCGCTGGGCAAGGATCAGGTGACCCGTTGAGCTGACCGGCAAGTACTCGGTGAATCCTTCGACCACCCCGAGCACCGCAGCCTGGCCGATGCTCATTTGCGAAGGATCGGTGTCATCGCTCTGAGGAGTGCAGGACCCGCCGAACAGGATTGGCAGAGAAAGGGCAGAGACAATGAGAATCTTTTTGAGTCTGTCAGAGCGCGGCATGCGATTAAACTTAGAGAATCTTCAGTTTCGGAAGATCCTGAATGTCGATGTGCCCGACGACCTGATCGCTTTCATCCAGCACAATCAAATCGTTGATCTTTCGTGTACGGAGGACATTAAGGATATCCACCGCGAGTTCAGTATCACGAACGGTGATGGGATTCGGCGTCATGGCTTCGTCGATGGGGAAATCGCTGACCTGATCGGTTTTTCCCAGGAGTCGCCGCAAATCGCCGTCGGTAAAAATGCCGGTCAGCGTACCTTCCGAGGTGAGGACGGCCACAGCTCCTGACTTGCAGCCGGTCATGGAAATGATTGCATCGTGCACGGTCGCCCCGGAGGGAATCGTTGCCAGTCGATTTCCTTTGCGCATGACGTCCCTCACCCGGAGAAGGAGGGTCCGGCCGATGGCTCCCCCGGGATGCAGCTTTGCATAGTCGTCCTGGGTGAATCCCCTGGCTCCGAGGAGAGTCATTGCCAACGCGTCGCCGACCGCCAGCATGGCCACGGTGCTGGCGGTCGGCGCCATGTTAAAGGGGCACGCTTCGCGATCCACCGTGATGGAAATGACCGTATCGCTTTCTCGCACCAGCGGGCAGTCCTCTACGCCGGAGATGGCAATCAAGTATGCCTCGCGGCTCCGGATCATGGGGATGAGCCGGACCACCTCCTCGGTGCTGCCGCTATAGCTGAGCGCGAGAACGACATCGTTGCTTCCCAAGATGCCCACATCACCATGCATGGCTTCCGACGGGTGAAGGACCACCGCCGGAGAGCCGGTGCTGGTCAGAGTCGCAGCGATCTTGGAACCGATGTGGAGACTTTTCCCAACGCCGGTAACGACGATCTTTCCGCCCTGAGACAGAGAAGAGAGTATTTTTTCCACTGCGTGGGTGAAGGAGTCGCCGAGGCTGTCGCGCACCTGCGCAAGACCCTCCATCTCGATATTGATCACCTCACGGGCGCGTTGAACATAATCCACAAAAATTCTCCCGGATGTCTGAAGGCGTGATCCAACCACAAAGGGGTTCTGTCTGCGAAGCGCAATATTCCTTGAATCCTGCTGAACACCATGATTACCCTGCCGTATCACTCAGTTACAGGCAGCGCGAGGACCCGTATTATGAAGCGACGCGAATTTCTGACCCGGGGAGCGGCGGGGGCCGCCGCGGCGGGCGTGTTGACAGGTTGCAGTCCGGAATCGGTCCCCAAAGGCAACGCGCCCTCCGGAACAGGCAAAAAAGTGTTTTGGAGGCTGGCATCGAGTTTTTCGCCGGCCCTCGACACGATTTTCGGCGCCGCGGGGGTGCTTTCCAGCCGCGTCGAGGCGCTCACTCACGGAAATTTCAAGATCCAGGTTGGCGCGGCGGGCGAATTTGTTCCCGGGCTTCAGGTTATGGATGCAGTCGAGCGCGGGTCGGTGCAGGTCGGCCATACGGCCTCGTATTATTACAAGGGGAAGAATCTTTCCCTGGTCTTCGACACCGCGCTTCCTTTCGGCCTTACCGCGCGCCAGCAGCTTGCCTGGCTTTATGAAGGAGGCGGGCGGGAGCTCATCAACAAAGTGTACTCGGACTTTAACATAGTCTCTTTTCCGGGCGGGAACACCGGTACCCAGATGGGAGGTTGGTTTCGACGGGACATCAAGTCTCTCGACGACCTCCATGGTTTGAAAATGAGGATTCCGGGCCTGGGCGGGGACGTGATGAGCCGGCTGGGTGTTACGGTGCAGGTAATCGCGGCACCGGAGATCTATCCTGCGCTCGAGCGTGGCGCCATCGATGCCACGGAGTGGGTGGGTCCGTACGACGATGAAAAACTCGGATTTCACAAGGTCGCGAACCACTACCTCTATCCCGGCTGGTGGGAGCCCGGGCCGTCACTTTCCTTCCTCGTCAACCAACCCGCGTGGGACGCTCTGCCCGCGGACTACAAGTCTGCTTTCGAAGCCGCCTCGCACGAGGCAGGCCTGACCATGTTGACCAAGTACGACGCCAAGAATCCGGCGGCATTGAAGCGGCTGATCGAGGCTGGAATCGATATCAAGCCCTTTCCGAACGATGTACTCGATGCATCGCACGAGGCCTTCAACGAACTCCTCGCGGAACACCGCGCCGAGGACAAGCAATTCGCGGAAATCTACGAGCAGTGGGATTCCTTCCGCAAGGAGTCCACAAAATGGTTCGGCTATGCAGAACGCTCGTACCTGGATTTCGCCACTTCGGTTTAATTGAAAATCCAGTGGCACGGCGCTTACGGCGGGGGGGTGGAAACCCGGACTCGGTGGGAGCGGGTGGGTGCCGTTCCGGTGTCGGTGAGCGAATCGATGCCGCCCGATCCGGGAATGAGCGTCTGGCCGGCAACAGGATTCCAGTTCGTGGCCGGCAAATCTTCCGAGCGCTCCAGGGAATAGAGCCGGTTTGAGGAGGACTGGTACTCGACGACGACACTAGGGAATACACCGGAGATCCGGAAAAATGCGTTACTGTCGTTCGGATTCGTGTCGGCGGCGTGTTCCTCGGCGTTGGTCGGCACATCGCTGTCGTTGTTTTCCGCGGCATCGGCGGCGTTGGAGGGATTCAGTCCGTATTGTAGTTCCCAATCATCGAGCATGCTGTCGTTGTCATCGTCGGGATCGGCAAAGTTCCATGAACCGTCCCCATCATTGTCGAGCAAAGTGGTCATGCTGGTAGACACGTTGTTATTGGTCTCTACGTCGTTGTTCGCGGAAACCTTGCCGGTATTGAGCACGGTATCGGGAGCCGTCGGCGCCACGGTGGCCGAGAAAAGAACTTGGGTCACGGCGCCGGCAGCCAGTTCTCCCAAGGCGCAGTTGATCGTGCCGTCGAAAACAAAGCACGAGGCCGGAAGCGACGCGACGTTAATCTCCAGGTAGCTGGGAGGGTTGTCCACCAGCGAAACATTCTGGGCAGTCCAGGGACCCGCATTGGATACGACCAGCACGAAGTCGATTTGATCCGAAATATCCAGTTCCGGTGTTGCGGATTTCAGAATTGAAATGTCGCCCAACTGGGTGACGGCGGAGATGGCGGTATTCGTGTTATTTGCCGGATTAGGGTCCCCTTCATTGGTTGAGGAGGCAACCGCCAGGTTGGTGATGAGGCCGAGGGCCGACACGCCCGCCGTCGCTTCGAACATGACGGTCTTAGAGGAACCGACGGCAATCGTGCCCAGCGGAAATACCTGATGGCCCGCCGGAGTGAGTCCCGGCGGCATCTGATCCACAACCGAAACATTGAAGGCCGCGTCAGGGCCGTTGTTGGTGACAATCAGGGTGTAGGTGAAAGGAATGCCCGCCGAGACCAGGATCGGCGCTGTTTTGATCATGGCGAGGTCCGACTGCTCAGTCACATCCGTGATCGCGACCGTGACCGTTGCGGTGCTGGAGAGCGGAAAGGCCACCAAGCTGTCGGTGACTTGAACGATGACTTCGAGTTCTTCAACGGTCTCGAAATCCAGCTGTGCCGGATCGCTGACACGAATTTTTCCGGTGAGGGAACCGATACTGAATGCGGTTTCGCCACTGCCGCCGGTGATCGCGTAGGTGAGAAACTGCCCGCCGTCGAGTTCCGTGGCCACAACATCGCCAACCACCGTAAAAATCGAACTGTTTTCGGGAACATCAAAGTTTTGATCTGCGATGTTTGGCGGGGTGTTGGTGCCGAAGTTGAAGAAGTAAGCGGCACCTTTGTTTACCCGATCAAACGGTGCGCCGACAATCATGTCCGTGCCCCGGATGACCATGGATCTGCCGAACTCGTCGTTCGACGTTCCGTCGAATGCGGCGAACTTGGTTACCTGGCCCCATTGACCCGATCCGCCGAGGTCCTCGTCAAACAGGTAAGCGGAACCGGAATCGATATTGGGTGCATTGTCATCCGGCGCCCCTACGATTGCGGTGTCGCCGCTCAACCCGACACTACTTCCAAAGTGGTCATTCGCTGATGGATCGTCGGCGGATAATTTTGCGACCTGTCCCCAATTGCCGGATCCTCCCTGGTTCGCGTCAAAAAGATACGCTGCACCTGCCTGACTCGGGCCCTCATCTTTCTCCGGCGCGCCGATGACTACGCGCGAACCATCGAGGAATATGGAAGAACCGAACCGGGCACCGGAGGATGGATCGGTCGGCGTCAGTTTCTTGACCTGTCCCCAGTTGCTCGGTCCGCCCTGATTCTTGAGGAATACATAGGCAGAGCCTGCGGCAAGCGATTCGTTGAACGGTGACCCGACCACAAGCGTGTCGCCCGATAGAGACAACCCGGTCCCGAAGCGGTCATTTGTCCCCGGGTCCCCCGGCACGATGGTTTTTAGAAACACCCAATTCGTCACCGCGCCGGTTTGTACGAATACATACACCTCGCCCCGGTCAAAATGCTCCTCCGGGGCGCTTGCCATCAACACGAAGCCGCTCAAGTCGACCTGGGCGCCCATATTCGCGCCGCTGTCGATTCCGGGAATTGTCAGTTTTGCCACTTCGCCCCACTGGTCTG
>CAUZEO010000055.1:0-19476 GCA_963578625.1 Kiritimatiellia bacterium | reverse complement strand
GCCGAAGAAACCAACCAGGATCGGTTGTACGATGACCTGCTGGAAGGCTGCGGCCAGGATGCCCGCGAAGCCACACTTGCAAAGGGACAGGCCTGGGTGAATGCGATTTCCGATGAACTGGCGCAACTAGGCCGCGACCTGCTGAAACAACAGGCCGGCGCCCCTACCAGGGTGAAATATGTGGGTGCGGTAGGCTGAGCACTTACCCGGAACTTCAAAATTCGACATTGAGCATCCGAGATTGGACATTCTCCGTCGCCCGACGCCGGGAGGAGCTTGAGATACATCGGAAATGTCGAATGTCGAGTACCCAATGTCGAATGTCGAAGGATTACGTCATTTCATCGACGGGATGATGATCCCTCGCAGAATTATTTTCTGGCAGAACAGGAATACGAGAAGAGTGGGAATGGAAATCACGACGTACCCGGCCGTTGCGATCCAGGGTGTGTCAGCCCACCACCGGCTGTCGGCCTGAAACAGCCACACCGCCAGTGTCCACATGCTCTGCTTCTGGCATATGATCAGTGCCCACTCCCAACTCGTATAAGCCCAGATGAACGCGCCGAGGGACTGGATGGCCAGGATCGGCTTCATCATCGGCATGGTAACGCGCGCGAAAATCTGCAACTCGGTTGCCCCGTCGATGTTCGCCGCGTCGTAGAGTTCCTGCGGCAGGCTGTCGAAGAAGCCCTTGAGGATGAAAATCGACATCCCATTGGCCGCAAAGGGAAGCACCAGGGCCAGGAAGGTATTGAGCAGATGCAGGTCACGCATCAGCAGGTAGGCCGGGATGGCGCTCACCATGGCGGGAAATGCCATCGTGAAAAGAAGGTACAGGAGGATCTTGTCCTTGCCCCGCACCGCAAAGCGCGAGAGTCCGTAGGCAGCAAGGGGATTGACCGTAAGTGTAGCGACGATGGCCAACCCCACGAGAAAAAAGGTCACCATGAGGGCGCGCCCCCGGTGGAGCAGGAAGGTGGCAACCGCGGTGTAGTTTTTCGAAACCGCCGCCCACGCAAAAGCGCGCTCGTTCTGTAAGAATGTCACCGCGTACGCGATGTCGAAGGGCGGGATGGCCTCTTCCATGCGTTGCAACGTCCAGCCATACGTTTCATTGATCGTTTCGAGACTTCCGTACCGGTCCAGCAGAAAGGCCTGGTAGACGTGCTCGGAGGAGGTGAGGACCCGGCTATCGAGCGGCGCATTGATGGCAAAGTCAAACCAGATGTTCCGCAGCGAAATCTGTCCCTCGCCCACGGGGACGGTGGCGCTCAACTTGAACCGGTCCCATGCATCCACTTCCATCCCCAGTAACCGGGAGGCACGGTCAAGCGTCTTGAAGCGATCCTGTAGAAAGTCCTGGTACATCTGCTCCAGTTCCGGCATCACGATCAACGAGGTCAGGCGCACCGGGTACCGGGTTTCCACAAAGCGCATCCAGAGGTTGCGCAGGGTCTCCGGCGCATCCTCCGGCACGGGAAATGGCGTATCGAACATTGCCTCATACCGGGTTCCGGCCAACCGGTTGTAGGTCTCCACATCAAACACCTCTCCAGCCGGAAGATTCAGCAATGCGGATACCTCTTCGCTCACCAGGTACTTTCGCCACACGACCCGCATGGCGAATGGGACCGTGCGCGCCGCCGGCGCATGTTCTTTTCTGAAGGAAAGCCACAACTCGCGAATCTCTTCCGGCATCTTGCGAGTCACGGGAAACAGGTCCTGCGGGTTCCGGAGGTCATCCCGGTTCTTTCGCAAGTACCTGAACCAGGAACGACGCACTCCGGGCTGGGCGTAGCCGTGTTGAAAAGCTTCCTTCAAATCCTCGAATGCCGCGTATTTCGGATTGTCGAGTCCATAGAAGGATTGTTGCCAGTAGGGCAACCAGAGCTCCGTTTCCTCGAACCCGATGGAATAGACGTTTTCGATCGGCATGCCCCAGGTTTCTTCGAGCAGGTCGAGCGCCCTTCTTTCAAGATCGCGGTCCCACCACGAAGTTCTTTGCCGACCCTCGCGACGCAGCACCCGCAACTTGTACCAATTCATCAGCAACGGCGTAGCTTCCGCGTCGGTGAGGGCACAGATCGTGTCTTGAACCGGATGGCGGTCGGCGATTTCAGCATAGTCCGCGGCGATGCGTTTCCACCGCTCGAACTGCTCCGGCGACGGATCTAGGTACGGACCGGCCAGAGCCTCCACACCTTCCTGGTCACGTCCTGCCGTGGCCCAGGTGGACCAGTGCTCCGGCATATTGCGGAACCGCGCCTGGGCTTGAAGATGCCAGTCCGAATAGATGTTGTAATAATAGACGAGCCCCTTAACGAACCGGTCAGAACGGGACCAGATCTGACGCGGCAGGGGACTGAATCGATCGTAGTCAAACGCATTGGCGAAGGAACTGGAGACGGTGACCATGAACGGCACCACCATAGTTGCGCCAAGAACCGTGAGGACAGCGTAGATGAAAAGTACGACGAGGCGGCCCTTGAGGGTTTTTTGTCCGATTTTGGGGATGATTGGCACGAGCTATTTTCGATTTCCGATTTTCAATTTTCGATTGACCATGCGATCGGCTCTTATTGTTGAGCTTGTCATGCCAAGCTCCTTTGTCCGTTTCTTAGGCTCTTCTTCATTCATTGTGACGCCTTTAGTCGCATCCACTTCCAATCAAAATCAAGATCGGCCTCAATCCCATTCCGCTCGCTTGAACTCAACACGACGCAGGAATCTTATTTGAAAGTATGTAAACGCGATCAGCACAGCGCCCAATATCCAGGCCATGGAGGTGGCAATGCTGAAGCGGAGGTTGTTGTAGGCTTCGATCCAGATGCGCATGCCAATGACCATGGTTGCTTCGCCCGGTCCCCCGAACGTCAGCAGAAAAATATTGCCCATGTTTTGGAACGTAGCAACGAAGGTCCCTACGAAATTGATGATGATAAGGGGCAGCAGGGTGGGCAACGTAATGAGGCGGAGCTTGGCGAAAATCCCGGCCCCGTCCACATCGGACGCTTCGTAGATGTCTTCGGGCACGCTCTTGAGGGCAGCGAGGTAAATGAGGCTGGCCATCCCCATGCTGGCCCAGACCGTGGGGATCACACAGCAGATCATGGCGAGCTGTGGATCCTGCAGCCAGCCCTGCGGTTCGATCTCGACGAGGGGGATCAGGTTCAGCAATCCGACCATCTGGTTGAACAAACCCTCCGGCGTGGGCTCGTACATCAGCTTCCACAGCAGGGCGATGACCATGCCGCTGGTCACCTGCGGCAGGAAGAACAGGGTGCGATAGAAAATCTTGCCCCGGGGCACTTCGGAAAGAAATACGGCCAGGAGAATCGGCGTTACAAATGCCAGCACCAGATTCAGCACCACGAAATATACCGTTCTCGCCATGCTGGCCCAGAAACTGGAGTCCAGCGCAAGAATGATGAAATTGTCGAGACCCACGAAGGGGCTGTTTCCGGTGATCCGGTATTCCTGGAACGCCATGATCAGGCCGCGGAACAGCGGATAGTATCCCCACAGGCCGATCAACAGCAGGGCCGGCATGATCAAGACCCAGGGAAGCCATCCCCGGTAGACCTCCTGCACGGACCCCTCCTGCTTCGAGGCCATCGATCGCACGATCCACACCACGCAAAGGACGACCAGCCCGGCAAGAACCAGGAACACAACGCGGGCGGCCGGACGATATCGCCCCAACGCTTCCGAACCGGGCTGGAAAATCTGCGCGTCATTCGCCTTCTGTTCGATCTCCTTCAGGGCGGAAACGTAATCGAACGTCTCTCCGGTATCGCTGATAATGAGGCTGAGCAGATTGTTGTGCAGGCTCACCATGGAAGGGGTCCAGATACCGACAAAGGGTTGCGTCGTGCGGGCAAGCGTTCCGTCGGCAAGTTCCTCGAAATTTCGCTGAACGATTTGCGGAACATCCCGCAGGTAATCGTCAAAGCCCAGTCGCTGCAGTTCCATCGGCGGTACGAACCGGGCCATCCCGGAGAGCACCCTACGCCTGATTCTCGCATCGAACACGCTTTGGTCGGTGACGGCGGTCAAAACCTTCCAGACTTTGTCCCGTTCATACTTCGGCCGGTCGCCAACCGCTTCGCACAACGTGGCGAAGTTGTTATACACCGCCACCATGCGCTTGTGCCCGGGTTTCGCCGGAAACGGAAACCAACTCAACAAGTCCGGGTCCATGCCCGCCTGTTGCCCGATGCTTTCCATGTCCGAGATCCCGTAGGTAATCATCGCGACTTCGCCGCGGCCGAGCATCTGAAATTTTTCACTTCCCCGCTGTCCGGTTTCCGCCCGCGCGACGCCGGTAATCACGTCTTCGTCCGTAAAGTTGATCGTCCGGTCGCCCACCGTAACTTCCCGTTCTTCGAGATTTTCATGGGTCAAGTTGACCGGTTCGCCGGTATCGGGATCGATGAGCCACTTCATCCATCGCAGGCGATAAAAGAGTTCTGCGGCCATGATGCCTTCGGGGCATGCGTAGTTGGCACGCCAGGCAGACTTTACGTCGGTGAGATCTTCACCATTGGGAGCCAGAAAATCCGATTCATCCGCGGAGAATTCATGCTCGGTGCCGGTGGTCGGACTGGTTCGAACCTGGATCAGTGGACTGCCCCCGGCGGATTCAACCCACGGCAACCACATGCCCGCGCTCGGGAGGAGCACGATGGCGCGCTGCCCGCGCTTGACCAATGCGCCGGGCACTTCCCGCTTCGGGTCGGTCAGTTTCTGGCACCAGTAGATGAATTCATCCCAGGTTTCCGGAGGACGGTTCGGATCCAGGCCGGCGGCTCGCGCGAGATCCACCCGGAAATTGATCCCGAAGTAGTGGGTGTAGGCCTGCGGAATCCCGTACACCTTGCCCTCATAGGTGGCCGCCTGCCGAAGGATCAGGGGAATCTCTTTCCAGCGCTCCCATTTTGCTTCCTCGATGTCGATCTCGCCGTTGCCGTTGGTGTCGTCTCCAATCCACTCGTTCAGCGGATAAAGAAATCCCTGGTGGATATCCATCCGGATGCCCTGGAAGTAAGACTCCAGGAGGTCCGGCGCGGTTTTGCCGGCAATCGCCATCATGATGGGCGCGCGGCCCGAGCTGCGGCGAGATCCGGCCGCTCCGGAGGGCAGCGAAAGACCGCTCCACATGACGACACGGATCCCGGGATCTTCCTTCATGAGTTTGATCACGCGCTGGGTCACCGGCCGGATCGGGTCGGTGGGGTAGTAGAAGCGGGCGAACACCGGCACCTCCACCGGTTCCGGATCCGCCGCCGGCACGGAAAGGAACGGGACACAAGTGGCGAGGAGAATCAGCCCAATCAACTCACGTGCATAGAGTTGCCGGGGAGGAGCAGGCGCTAAATGCGGGTTAGATCCTTGTGTCATTGATTCTTCGAGTGTAGTGCATTGCTTCCCGCTTCCTGGAGAGTTCAGGTATCAGGGCGGGAGTACAATACTGCAACCTGAAACCAGATATGATTCGCATACCGTCAAAAATCCTGCTCAGCCAGAGGCCCCACGGACACCGGACGAACGCCGCCGCCGAGCTTGCTCGGCGGCGGCGTTCGTCCGGCAGTATACACGACCAACCTGTGCCAATTACTTCCAGAAAAGAACGAATCATGCAACCATAGGCTTTCATGGACCCAGTCAAAAAGTCACCCAACCTTCTCCTGATCACGACCGATCAACAGCGGGCGGATTCTCTCGGATGTTCGGGAAACCAGGCTGTCCATACGCCGAATTTCGACACCTTGGCGCGGCAGGGAATCCGCTATGAGAACGCAATTTGCCAGGCGCCGGTGTGCATGCCCTCGCGTGCGTGCTGGATGACGGGTCAGTATATGGGAACTCACGGAGTGTGGGCAAACGGCGTGGGGCTGGAGGACAGGCCGACGCTGCTGCCTCGCGTTCTGCAACAAGCGGGCTACGGCACAGCGATGATCGGCAAGCTTCATCTCACGCCGGCCATGGCTCCCTCCCAACCAGGAGACGGTTCGTTCGGCTTTGACCTGGTTCGTCTCACTGAAGGGGAACGGCCCGGTGGGTACCGTCACTGGCTCCGGGAAACGGCCCCGAATGAGGTGCGGCGACTCCCGCACGAGTTCCCGCCAAAACGATTGTGCGACCTCTACGAGCCCGGAGAAGCCCTTCCCGAGGAATTGGATTCAACCCGCTGGGTTGCGGACCAGGCCATGGCCGCGTGGCGCAACCGCGTCCAGCATGGCCCCATGTTCATGCACGTCTCTTTTCCGAAACCGCACCACCCCTTTGCGACGCCGGAACGATTTGCGGCCATGGTGCCCCGGGAGAAGATCCCCGGACGCATTCCCGCTCCGGACGACTGGTCCGATCTGCCTCCGCATTTCGAACGGCTCCATCGGGGCACGCATCCTCTTATTGCGCAACCGCTGTGTGACGCGACGGAGGATCAGTGGCTCGGTGTTCGCGCCAATTATTATGGCATGGTCAATTTCATTGATGAACAAATCGGGCGCATTCTCAACGTCGTCGATGACGACGACCGGCCAACCTTGATTCTCTTCACATCGGACCATGGCGAATTGCTGGGCGATCATGGTTTGCTCTACAAGGGGCTCTATCAATACGACGCGCTCCTGCGAGTTCCTTTAATCGTTGCCGGCGCAGGTGTCGACCATCAGGACGTGGTGGTTCTGAACAGCGTTCAGCAGATCGATATCATGTCCACCGTGCTCTCGATCTGCGGTGTGGGCATTCCCCCCGCATGCCAGGGCAGCATTCTGCCCGGCATCGGATGTCCCCTGGATTCCGAGCCGTACCGATTCACCCTCACCGAACAGCGGGGCCCCTGGTTCACGCCTGAGCGCCGTGTCGTCACACTGCGTTCCTCGGATTGGAAGCTTTCGGTCTACAATGACACAGCCTACGGCGAAATGTACCATCTCGCCGAAGATCCTGACGAACGGCGCAACCTGTGGAATGAAGCGTCCTTTGCCGAAGAGAAAGCCGAATTGCTTCATGAATTGGCCGTGCGACAACTTGACGCCGCGACGCCCGGCGGACGGCGCACATTTCGGGCATAATAAAAGCGGGAGCGGGGATTCAAGGGGCGGCGGATCGGGGCAGAACGCACTCAATACCGCAATCATGCTCGCACTCTATGATCGGGGTGAATGGCTCGATTTGGGCGCGAGCGCGGAGACAGACAGCGATTTCTGCCCCACCGCACGCTGCCACAACACTTTGCCCTTCTAATCTCCCGTATCCTACGGCTTAATATCTTCATGGCTACGACCTCACTCGGCAACCAAACCGCTCTAGGTAACTGGCTTGAGCGACTCACTTCCCCCGGCCAGCTCGCACAACGCGCGGAACGACAGGTGGACCTGGCTTTCACCTCTACGGACGAGCGTTTTATTTGGATCACCGATCACGGCGAGCGCGTGGGCTTGATCGACACCGTCGAAGCCCTGTTCGAATGGGTCGCACCACACCCGGGGATTGACACGCCGCAGCCGCGGGAGGTGCCGGCGATCTACCATGCACCAACATTTCAGGGCGGACGCATCATCGCGCAGTGGTGGCTCTGCGGCACCATGAGCGGGGAACGACGGCCCGCGCTGCCGTGGTCGATCGCGCAGGATGTACCGGTTCCGCAGAACAACGACGTCGAAAATCCTATCGTGAAAACCAAACCGAAAATGGTTTGGCACTTCGAAAACGGCGGTGGGGACTCGTTGCAATTCTCCATTGCCCATACGTACGCCCATGATGACTCCATCCGTGGTGAACATGTTTTCACCTTGAGTTACGACCCGCTAGCGGACAGTTACGTGGCGGATGTGACTGCGACATTGGGCGCGCCCAACCACTACCTGATCGAATGCTGCAACTTTTATACGGGCGGCGTGTATGACAATCGCCCGGCCCGCAAGCGGCATCAATGCACGATCTGGTCTCATCCCGACGGACGATGGGTGCGCTGGCCCCACAATCCCGTGGGATACATGACGCCAGGTATGAATAGTGACGAGCGGCAAATCGGTGTTTCTCCCGGAGATGAGGGCGGCGGATTCATCGGTTACTTCATGGATCCTCACACCAATCCCGTGCTGGACTTTGTTGACCGCAACTTCGATCTCGTCGGCGCAACATGCTGCAATATTTATGACGAGCATCTGATCTGCCTCCCCCCGGAAGGCTATACGGAAGCCCATCGCGAGTGGCGGACACGTTTTCGCCTTTACAGCCTGCTGCCGGAAGTGGCAGCGCAAGTCGCGCGGGAATCCGTGCTGATCGATTACGGCGTGGACGTGAACCATCCGAATTCGATTGTGACCGAACCCGGATGGTGCGACGAGGATGCGAGCGGGCGCGTGAATTACAATCCCCAGTTTCCTTCCTTCTACTATGGGTGCGTCAACGATTTCGAGTCTCCGGTGCCTTACGACCGGACGATTGCCGGCAGTTTTATTCACGCGAAGTTATTTGAAGACGCCGAGGTGTATTGGGACCGGGGTTGCGGACATTCGGGTACGAGTTCGATTCGGGTGCGTGGGACCGACGGGGCGAAGGCCGACGCACGCAGTAGCGGGCCCACGCCCCATCTCGACCCGGACACGACCTATCGCCTCTCGGGGTGGATCAAGTGCGAAGACGTATCGGGAAACGGCGCACGGATCCGATTGGACGAAATCGGCTTCAAACCTACCGACAAGCACAGCAGTCATATCGCGGGACCGGTACGCGGCACCTGCGACTGGACTTATGTAGAGGACACGTTTCGCACACCAGCCGATGGGCAGTTCGGCTGGTTGTACCTGGACCTGGAAGGACCGGGAATGGCGTGGTTTGATGATGTTGCGTTGGAGGAGTGCTGAAGCAAGCTCGGCGGGAGCGTTCAAACGAAAGGCAGATGCAAATGATGCGAATCCAAGAATGCTTTCTGGTCATGTCCTTGTTCGTTGGCTTTGCCATACCGACAACGGCGGAGAACACTTCCCCCCATTCCGGCCCGTCAATCCTGTTCTGCACCCCTAAAGGTGTGGCGCTTCGGCCCTATTTGGACCTCGACTGGTTGGGAGAAATTCACGAGCTCGGTTTTCAACCCGACTACACCGAGAGCAGCACCGAGTTGGATTGGGAACGGATCAGCCAATACAACATCCTGGTGTTGTACGGGGTCCCGGAGCCGGACGAAGGCGAGCGCAACTTTCTCTTTCCACGAGAGGGCCCGCGGCTCGACGAGTATGTCCGGCTCGTTGAGCGTTACCTCGACGCTGGGGGCGGGGTGTTCATGATGGTACATACAGACAACGCCGATGAAGGGTTGCGAACCCTGATTGAGCCATGGGGTGCCCGCCTGCCTCTGGAATTCTATGTCGAAACCGATCAGGACCGAATCGCCCAGATGCCGCGCATGCGCGGGCACGAGCCGATCATGCGCGTCGACACGATTCTCCCTTCGCCCGTGACCGAGGGTGTGCGCAATCTCTGGCTGCCCTACGGGGAGCACTACAATGCCTCCTGGACCGGCCCCATCTCCGTCTCGGATGATTGGCAGGTCGTGGTTAAAGGCACGCCGACCTCCCACACGATACCGATCGATCTGAAGAAGACCGGGATTGACCCCCAACCGGACCCGCTGGTACGTCCCGGCGGGGTGAAAGAACCCGACCTCATGGCGATCCGTGAGTACAAGCGTGGCCGGATCTTCCTGGCCGCCCACGAGGTGCCGTTCTCCATCGGATCGGGCACCCAGTGGCTTTTCAATCGTCGATGCCTGTCACGGGGAATGAACGGCATCGAATCCGATTTCGAGCGAATGATTCTCAACACGATTCGCTGGCTCGCCGAACCGAGCTTGAAGTCCGGCGCGGTGGGAGGGTACACGGCAACGACGTCCCGCTTGACGCCACCGAACCTTCGCGCGGGTGCCAAGAAAAAATTCGAAGATAAGTTCTGGTCTGCCAAGGAGAAGGCTCTGCATCGCTCCAAACCCGGCGATCCGGTCTTCCGCGGTCTCATCGGCGCACAATCCGAATGGAGCGGTGCCAAGGGCAGCGTGGCCGACTACGCCGCCTCCGCCCGGAAAGCCGGTCTCGACTTCCTGATTTTTTGCGAGCAGTTCAACAAACTCACCCCCGAGTCCCTTCGCGAACTTGGCGGCGAATGTAAACAACACAGCGACAGCAAATTGCTCCTTCTTCCCGGCTACAAGATCGATACCAATATCGGCAATCACATGTTTTTAGCCGGTCACGATCTGCCGTGGCCTAGAGACTCGATTCTAATCGGTCCAGACCAGTCCATTCTTGCCGTTCAACGCAAGAAGGGTGAGCCGGCTGAATTCCTGCACTGGGTCCTGTATGACCACGAGCGCTACGAAGGGCACATGGTGGGTTATTTCAACTTTGACGACCCGCGCGCCATGAAGGTGGCCGACCTTAAGCTCAACTCGGCCGCGGCCATCCTATTCTATCGCGACGGCAAGCGGGTCGAAGACCTGACGGAAGATTTCCTGGTGGCGGTGGAAGGAACGCTGACGTCGATGCCGGTAGCCTTCAACCTGGTGCAGTCGCCGGAAGAATTGATTCGGGAGGTCCGTAGCGGCAACGCCCTGACCTACGCCCAGGCGGCATCAGTGAACGAACTGGTCAAGACCTGCCTGCGTTGGAATAGCCAGTACGATGGGATGAACGTTTTCCCCTCCGACGGGCCGATGATCCGCGCCTGGCCGGAGACCGACCGGACCGCGGCCACCTACGGCGCCGAGTCGTTCGTAGTCGATGCCGAACTGATGGAGTCGGAACTTCACGTCACCTCCGACATCGGACTGGCGGAGATCCGGGTCATGAACGGCCGGCGGCAGGTTCGCAGATTCCTGCCGGGCGGGGCAAAAAGCTTTCACGAGGTTCTGTATTTGCCGGGAATCGTTCAGCAGAACCTGGTCGTGATCGCCGAGGACATGCAGGGCGGAAAGGCTGTCAGCTTCCCGCGTCGCTGCTGGAAGCCCGGCTCGCTGTGCGTTGCCTTTTGCGGGGATCATGTGAATGATTGCGGGCACGGGTTGCTGGCCCGCGGCATTGGGATGTTTCGATCCCACATGTATCCCGAATTTCCCGGCGGCGAGACGTGGGACGGCGGGCCGAAAGGACTTCGCCCGGTGGTGCATTTAGGCGCGACCGAACCGCAGCTGACCAGCAGCCTCGGGGCGGAAGGCATGGGAATGAACGCCATCCCCATCATGGAGTCCACCGACGACCAGGCGATCGTTGTTCGTTCCGTGAAACGGGAGGTATACGACCCGGAAACGCCTCCGATCAACTCCTGGCATACGTACGGGCCCCTCGATCCGTCGCGACTGTTGGAATCGGTGCGCAGGTACACCGAGTTCAACCGTCCGCTCCAGGGCGTTCAGCCGACCGGCTGGGCGGCGTACAGTGTTCGAAGCGGTGCCACGATGGCCAATTTTTCCTGCCATGTGACGTTTAAGGCCGACCAGGTGGTCGAGACGTTGCAACTTCAGTCGAGCGACCGGAAGACCAGCAGGCCGGTGGCCGTCGTGGTCGGACACGGTACTACGTATGAAGAATTCGATCTATCGAAAGCGAACGAGACGATCCGGAAACGAATCGACACCGGGGGGTGGTTCGGCATCTATTCGACGGCGACCTACAACAATGTTTTGTTCATCAACCGCAGCAATCCGGTCATATTGGAGGTGATGGTCAATAAGGATAGCTGGCAGGCCGGGCTCTTCGCGGATATCGCCGGCACGAAAGTCAAGGCGGGGAAGTCTTATCATCACGAACTGTTCTCGGTCAACGAAGCGATCGACACCGAGGCCCGCGGGCCCGAGCGGTTTCTAAGGGTACTGGCGTATCTGCGCCGGCCGGAGGGGATGAAGGTCATCCGTGGGCGGGTGTTGGACAGCCCCGGATACTTCGACGTCGAGGCAGAGGGGAACGAACCCATCGAATTGAAGGTCAGGCGCCCATCTGAAGAAATCGCGTTGACGATACCGGTACGTGTGGACGCGTTGAACCCGAGATGGAGCGCAGGGCTATTTCAGATTGCCGGCCACACCACCGGGAATTATACGGACGGGAAGGAAGTCTACACGTCCCTCGGCTTCGACATGGAGGGGTATGTGCACGCGGCCCTCTACCCCGACCAGGTGCCGGAAACGCACGTGGTCATCGGCCATCCGATCGTCTGCGACAACGCCGAACTGGTCCTGGAAGTCATGCCGCGGTCGAGTCAGAGCGGGGCGAAATACGAGTGGCACGTTGCAGCGAACAATCCTACGGACAAACCGATCACGGCCCGGTTCAAACGAGCGATGGACTTGCCCGGACTTGAATTCGCCCCGCAGCGCCACACAATCGCGGCGGGAGGATACTTGAAGCTAACGAGTTCTTCATTGTAGGCCAGAGATCGGACTGATTAGGGCCCCCACCGGCTTCACGCGGCTGGGGCGAAGGATTCTGCATACTTGACCACAATCACCCGCTCCACCGAGTGGAGCTCGGCGAGGGCGTTTTGTTCAGAGCGCTCCGTTGTGCACAATCACCCGCTCCCGGCGGGAACGTTTTGAAACCGTCTACGGTCGCAGATCCAGCACTTGGTAGATGCGGCCCGGCGTCACGGCATCGATGGCCGAAATGGTCCCGCCGTTGCCTCTCAAACGGGGTCCCAGAGCAAACCAGGTCGTTCCCCCGTCGTCGCTGTATTGAGGCTCGTACGTTTTCGCGATTTCCGAGGGAAAGCTGATCTCCGCCCCATCCACGGGTCCTTTGACATTGGTGATCTCTCCAATGAATCCGGGCACTCCGGAGCGGACCAGGATATCGTCCATCTCCACGAACGCATTGCCTGCACCATTATTCTGGAACATGACGAAACGTTCCGAATGGTCCCACGTCAACGGCCCCTCGACAGTCGCCGACCCTACCATTTCTCCCGAGGCGCCGGATGTATCGTTGGTGGCCGGCCTGATCTCGAATGTGGAATTTGTACCTTCGGCAAACATCGAGAACTCCAGCACCGTGGTTCCCGCCACGATATCCCGCAAGGTGTTTATCTCCTCACCCCACGTGACGACGCCAGAGGTGTGGTTTTTGAGCCGCACTTCGTCCAAGACGACACCCGAGGGATTGGAACCCCCGTTTCCGAATACCTGCCATCTCAACCCCCCATGCCGCTGATTGTCTTGCTGCCCGAGGCTCCCACCGAAAAAGTAGAAGAATAAGCGCTCATTTATATTAAGCAGCTTGATTTTTCCGGAAGCGGTTACGCCTCCTGGCGAATTGGGGTCGAGGGACGCCTGCGTGAGGAGAGTGCCCCCTTCTCCCAACAGAATCATCATGTTGGTTTCATCGACCGAATCGTTCAAAAGCGTGTGGCCGGTAAACGTCTCCCATTTCAAGAGGTCTATTGAGTCGTCATTAAAATCGTCGAAAACTTCCCTGGCGGCAAACGTAGTATCGAGTACCCGAAAGGCCCGATCCGGCACACCGGCAAATGCAGAGCCCGAGAAGTTTGAGCCTCCATTCCCCTGGATCTCGATGCCCAGATCCTCCCAACCGTCATCGGGAATCGATGAAAGATCGTCGGAGAATTGCGCCTGGTAGATCTCTCCCGAATCCGTCGGATACGAGATCTTCACCGCCTCGTTCGTTTGAACAGCTGCAACCAGCGCCGGTGGCGCTGCCACGATGATTTCCTGTGTAATATTGTCGATCATGGTGGGTTGATTGGTATTGGACGTTCCCGTTCCCTTGGACCCATTGTAGCTCCCGTTGCCCGAGAACAAGTTCAGGCGGAATGTGTCGACGACCGTGATCGGCGTACCGAGAGATCCGGAATCCCAAATCAGATCTCTGGCAAATGGCTCACTTATCGAGTCAGGAGATGTCGCGCCGATATCTACAATCCGGAGGTTCCAGAACCCGTTGCTCAGAATCGTCATCGTCACCTCGTACCATCGGTCGAGATTGTCTGTGCCGGAAGGCACGGAACTGAACGGAAACGAGGTGCCGGATCCTGCGGTACTGGTGAACGAAAATACTTCAAATTGCCCGTTATTGTCCCCAAATTTCTCATGGTATTGCACCCTCACCAGGGGAAGACCGGTCACGGAGTCCACCAGGCTCGCATGGAAAATGATCGTTTCCGTACTCTGATAATCCCTCTCTGAAGGGTTCAGCTGGAAGGTGACCGATCCCTGCGACATGGGGGCAAATTCAAGATCCGTGCGCAGTAGTGCCTTGCGGTTCCCACTGTCGTCGTCGCGCCTCAGGCGCATGTGTTTTGAGGAGCCGTCGAACGTTTCATCGGGAACCGCGATCCCGGGACTGCAACAGGTGACCTCCCAGTCCGGCCCCACACCTTTGTCGTTTCGTGTCCAGCCACTGAATGGCACCGTGGTGGGATCTAGAAATGCACCGTTCGCAACGTTGTAGCTCTCGAAATCCTCGATCACCACCGGCCCTCCCCCTCCAGCCTGAACCGCCATTGTACCCGCCACCACACCCGCAACAACGTATCTGGTTTGGCGCTGGGCGCGCCTCATATAATCGTGCATTTTCAACTCCTGATTTTGCTGAACTCTGTTCGATCCATCATCGTGAAACGCGCTTCCACGCGCCTTGGCTTATTGCCCGGGCCCTTTCAATTCTTAATTGCAGAAGAACACCGGAGCGTCCCGAGGCAGATTTGTTCCCGGTCACTGAGCACATTACCAAACCACCCCCTTCGCCCAAAGCCGGGGAGGTGGTGCGAAGACGCGAGGCTGTAATGTTCAGCCGAGTTACTTCTTTGCTCCTGTGCCGTGATCGTCACCGTGTCCAAAGCCCTGTTGGCGAGGCCATCATTTACGATAAGCTGCGCTTCGTAGGTTCCCCACCAAGTCGAAGGTTGGATTCACGCCCGCCAGGTTGTTGATCACCGCCGTACTTCCCGCCGGCACGCTCGTCAGCAACCAGTCTCATCGGTCATCAGCGAATCCCCATCACTGTCGTACGAGCCACCCCCACTCAACGCAACCGTGATATGGGTCACCTCCACAATCTGGTCCAAGCCCGCGAACGCCACCGACGGCGCGTGGTTCGGCCACGGTTTCCTCTTCACGGCCGCAGATCCAGCACCTGGTAGTCTCGACCGGGCGCGACCAGATCGAAAGCTGACAGGGTCAAGCCGGCGATGCTTTCCACCCGGGGGCCCAGATCGAACCAGGTCGTGCCGCCGTCGTCGGTGTATTGAGGCTGGTAGAAACTCCCCCGATCCGTGGGATATTGGATCTCCACCGCTTGGACGGGATCTTCCAACCCACCGAGTTCAACCCCGGTTCTCCTCAGGAAGGGGCCGGCCCGGATGTTGTCAATCCGGGTGGGTTGCACGCAATTACATCCCCCGTTCTGCGAGCCGGTCCTCAGGCGAAACGTATCCATTGAGCTGATTCCCACCGGTAATTCCCAGTTCGTGAGAGCAAAGACTACCCCGCGGGCTGAATCGCTCTCCGTACTACCGGGAGCCACCGGCCCGATGTCTTCGCAGATGATGTCCAGCAATCCGGTGTCCTTAATTGTGAGAGAGATGCTGTACCAGCGGTCGAACGAGTCATTGCCATCCGGGACAGTGCCTTCCCCAAGGAGCACGTCGTTCCAATCGTATACTTCGAAGTCACCGGAATTGCCACCATCCAGCTCCCAGTAAAGAACCCGGATCACATTTGAACCGGAAACGGAGTCATAGAATGATACGTGAAACGCGCCAGCTTCGCCCGCCGCGCTACCGCTTGTCCCGACGCCCGAGGGGTTCATCTGGACTTCGACCGTACCGTTGGATATGGGGCCGCCGGTAAACGCCGTAAGGTCGAGGTCGGTATCGAGTACCGAATGGTGGGGGCTTGCTTGGTTGTCGCGCCTCAGGCTCAATTGCCCGTCGGAGCCGTCAAAAGCAAAGTCTCGAGAGCCATTACCATCGCCATAACAGCAAGTGACAGCCCAGTCCGGGCCGTCGTCCCCTGGATCCGAAGTCCCTGGGAGGGACGCGGTCCAATTGCTCGACAAGGTGGTGACATCGACAAAGTTTGAGACAGTAACGGCGTATTCGAAATCTTCCACGATAGGTATCTCGGGCTTCGGATCCAAATCGAGCACCCGAAAGGCCCGATCCGAAACCCCGGCGGTGGCATCGAACAGACACTGTGTAGTTCCGTCCCCGTCAATAATGGGCCCCACGAGATCCCAAGCGCCCAAGGAGAGTTCGTCGGAAGATTCAGGCTGATACTCCTTTCCTGCATCGGTTGGAAACGAGACCTTCACCGCGCCATTTGTGACCAAGCCTGAAATCGGCACGGCCGGGGCAGCGACGAGGAGATCCTGTGTGATATTGTCAATCATGGTAGGTTGGCTGTCATTGGAGGCGCCATTCCCCGAGCCCGCAACGAGGCGGAGCGTGTCGACTACCGAAACGGGCGTACCGTTCGTCCAGTTAACGGTCAGGAGATTGCCCTCGCCGGGCTGCCCGGATTGGGAGACAGGCTCCGCCGGAGCAGTGTCATCGATGGTAACGCTGAAGTTCGAATTGCTCTCAATCGTTATCGTCACGGTGTACCATCGATCAAGCGTGTCCACAAAAGCCCCGAAGCCACTTATCCAGCTTGCGGCGGGCGAGCCATGGTTAAAGGCGTACACATCCCAAATGGCTGTGAAGTTGGGGATGCCGTCATGGTAAACCACTCTCGCAAGAGGAGCCTTGCTCACGGAGTCATACAGCATCGCACTAAAGGATGGGCTGGTGACTCCTCTGGCGGCGGGGTTCACCTCGAAGCTGATCGATCCTTCCGACATGTCGGTGAATCTAAAGTCGGTTTCCTGAACCGCCTCAGGGTTCCCGCCGGGGTTGTCGCGCCTCAGGCGCAGATGCGAGGAGGAGCCGTCCAGGGTCCAATCCGCGGGTAACGTGTTGCCAGCTTCGCTGCAGCATGCGACCTCCCAGTCGGGTCCCACGCCTTCGTCCGTTCTGGTCCAGCCGCTGCCGGGCACGGTGGTGGGATCAAGATACGTGTTGTCGGTAACTCCGTAGCTCTCGAAATTTTCAATCACCACGGAACCTCCGGCCTGGGCCGTCAGCGCTCCGGCCGTGACAGAAACCGCCACTGAAACTAAAAGAATGAACCCAATTTGCTCGCGCATTGCCCTCTCCTGTGATTGGTAATTCGGCTTGTAGACCGATCAAATGAACCGAAATGGCAAGTTCCGGCGATGCCGAAAAAAGAGAGAGCCCGCGCACATTGCCCAGGCTCTCTCGTCTAAATCATCGTTGTTGAGATGTGTTGTGTAGGGTCTCTTCTTCCGCGCCCCCCTTACCCTGCTGTCCTCATCCTTCGCCTCAAGCCGAGCATCAGTGCGCCCAGTCCAACCAGGATCAAACTGGCCGGCTCGGGAACTGCGCCGGAAACTACGCTGATATTGTCGAGTTTCAGAGTGCGGCCGTTGTTATTCTCAAAAATAACGTGATTTGTTGTGTGGCCAAACTCCAGATCGCCGTCCCATGTCACGAACCATCCTGACGACCCGGAAGCACCCGAGGCATCATTCGGATTTACCGTGAGCGTGAACGTCGAGATGCCAGGTTGGGCTGTCATCGTGAAATCCAGGATGGTTGGATCGTCTGCATTGACGTTGGTTCCTACTACTCCAGTCAGACTATTCGCTTGAGATGGCCCAGGAGGATTACTGCCACTGGTAAAACTGCCGGTAGATACGTTGTTCAGCCGTACGCTGTCTCCATTGAACGTACCACCACCACCACTGCTACCGAATATAAACCATGACAGCCCGCCGCTCCGTTGGTTGGCCGCTCCCCCAAAGTCGCCGCCGAAAAAGTTGAAGAAGAGGCGTTCGCTAGTGGCATCTACAGTAAAACTGCCCGTGGCGGTAACCACACCGGCGTTGGGGTCGAACTCTTGCTGCGTGTAAATTGAGGCCCCATCATACAACTCAAGTTTTCCGCCGGTTTCGGTGACTGTTTGATTGGGGCGTGCTGGTTTTAGAAACGACCCCCACTTCGATGCGTCCAATGAGTCGTCATCGAAATTGTCAAACGTCGCGGATGCTGTTGATGCCATAGCAAGCACTGCTCCGGCAACTAACGTTACAAGCAGCTTTGAATAGTCTTTCATCTTAGCCTTCCTCTCTTGTCTATTCTGCGGATTAATTATTGGGTTTCCACCCGACCTGTTGCTATGACCTTACCAGCCCTGTGTCTATCGTGTCAACATTGAGCATACATGTTTCTCTAAGATATTAACCTTGACAAATCGAGTGCAAAAAATAAGATTTTTTCAGGCGAATCCAAAGATCTATGGTGAACATCGGGTGCAATTCGCACGGATGCTAATGGTTGATTCAAGAATTATGGACCATTGAATCGTCTCGGTTTCACTTGTGTTTGGTGTGCAGGCAGATTTCGGCGGAGCGAAAAGCCATGCCATCATTTTACTCCCGAAGAGCAAGCAAAACAGGCGATTTGCGCATGAAATTCAAGTGTAAGGCGGGAACAGAATTCCAGGTAGTTCTACCGCTTACAGCAATCGTGGCCGGCGCGGTACTAGCGATGGTCTCATCTGCATCTGTCGCGGAAACGTTCGATGATTTCAATGACAACTCATTGGACGCATCAAAGTGGGGGACTTTTACTGGCCACTCGACCTTGAATCAATCGGTCACCGAAGCCAGTCAGGAACTGGCCCTGGAAGCAGGTGGCACGATCTACACACAGACTTCATACGATCCGGCTGACCCGGGGGGGGGCGTTACGGCCTCCGGCAACATCACACTGAATAGTCTCAGCGATCGCCTCTTCTTTTACACGCACGGTGGGAGTCTGGGCCAGGAGGACAATGAGCGGCACGGGGGGCTCCATGTCGTGGAATCAGGATGTGAACACTTTGCAAGGTATCGTGGCGGGAGCGACCGTTCTCGAGTTCACGATGTATGCCGACGGAACCAATTCCACCTTCGAGGTCCAGCCGGCGACCCATGATACATCCGGCGCCTCCGGGCAATTCTTCGGATCGGCAACGGGGCTTGAGACCCTCGTCTGGAACCATTCGGAGCGCTGCGTCATGTTCCAGAATAATGGCGCAAACAATGTGATCATGAATATGGACGACCTTCTGATCGCCTCAGCGCCGGAGCCTGAAACCGACCTGACCATCACGGATTTCTTCGTTGGAGATTTTGAAGGGCTGCAATTCGACAGCGAGCCGGGCGTTGAGTACAAACTTCAGCAGCTGGTGACCGGATTCACGGACGTGTGGGAGAGCGCGGGGGGATTTCTCACCGGCCACACCACCGGGTACTACACGGACGGCGAGGATGAGTATACTTCGCTCGGTTTCGATTTCGACAGTCGCGTCTATGCCGCCCTGTTCCCCGACCAGGTTCCCCTCACCCACGTGGTCGT
>CAUZEO010000054.1:0-19492 GCA_963578625.1 Kiritimatiellia bacterium | reverse complement strand
GCCTGCAGGCGTTCGAGCTCAGGTACAGTGACCTCATTCAGTAACTCGGCTTTTCGCAGCGGACGATCCTCCCAACCGCCCCAGGAGGGATAGTCGATATAGTTGTCGAAGCCTCGCGCGGAAGGATTTCCGGTAAAACCCACGCAGGTCGTCGCGTATCCATGGTCACGCAGGATTTCCGAGAGGGTGCGAACCCGCGCTGTGAGCTCGCCCTGGTGCCGCAGTGCGACCACTTCGGTGCCGAAACAGTCCCGACCAGTGAGCATCGAGGCATAGGCGGGCGTCGTAGGGATGTGGGCCGAAAAGGTGTTCTCGAATAGCGTGCCGGATGCTGCGAACTGGTCGATATGCGCTGTCGTCTGGTGGCGATATCCGTAGCAACTCATGTGCTTGGACAGCAGGGAGTCGATGGCGATGAGGAGAATGTTGGGGGGTTGGTTCATCGAGCGCCACAGGCTTGCAAACACGCTTGCATGTGCCCCCGGGCTTCCGCGGCGATCGCCACGCAGTCCGGCAGATCGAAATCTTTCGCGCCGATGACTTCGAGGTCGAGCGGTCCGATGTATCCGTTCTCCTTGAGCACGCGAATGTATCCCAGTAGATCGATGTCACCACGGCCGTTCGCTTGATCGGGCGGCGTACCGGGACTCTGCTGCCGGCCTTTGCAGTCGCGAATGTGAACGTGACGAATGCGCGAAATAACTGCCTCCAGGGCATCCACCGGGTTTTCATCCGCCCGATAAATATGGCTTGGATCCATATCCAGTCCGAACGCCGCCGAATCTATCTCCTCGAGTGCTCGCACCGTCGTCGGGGTGTTGTATATCGACGCGCCGACGTGTGCCTTGACGCAGAGAGTGACTCCATTGTCCTCCGCCATTCTCGCCAGCTCGCGCAGCGATGCGACGGTTTCCTTGAAGCTTTCTTCGTCGCCGGATTTGCCGCCGGGGCCGCAGTTAATGATCGGGCAATCGATTTCTTTCGCGGCCTGAAAGGCGCTTTCCATGGTGTCCCGGTCCCGTGACGGCTGCTCCATGGCAAGGATCGGCAGATCATATTGTTTTGAGAGGTCGTTAATCTCCGGGGCAAGTTCGCGCCAGCGGCTGAGTACGAGGTGCTCGCTCATGCCGTCAATGGCCGATATCTCGATGCCGTCATACCCGCATACCGCGGTGTATTTGAATGTGGTTGCAATGTCATGACCGCCGAATAGAACTGAATTTACTCCAACTTTCATATGCGAACACTTACCACGCTTTCTTTTTCCCAGCTTTCAATTGCCGCCTCAATCACCCATTGGCCCTGCAAGGCATCTGCGCCGTTGGCTTCGACATCTTCCGGAGCTACCTTGTTTCGCAAGTCTTCGACCCATCGGTCAATCCGGCTTTGGAAAGTCTCGCCGAAACTCTTCATGCCGCCGAGATTTCGGAAGGTTTCATCCTCCCCGGTTTTCCGGGGTTGAAAATGTAGGGCCTCGCATGCGTCCTCGAGTACGACCCGGGCCTCATGACCGACCACTTCGCAGGTCTCCAGCCCCCACGAATGCCCCGGCCCACCGCCGTCATAGCTGCCCATCAGGTTTCCAATCACTCCGCTTTCGAAAAGCATGTTTACCTGCGCGTTGGACCAGGTATCGCGCCCGTTTCCCTTTCGGAAAAAGGCATGGACCTTGACGATGTTTCCGCAGAAGTATCGCATGACATCGATGGAGTGAGGGTGGAGGGCGCGAATGTGGAAATGAGGGCTCGTTTCATTGGGATTTGAGATCCACATCATCATCCGGATCATGTGCAGCTCGCCCAGCCGGCCGGCGTCAATCCACTCCTTTGCGCGGAGCGCGGCCGGGGTGAATCGGTGGTTCAGGTTGATGGCGTAGGGGATCGATTTTTCGCGCGCGAGTGCCACCATTTCCCGGGCTTTGCCGACATCGTTTGAGATGGGTTTTTCACCCAGGACAGGGATCCCGGCGTTGAGAAGCTCCATGGTCGGCTCGTAGTGGTCGCCTCCATTCTCGGTTCCCGCGGTGGTAACGCCGGCGGCATCGATTCGGAGTCCGCTGTCCAGCATTTCCCGGATGGAGTGAAAAGCCCGGGCGCCGTGTTCTTCGGCAGCCTTGTTCGCGCGTTC
This sequence comes from Kiritimatiellia bacterium, assembly GCA_963578625.1. Lineage (GTDB taxonomy): Bacteria > Verrucomicrobiota > Kiritimatiellia > SLOV01 > SLOV01 > CAUZEO01. The sequence continues at coordinate 17,365 of CAUZEO010000054.1, read as the reverse complement.
GACATCGATATCGCAGACCGCGACAACCTCAGTGTGCGGATTGTTCCCGTAGCAGCCCGCATGGTTGTTTCCGATTCCGCCCATGCCCACGATTCCTATATTCAGTTTTTCCATACCGCTTGTTTCGCAGATTGTTGAGTCGTTGTCGCTACAAAATTACGTAGTACGCTGGCATTAGCGCACCGCCTTGATCATCCGGTCCTCCATATCGTCATCTGATGAGGAGGGTATCATGTTCCGGGAATCCAGCCAGGCCACATTATTTGCCACGCCCTGATCGTGATCCGTCAGACACTCGAATCCCGTGGCTTTGAGGGCGGAAATATCGAAGGCGCTCTGGTACCTGTACCAGGCGGATGCGAAGTCGAAACTTCGCGAGTGGCCTTTCCAGAAGTCCGTGTTCGCTTCGAACCATTCGGCCGGAATGTGCTCGGCGACGAGCGGGCGATCGAGTGCGCGGGCAATCGATTCGAAGTATTCGTTCAGGGTCAGGACCTGCTCTCCCGCCAGGTTGTAGGTTTGCCCCATACAATCGTCGCGGCACAAGACGTGGACGAATGCGCGCGCGGAGTCCTCTACATAGATGGAGTGGATGCGGGTTTCCCCGGTGCCGGGAATCAGGATCGGGCGTCCATGGCGCATCCGGTCGAGAAAGTGCGATTCGCGCCCCGTATTGTAGAGAAGCTCATCGAGTGGACCATAGGGGTGCGCAAGACGAAGGCTGGTCGCGGGAAAGCCGGTTTCCCGGTACGCATTGAAAAGGAGTTCTTCGCAATCCACTTTTCCTGTCGTGTACGCATTGTCGGGATCGGGCTTATACGATTCGCCAGGGGTGTCATTCCCGATTTTCCCATATAGAGCAGTGCTGCTGCAGAAGACGTAATGCCTGAGGGGGAGATCGGCGTCGATGACCTCAGCGATTTGCTCAGACTCCATGCAGATCATGTCGATGATTGCTTCCGGGCGGTGTTCACGGAGCGCGGCGGTGGTCTCACCTTTCTTGGTGCGGTCGATGATCACGCGCTCGACGCCGTCGGGCAAGTCGCCCATCGTCCGGCCACTGTGGTACACGGACACCTGGTGCCCCTGGTCGGAAAGGATTCGAACGATGCTGGGCCCGATAAATCGAGTGCCGCCGAGGATTGCGATTTTCATGAGTGGCTCCTGAAGGCGTGTTTAAATAGTGAACTGAAAGGTAATCGGATATGTCACTCCGCGGGGGAGTGCAAGTTGAATTATGTGAATTTGGGGCACGTCGCGAGCATCGCATCGCGCCAACGGCGCATCCTCACCGTAGCCTGGGGCGCCGCCCAAGGATTCCAGGATCCCTCGATGCGCACGCTGAAAGCGTGCCTAACCTCCGCCTTGGCATCACGGTAGTGAAGCACGCTTTCGGCGTGCGGCGCCCCTCCTCGACGCGTTCCTGGGGCGATGCCCCAGGCTACGGTGAGGATGCCCCTTTGGGCGGTGCGCAAGGCGAATATTCGACATTGGCATTTCGTGACTACCCTCTATGATCCACTCCACCATGAAAAAACTTTCGATCCTTCTCGCTCTCTCGATCCTCCTCCCGGCTCGGTTGTTTGCGGAGCCAGACCCTTCACACCTGGTTCGTCTCCTGAAGCAGGAGTCGGAGGCGGGCATCAGGGGCCGCGGTTTGGAGCAAAAATTCGAGTTTTACCAGGCCTACTCAAACGGTCGCCTGGACGAGAGCGCAGGGTCCAAAACCTGGTCGGACAAAACCGGGAACTGCCGGCTTGGCTGGTATGACGAATTGATGCGGAACCAGTTGGATTCGCCGGTGATCGCGGAGGCTTTTACGCGGGAGCTTCACGAAATGCTGGCGGGGAATTCGGGAAATCTTGAACGGGTCTTGTCTCTGGCATCCGTCAAACTTGATTTGGCGGCCTTGCCTGCCGGAAATAGCGCGAAGTTTGAGAAATCGTCGGATGCCCTTGCCGTGGTTCGCGATGCGACGTTGAAAGCCGAATCAGCGTTCGGCAATTTCCTGAAACCACTTACGGAAGAGGAGCAGGACTATCTTTATCAGAACCTCTACGACGTTACCACCGGCCAGGTAGAGGGGCAGAGCGCGCGATTTCCTGACGAGGAGAAGGCCAGACGGCTCTGCGATCTCATGGAGTCGATGGACAGGCAGGCTTTGCTCGAAGCAGGCGGACACGTGGCGAAACTCGGTGATTCCAGCTTGCTCGAAGCGCTCGCCGGGCTGAAGGAGACCGGGAAGGTGGCGAAGGGCATCCTGGTCGGCGGTCCGGAAAGGAATATTTACAACCTTGATGCGTTGCGCGGAATCTCCGTCGTCATCGACCTCGGTGGCAACGACACCTATCTTGAGGGTGCGCTTTCCCGCGAACGCCCGGTGTTGGTGATCATCGACCTCGGCGGCAACGACACCTATCGCGGCGAGAAGCCCGGCATTCAGGGCGGTGCGGTGCTGGGCGTGTCCATGGTCATCGATCGCTCAGGCAACGATACGTATGATGCACAGGACGTTGCGCAGGGCGCCTGCATCGCCGGGATTGGAATTCTGGTCGACGCTGAGGGGAACGATCATTACCGCGGGTTGCGCAGGAACCATGGCTCCGCACTTGGCGGGGTTGCCATTCTCCTCGACCGGGCGGGTGATGACTCGTATCACGCGGCCCTCTACGCGCAAGGTTTCGGCGGTCCCCTCGGGTTTGGCGTCCTGGACGACCTGGACGGAGCCGATCACTATTACGCCGGCGGCAAATGGCTGGACAACTATGAGGACACCCGGGGCTATGACGGATGGTCCCAGGGTGTGGGAGCCGGCCCGCGAGGAGTTGCCAACGGTGGTATCGGGGTGCTGCTGGACGGCGGCGGAGATGACGTCTACGAGTGCGACTATTTCTCGCACGGAGGAGGATATTGGTTCGCCGCGGGATTTGCGCGGGACTTCGGTGGCGATGACCGCCGCCTCGGCTCGACTCTGCTGGCGTACGACGGCGACGAGCGGTTTGAACCTGTTTTCCTGCGATGGGGAATCGCCTGGCAGGCACATTACGGTCTAGGGTTCGTCTTGGATGACAAGGGCGACGACATCTATGGAGGAAACATCGTTGGTCTCGGATTCTCCTGGGACTTCGGCGTTGCAGGGCTCCTGGATTTCGACGGCAACGACACCTACCAACTCACTTACGGCGCCCAGGGGCAGCAGGCAGGATACGGCATGCTATTTGACGTCGGTGGTGACGACCGATACGGGGGCACCGACTACGGCGGCGCACCCGCCTCTGTGACTTACCACCCGCTTCCGGATTGCGGCGGAAATTTTGCCTTCTCAATAAATTATGGCGGCACGGATCGGTATGGCGAAGAAGACCTGAACAACCAGGTCCTCGAGAGAGGTTCTCCCGGAGGATTCCTGATCGATAGTGAAGACATCCCCACATTGAAGTAGCACGGGTATCCGACCCGTGTAGCGGAGCCAACAGCACGGAGTCAAGGCCGTGCCACGAGGCTTCGCCCGTGTCTGAGCAAGAGAAGAGAAGGAAATGACCACGAATTGAGCACGCTCCCTTTGTGGTCTCAGCTTCACTCGGCCTTGCTCCGACACGGGCCGGAGGCGCCGTGCCACGAGGCTTCGCAACCCGTCCCGCGTTGTCTTGCGAAGTGTTTGCCGGTAGCATACCCTCACGCTGATATGCGGGAATTCATCTACCGTTCGGCAACGGTCACCGTCGCCCTCTTCGGACTTGCTTCCTTCCAGGCCGATGCGCTGGACATCCGTGTCGCCGCGGCATCGAATATCTCCCGGCCGATGAAATCAATCGCTGCGCAATTCGAGTCAAATACTTCCCACAAGGTCCTCCTCTCTTTCGGTTCCACTGGAATGCACTATGCGCAGATACGCAATGGCGCCCCCTTCGATCTGTTTTTCGCCGCAGACGAGGAGAGGCCGGAGCGATTGGAGGCGGAAGGTGTAGCCGTACCTTCCACACGGATTACGTACGCCATTGGGCACCTCGTGCTGTGGAGTCCGGAGAAAGACCGGGTGGATTCCGAGGGACGCATACTGGTCCAGAGCTCATTCGAGTGGCTTGCGATCGCCAATCCGAAGCATGCCCCGTACGGGAGAGCTGCCCGGGAAGCCCTGGAATCCTTGGAGATCTGGGACGTAATCCAGAGGCAGATTGTCCGCGGTGAGAATGTCGCGCAGGCATATCAATTTGTGGCAACCGGCAACGCCGAAATCGGACTCATCGCATATTCCCAGATCCGGCGGGCCAACGCTGAAACCGCCGGATCCTGGTGGCGCGTACCCCAGTCGATGTACACTCCGATCCGACAACAGGCTGTTCTTCTCAAAGACCGTCCCGCTGCGCGTGACTTTCTAAGATTCACATCCCGAAACGAGGCGAAGAAGATCCTGCGCGATTTCGGATACGAGGTTCCTACGGAGCGTGATGCTGGCGGAAAATGATCTTTCTGCCCTCGGGACAACGCTTCGACTGGCGTTCGTCACCACGTTGATCCTGCTGCTGCTGGGTACGCCGCTGGCCTGGTGGCTTGCCCGCACCCGCAACCGCTGCAAGGTGGTGGTTGATGCCGTGGTATCGCTCCCACTGGTTCTTCCACCCACCGTCATCGGATTCTACCTGCTTCTTGCGCTGGGACCGCGCGGCCCGATCGGCGGATTGATGGAGCGGCTGGGGGGGCAGTCGCTTGCGTTTACCTTCGCGGGTCTCGTGATCGGTTCCGTAGTTTATTCGTTGCCATTCGTCGTTCAACCGCTGCAGGACGCATTCACATCGGTGGGGCGGCGGCCGTTTGAAGAAGCTGCTACCCTCCGAGCCGGCCCCCTGGATCGTTTTTTCACGATCGCGGTTCCGTTGGCCAGGCACGGATATCTTACCGCAATGGTCCTTGGGTTTGCTCATACCATCGGTGAGTTCGGCGTTGTGCTCATGATCGGAGGTAACATTCCGGGAGAGACCCACGTGCTCTCAATCGCCATTTACGATCACGTTGAGGCGCTCGAGTATGGACGCGCCCATCTCTTGTCGGGTCTGCTCATCGTCCTTTCCTTTCTCATGCTGCTGCCGGTTTACGCACTGAACCGCCGCTACCGAATGGGTCGCGTATCATGATCGAAGCCCGAATACAGTTGAATCGTGGCTCTTTTTCCCTCGATGCGAAACTCTCCGTCCCGGGCCGCGGCGTCACAGCACTTTTCGGCCCATCGGGAAGCGGAAAGACAACGCTCCTCCGAGCGATTGCCGGATTGGATCGACATGCGGATGCTTACCTGAAAGTAGGGGACACCGTTTGGCAGGATCGCGGGACATTCGTGCCGCCACATCGCAGGCCCCTCGGCTACGTCTTCCAGGAAGGGAGTTTGTTCGCCCACTGTTCCGTGATCAAAAATCTGGAATACGGCTTCAAGCGCATACCCCACGGATCCCGCCGAATTTCCCTTGATCGGGCCGTGGAGCTTTTCGAATTGTCACCGTTGCTTGACCGGAGGCCCACCGACCTCTCCGGTGGCGAAATGCGCCGCGTGGCAATCGCCCGGGCGTTGCTGACGAGCCCGCGGCTGCTGTTGATGGACGAGCCCCTCTCGGGTCTCGACTTGGAGCGAAAGGGGACGATCATGCGGATTCTCGAACGGTTGAGGGATGAGTTGGATATCCCCATGCTCTTTGTCAGTCATCTGCCGGATGAAGTGGCTCAGTTGGCTGATCACCTGATCTATATTCGAAACGGAACCATTTCCGCCGAAGGCGCCAGCGAAGATATTTTCAGCCGACTCGACCTTCCGTTGGCTCACGAACCGGACGCCGGCGTCATGATCCGGACGATCGCGGCCGCCCGCGACGAGGAGTATCAACTCTCGCGACTCGAGTTTGACGGGGGAATTTTCATGGTCGCCCGGGATGCCGGTCCGATCGGCCGCCCGGTTCGTATTCGAATCCCTGCTCGAGATGTGAGCCTGACTTTGTCACGGCACTCCGATACCAGTATTCTGAACGTTCTGCCGGCGACGGTTGAGGAAATCGTGGAGGGCGCATCAGCCCAGGTGATGGTGCGGCTTCGAGTAGGAGGAAGTCTCCTTCTGGCGCGGATCACCAGCAAATCCGCGATGGCGCTCGATCTGCAGCCCGGAAAGGGAGTGTTCGCCCAGGTCAAATCCGTCGCGTTGCTGGACGAGACATAGAACGCTCGAAAACCAGCCAAGTCGAAGTCGTTCGCGACAAAGTTCTCAAAGTCGTTAGTTTCGGTATGGTTTGCGACGAAGTTCACGCCAAAGTTTTAAAAACAGCCTTCACTCAGCCAACGACAAGAGTCTGGTTTTGGACTAGGTTTTGAATTTAGTTTTCAAAAGAATCAAAAGCAATTGACGTAAGCGCGAAGACAAACGGTACACTAGTTGGATGTATCCGGGTGCAAGTCGTACCCTCCGTCATATGTAAGCAGGCTTCCGGTCATGTAGGAGCATTCGCCACTGGCCAGGAATGCCGTGAACTTTGCCGCTTCGCGCGGATCGCCGATGCGGCCTATCGGAACGCAATCCTCTGCTGCCTGGACCATCTCCGCCTCGTCGTAGAAGACCTTTTCGCCTTCGGTGAGAAACCAGCCAAGGTTCACACCGTTGACTCGAATGCCGTGCTTCGCACCCACGGATGCCAGGTGACGAGTCATGTGGTTGAGGGCCGCCTTGCTGACGGCATAGGCGAATGCCGTGGGATGAACATGAACGGCTTGTCCGGAACTGTGGACCACGATGATGCCCTCCTGTTTCCGTTCTATCCAGTGCTTGATACAGGCCTTTGCCAGAAAGAAGCCGGCGAATACGTTCATCTGGAAAGTTTTTTGCATGAGTTCGGCGTCCGTGTCCATGGCACGCACCTTTTCCTGGTAAGCTCCGTTTAATATTAGAATATCGGGGTTCAGGCTGTTGGAACCCACGGCTTTCCAGAGCTTCTCGGCACCATCCGATTGTGAAAGGTCCGAATTGAGCAGAATTCCTTTTCCGCCGAAGCTCTGCACTTCGTCAAGCGTAGCCTCCGCGGCTTCGCCGTCGCGGCCGTACGCCATGATGACAAACGCGCCTCGCGAGGAGAATTCCAGTGCGCACGCTTTTCCGATCCCCTTCGTTCCCCCGGTGATCAGGACCGTCTTACCCTCAAAGTCGTTCATGAGATCATTTGGTCTCATGACGACAGAGTATGCAAGTGAAACTCGTAGCCGGGTATCCCGCCCAGCGGAGCCACCGCCGTCGTGTAGCGGAGCCCAGGCACGCAACTTCGGCGTAGCACGGGTCTCCGACCCGTGTAGCGGAGCCTATGCAGAGCCCAGGCACGGAACAGCCGAACTGAACGCATTCGCATCGAGAATCGATTACGGGTAGGACTGGGATTGGTGATGGACTCGGATCATCCCCGTAATCTTACTTCTAATTGTATTTCGGCCGTGGTGGGTTGAGGTAATATTCTGCTTTGGTTCCGGTTGAGTTTTTGCTGCACGGGTCGGATACCCGTGCCACGCGTTCGCTCCGCTTTATGTACGGCTTGTGACTCCTATCCTTGCCAAACGCTCCCCTTCAAGCTACAAGCCCTGCGATTCAGAATTCAAGGAGTCATGATGATACGAAAAAAGCGCATTCATATGGTGTGCAACGCGCACCTCGATCCGGTCTGGCTATGGCACTGGGAAGACGGGCTGACCGAAGCACTGTCCACTTTCCGAATCGCCGCCGATTTCTGTGAAAAACATGGAAGTTTCGTCTTTAATCACAACGAATCCCTGCTCTACGGGTGGGTGGAGGAATATGAGCCGCAGCTATTCGAGCGAATCCGGAAACTCGTCAAGAAGGGGAGCTGGCATATTTCGGGAGGCGCGTATATCCAACCCGACGTGAACAACGTTTCCGGGGAGAGCCATATCCGGCATTACCTGGTAGGACGGAAATATTTCAAGGAGAATTTCAAAAGCTATCCGAAGACCGCCTACAATTTCGACCCGTTCGGTCACGGGGAGGGATTTCCCCAGATTCTCAGTGGGTGCGGGATGTCTCATTACATTTTCTGCCGGCCCGGCCATGGCACCTATGACTTGCCGGTCGGTATCTTTCGCTGGCAGGACCGCTCAGGCGAACAGGTGATCGCCCGTCGTAGCGATGATCATTACCTAACCAACAACACGATGGTTACATCTCTCGACGAATGGCTTCCGCACTACGAATCCGAGCCGACAACCATGATTATGTGGGGCGTGGGAAATCATGGTGGCGGTGCGACGGAGGAGGAATACGCATCGCTTCAGAAATACATCTCGAAGAATCCGGAGTTCGAGTTCGTCGAAAGTACGCCTGACCAGTTTTTCAAGGAGGTCATCGCGGGAACGGAAAAGGTTCCGGTCGTTCATGGGGAGATTCAGAACAGTTTTCCGGGTTGTTACACTTCGATGAGCCGGATCAAGCGCGCCCACCGCGAAGTGGAAAGTCTCATGAGTTCGACGGAGCGTCTGGCCGCACTCGCGTGGTGGTGGGGGTATGCGGCTTATCCAGCCAAAGATCTGAGCGTCGCCTGGAAGGATCTCTTGTTCGGAGAGTTTCACGACATACTCCCTGGTTCTGGGAGTCCCACGGCGGAGCGGGACAGCCTCCAGTTGTTCGCGCATGCGAACGAGATTTTGCGCCGAACCCGGTTCCGCATGCATCACAGCATGATTTCCTCAGATCCGTCCGCTAAGATGGGGGTCGTTCCCGTTTTTGTAACCAACCCCCACGGGTTTCCGGTCAAAACCCAGGTTGAGTTTGAATTGCAACTTGACCAGAACCACGGGGCCATCGGGGATCCGGAGATCACGTTGACCTGTGAAGGGAAGAAGATTGAATTCCAGCGGCTGCATGCGGAGGCATGCTGCGCGGGCAATTGGCGTGTGCGCCTCATGGCGCTCCTCGATCTGAAACCGTGGCAGACCCTGCGGCTTGAGGAGAGCTATCGAAGCGGCAATCCTCGGCATCCGGCCATGCCGAAGATTACGGAGCGTTCGCTTACCTTTCGAACCAGGAAATTCAAAGTCCGAATCAATCCCAAAACCGGACTGGTGGACATGCTTTCCCTGCCGGACGCAAGAAAGTCACTGGTCGGGAAAAACGCGCTGCAGCCAGTCTACTATGCGGATCTTGATCATTCGTGGACTTCCGGAGATCCGGCAAAGGCCAACTCGATGGGCGAGCATGCGATGATGACCGGCTATGCATTGGGCCGCCCCGCGGCGAAATATCGGCTTGCGACAAAGAAGGAGGCCGAGTTGCTGTCTCCCGTGCCGCAGAAATCATCCACCCGCGTCGGTTCAGAACCCAGCAGCGCCATCCGAATCGTCGAGCAGGGGACGTTTCGCACGGTCGTGGAAGTGATGTTCGTCTGCGAAAACTCCGCAATAGTGCGGCAGTATCACATCGGGCACAAGGATGGCAGCTTCGAGATCAGGGACCGGGTATTCAATAACCACCGGGAAAGCATGCTGAAACTTCTGGTTCCCATGAACTTTGATGTTCGGGACGGCGTCGCGGAGGCGTTGTATAGCGCCGCTATCCGCAAGCCAACGAAAGGCCACCTGGAGATGCCGTGTCAGCGTTGGGCCGCGGTGCGCGGCAAACAGGGCGGCGGTGACGTCTTTCTGGCGGTGGCAAATACCGGGAGTGGAGCCTACAGTCTGACCGAAAAGGAGTGGGGGATCAGCGTTCTGAGATCGCCTGCCTATTCGTCATTCAACTCGATCAGCATCGACGACAAGCTGAAGGGCAGATTTCTGCCCCGCCACGACCAGGGGGAGCACGAAATGCGGTATTCGCTGCACATTGGAAAGCGGTTCCACGAAACAGAGATCAGCCGCGCCGCCCAGGTCTTGAACGTGCCGCCGGTGTGGCAGGTCTACTATCCGCAGCCGAAGAAGGTCGATCGAAAGCGTCGAGTACGGCCTGACGAAACCGTCGTGGTCGATGACCCGAATATTCAGATCGTCGCCCTGAAGAAATCTGAAAAGGGAAATAAACTGATTGTTAGGCTGCAGGATACGCTGGGCCGCAAACGACCGATCAGCCTGAGGGTACGGCCCTATTCCGGGCGCATCAGCACCACGATTGACCGGTTCGGGCTGGTTACCGTTGCAGTGGCGAAAGGCGCGAAGACGTTGCAATGGAGCCTGGTGAACCTGGTGGAAGAGGCGACATAGCGTCAGCACCGAAAAATTCGGTGGGGTCCGATCTCTACTTCCCGATGCAGTAGAGGTTCTCGTTTCCCCGCAAATACATCCGTCTGGCGTTGAAGATCGGCGTACTCATGAATTTTTCCAGACTGTTCATTGCAATCTGAGCGTATTCCCGCCCGGGCTTCAGGATGATGGTGGTGCCGTTGCTGTTGCTGGCGTACAGATTGCCGCCCGCCATGACAATGCTTGGATAGGCATCGCCGGCTCCGAGAGAGAGCGTTTCAGAATATACGATTTCACCGGAGCTCTGATCGATCACGCTGAACACGTTGTTGCGGGTAATCGTGTAGATCAATCCGTCATGAATGACCGGCGAGGCATAGTATCGATCTGAGCGGGGGCGGGTCGTCCATTCGGTCTGAAATTTCTCTTCCAAAGTCGGGGGAATCTTTACCGCGCGCCCACCCGCCTGGATGAAATAAATGACTCCATTATCGAGTACCGGGGTAGAGAAATCTAACCCGGATAATTCCGATGCAAGAACCTCGCCATTAGACGCGCGGACCACATCTCCCTTTGGGGTGACCACGGCCTTGGTTCCGCCAATTTCTATGGCGATCGGAGTGCCCCAGTACGAGGAAGTATTGGCCCGCCATTTCTCCTCACCGGTCGTGGTATCCAGAGCCACCAGGTCGCGAATCTGAATCAGCAGCATGTTGTCGATAATCAGGGGAGAAGCGCTATGACCCCACTTGTTCTTTGGCGTTTCCACAAATTTTCGCCAGACGGGATTCCCATCCAGGTCGTAGCAGATGACCACGCCGGTTCCAAAGAGTGCAAATACGTGATTCCCGTCACTCACCGGCGTCGGCGTGGAGTGCCCGTTTACATCGTGGTGCATCGGCGTGGCATACTTGTCGAAGGTGGGGAAGTTGCTCCGCTCTTTTCGCAGCTCTTCGACGGTCTCGGTGAGTTCGGCGATATTCTCCTCTGCGTCAACGCCGTCCTTTTTTGCCCTTCGTTTTGTGCGCCGTAGATTCGAATTGGCTTCATTATACCGGTCGCGGATTTCCTGTCCTTTTTCGGACTCCTGTTCGTATGCTGCCCGGGTCTTTTCATCCAGAAGATCGACTACTGGATTGGATCGTTCCCAAAGGATTTTTCCGTCCAACCGGCTAATGCAGAGCAGAATGTCCGGATCTGAACTGACGAAAAGCCTGTCCCCCACGAGAATCGGGGAAGCATTACTTTGACCGGGCAACTGGGTCTTCCAAAGGACTCCCGAATCCGGGGACCACGCGGTGGGGGGATCCGCATCCGGGAATTTCCCCGTCCAATCGTTTCGCCAGCCTACGATTCCCGCGGTGGCCGCGGTAGACAGCGTGAGAACAAGAAAGAGAGATAAGTATCGTTTCATTGATGCGCCTCCAAATTTGACCCTGGGAGAGTTTCTACACGATTCGGCTGGGAAGTCTCTTCAATTCTTGATCGCAGAAGAGATAGGACACATCGCGGTAAATCCGTAAAGTAGCGGAAGCCGCCGAAACTTCCGCTCGGCTACATACAAGCCAGAATTAGCCACGAAGAGCCACGAAAGGCACAAGGCCAACCTACCCGTTTCGCATTCGGCGTTCCCAGTCGTATTCACGGGTGGTGATCACGTGTTCCATCCTTTGCAGTCGCCGATCCAGCTTGTCGAACGTTGATTTGAGTCTCTGCAGCGCCATCTGGCTGGATGAGGCGTAGCTCTGATAGAACTCCGCTTCCGCGTCGGTATTGATTGGGAGCACTGGGGCCGGTTTCATGACGCAGGCCGCCACGATATAGGCGATCAAGATCGGCCAGAATCCGGTGATAAATAATGCGACAACCACCAGCACCCGGGTCCAGAAAACCGAAAAGTCGAAGTAGTCGGCAACCCCCTTGCACACGCCGGCAAAGATTCCGTCCCGTGCTTTATAGAGTCCGTGTTCTCGAGAATCCATCATCAGGCTTCACTCCTTTCTCCTGCTTCCAGCACAATGGTTTCAAGCGCCTCGATTCTCTGCTCCATTTTGATCAACCCCTGGTGAATCTCCTGGATCAGCTTCGTTTCGTCTGCGTTTCTCACTCGTACACCGGGATTATTGTTGCCGGCTTTCCGCACCAGTAGAATAACCAGGCTCAGGCACAGCAGGGCGACCAGAAAACCGACGACCAGAAAGATTAGGATTAATCCAAAGAAGCTCATATTTATCATATCCGATCCGTAAGATATTACCATTACCCGCCTCCATGTTTACGCTTCTTCCCGAACCGGCTTCCCGTCCACGGTCTTCTTCAATTCCTGTAACTCTTTCTCCACCTCTTCATCGACCGCGAGATGTTCAATTTCAGATTCGAGGGTGGGCTTTCTCTTGTAATTCACAAGGTCGGCTTCTGCCTCCATCTGCTCGATTCTATTCTCGAAATGATCCAGGCGAAGCAGGCTCTCTGATGTTTCCGCTTTTCGGATCCCGGTTTGCGCCTTTTTCTTTTTCTGCGCGTGGATGTGTCGCTGTACCAGGACGCGCTGTTTCTCCCGTGCCCTCGCCAGCTTTTCCTCGAGCTGTTCGATATCTTTCTTGTACTGGCCTACCAGTTCCTCGGCATCCGCCGTTTCCTGCGCGAAGGAATCTGCTCGTTCCCGGTACCTTTTCTTTTCGGTCAGGGCTTCGCGCGCCAGATCCTCACGACCTTTTTCCACCGCCAGCCTGGCGCGGTCATCCCACTGGGCAACCCGCTTGCCGACCTCGGTCTGCTCGCGCTCCAATTTCTTTTGAGTCGCAATGGCCCCTGCACACGAAGACTTGATCTCGACAAGGGTGTCCTCCATTTCCTGAATCATCAACCGGATCAACTTCTCCGGATCCTCTGCCTTGCTGAGCATGGAGTTGAGGTTCGAACTAATGATATCTCTGACGCGTGTAAAAATGCCCATCTTCATTCCTCCAGGTAAGATAATTGACCACCAGCGGCCTCGTTTCACGTACTACATTTTCCGGTGATCTTTGGAATCGCCGGGACCCGGCCGCGAGCCTGACTTTCGTAGATTCCGGATGAGGATCCTGGTCTGCAGGACTCTTCTTCCAACACCGATTCACTACTTAGCATCGGCCATACCAAGTCGTTTTTTGTTAGAAAAATCGAAATATATGATATAAAATGAAGCGGAATACGCAGGTTAGTGGTAGAATGCGCTTATGAGTGGTAATTATCACCACGGAGGATTCGTTCGTCTTCAATGCTCCAACGGAGCCCGGTTGCAGGGGCCTGGGTTCCGTCGTGCTCCGCCGCGATTTCAGCCAAAGTAGCGGAAGTCGCCGCGACTTCCGATCGGCGACGCACAGGCTCGGCGAAGCAAAAAATCGCGCAAAGCATCAAGCCCAAACGAACAAAGTGAACCACGAAGTTTGAGAAGTGTACGAAGCAGAATAGCAGCAACCGAATGAAATTAACCACAGAGGGCAAGAAGTCTTCCTGCCGATGTGACCCAAAATTTCTTCAAAAAATCAGGTGATTGAACGATGCCTTCATCAACCAGAGACATCCCCCACGTGGAGGTGCAGGAAGCGCTTGGGGAATCGAGTTCCTTCCTGGACTTCCAGGAGAGGATTTCCCGCGTTGCCGCTGTGGACCGGCCTGTTCTGTTCATTGGAGAGCGAGGTACCGGGAAGGAGTTGGCGGTGTCCAAGCTTCACTACCTGTCGGGCCGATGGGAGAGGCCCCTGGTTGCGCTGAATTGTGCGGCGCTGGCGCCGTCGCTGGTTGAGTCCGAATTGTTCGGGCACGAGGCGGGCGCATTCACCGGTGCGACGGGCCGACGGCAGGGTCGATTTGAGTCCGCCGACGGCGGCACGCTGTTCCTCGACGAAATTGCCGTCATTCCGATTCCGGTTCAGGAGAAGCTCCTCCGAGTGGTTGAGTACGGCACATTCGAACGCGTCGGAGGGTCAGACCCCGTGAACGTGAACGTGCGGATCATTGGAGCGACCAACGTAAATCTTAAGGAGAAGGCACGGCAGGGCGCATTCATGTTTGATCTGTTGGATAGACTTTCCTTTGACGTGCTCTACGTCCCGCCCTTGCGATTCCGGAAGGAGGATATTCTTCTTCTCGGCCGCCATTTTACGTCTCGTTTCGTATCCGAACTTGGCTGGGAGGCTCCCCCGGAATTTACAAAGGAAGCGGAAGATCAGCTGTTAGAGCATCCATGGCCCGGGAACATTCGAGAATTGAAAAACGTCGTGGAGCGAGCCGTATACCGGTCGGATGGAAAGCGTATCGCGCACGTGGATTTCGATCCGTTCCGGTCCCCGTATATTCTGCCCCCGGAAATGCATGAACAGGATTCCAAGGACCAGCCCCTTTCGAAAGACGAACTGAGCCCGGCCGCGAATTCAAGTTTTGAGGAGGCGGTGCAAGCCTACGAAGTCCGTCTGTTGAAGGATGCATTGGAGAAAACGCGTTTTCACCAGCGCCGTGCGGCTGACCGGCTCGGGCTTTCGTACCACCAGTTCCGGGGGCTATATCGAAAACACAGCGCGGAATTGATACAAGGCGAAAAGCAACCTTGATCGGACGGATCCGACAGATACGTCTGATTCTTCAGTTAGTCGAGATTCTGGAAGAAGTCGTTTCCCTTGTCGTCGACGACGATGAAAGCGGGAAAGTTTTCGACCTCGATTTTGCGCACCGCTTCCATACCTAATTCCGGGAAGTCTATGACTTCCACGTTCTTGATGTTGTCTTGCGCAAGAATTGCCGCCGGTCCGCCAATTGAACCGAGGTAGAAACCGCCGTTTTCATTGCAAGCCTCGGTGACGGCCGCGGACCGGGTTCCCTTGGCGAGCATGACCATGGAACCGCCCTGGCTCTGGAATGGCTGCACATAGGGATCCATTCGCCCCGCGGTCGTGGGGCCGAAACTGCCGGTCGCCATGCCTTCCGGTGTCTTGGCGGGGCCGGCGTAGTAGATGGGGTGGTTCTTAAAATACTCGGGCATCGATGCGCCGGACTCGAGCATTTCCCCGATTTTCGCGTGGGCTATATCCCGCGCTACGATGACCGGACCGGTCAGGCTCAATCGCGTCTTGATCGGAAAGCGGCTGAGTGTCTTCAGGATCTCCGGCATCGGTTGATTGAGGTTGATGCGAACCGGCGGCGCCATCTCTGGCGCTTCTTTCGGCATATATTTCTCAGGATGGAACTCAAGCTGTTCCAGGAAGATTCCGTCCCGGGTGATCTTTGCCTTGATGTTCCGGTCCGCGCTGCAACTCACGCCGAGCCCGACCGGGCAGGAGGCCGCATGGCGCGTCATGCGCACAACGCGTACATCGTGGGCAAAGTACTTCCCGCCAAATTGCGCCCCAATGTGAGATGACTCGGCCAACTTGCCTACGCGTTCTTCCCATTCCGGGTCGCGGAACGCCCGTCCCGTTTCGTCACCGGTGGTCGGGAGTTGATCCAACTCGCCACAGGTGGCCAACTTCACATTCTTCAAATTCGTTTCTGCGCTCAGTCCACCGATGACGAGAGCGATGTGATAGGGCGGGCACGCGGCGGTTCCGATATCGTGGAACTTCTCGATCACGAATTTTGTGAGGCTCTCTTCGTTGAGCAGGCTTTTCGTCATCTGGTACAGAAACGATTTATTCGCGGAGCCGCCTCCCTTGGCCACGAAAACAAACTTGTAGGCATCCCCCTCGGTGGCTGCGATATCTATTTGCGCCGGCATGTTGTTCCCGGTGTTCTTTTCTTCAAACATGCTCAGGGGCGCGATCTGGGAGTACCGGAGATTACTTTCCTGGAAGGTCTGGTAGATTCCATGCGAGAGCGCTTCCGCGTCCGGGCCGTCCGTCCAGACCTGCTGCCCCTTTTTTCCCATCACGATCGCGGTGCCGGTGTCCTGGCAAGACGGAAGTTGTCCGCCTGCGGCTACACACGCATTCTGCAGAAGAGTGTAAATGACAAAGCGATCGTTTTCGCTCGCCTCCGAATCGTCGAGCTCGCGCCGAAGCTTCTCGAGGTGGCGACCACGAAGGTAGAACGATACGTCATGAAAAGCCTCTTTCGCGAGCATTCGGAGCCCTTCGTCCTCGATTCGGAGGATTTTACGACCCTCGAATTCGGTCTCCGACACAAAGTCACGGGTGAGTAGCCGGTATTCCGTCGTGTCTTCTGAAAGTTGAATCGGGTCCGAGTAGTTATAGGGTGTCATCAGTAATCCTTATGAATCACAAGTTCTTCAATGTTGAGTCAATATTATGTACGATCAGCGGATGGCATTTACCAGTAGAACTTTCGCCGGACTTGCCTGTTTTTCGATTGTGTTCCTCGTCGGGTTTGCCGCAGTTGCCAAATCCACAAGGAAACCGGCTCGATTCAATGATGTTCTGGGTGAGGAGCCGTGGGAGGAACTGGTTGCACGTGTCGGTCGCGCGCTTGCATGGATTGCCACAACGCAAGAGGCCCTGCTACGGATCGTACGCGAGGAGCCCCGGCCGGTGCAAATGAGGCGCTTGACGCGCTGAATATCTACGGGGAGCAATCGGAAGGATGTGAAAAAATCGCCGCCGCGGTGGAGGAGAGGGGAGAACGCGAAGTGCGGGGGAGGTTTGCCGAGATGTATTCCAAAAAATAAACTCGAATGACACGAAACATCCGGACCGCAACCGAACGAATTTTGAACAGAAGAGAACGAAGATGAATTTCGGATGTAACGGATTCCCGATGTAGCGGAAGTCGCCAAGACTTCCGCTCGGCGAAGGAATTGCCCCGCCATGCAAACACTACCTCGCATGCTGTATCGTATTTTTCAATTCGGAATTACGTCCGTGTGTTCCGTGGGCGACTTTCCGTCGAAACGAAATGTTTTCCCCAAAGGGAACCGGGGAAATGGTCTTTGCGTCCTGAAGCCCTACTCCCCATCGTACTCGCAATCACCACTCGATAGCACCCGCGCCGCGGCTCTGAGCGAGTTTCCCACGGATGGCAAGGCCGACCCGCGGATGCTGGGGTTCGGCGAGAGATTCCAGAAACGTATTAGACTGATGCGCAAGTATGGCCGTTCGGACTGGAGATTCATGATCAGATCAAACGCAGCCTCGGCATCCGTGGGTCGGCTTTGCCATCCGTGGGCTCATCC
>CAUZEO010000053.1:0-19663 GCA_963578625.1 Kiritimatiellia bacterium | reverse complement strand
GGTAGACTTCCCCGCCCACCGTATAGCACGCCGTCAGCCCTTCCTTCTCGCTGCGCGCATTGGCCCATTTCACGCAGTCATTCCAGTTCACCGTATGCACCGGGTGGTTCCCCGCTTTCCCCAACCCCGCGTTCTCGAACCCATACCCGTTCGTCACCGCCCAGCCATGCACCGCCTCCCACTGCGTTTTCGTCACTTCGGTCTCCCCCATGTAAAACGCGCTGACCGTCACTGTGTGCAACGGGAGTTCGTCCGAAGACCCCTCGCCGAAGGTATCGCCCATCACGAAGTCACCCGCCGGGATCAACACCATCCCTTCGGGAACTTGGCTTGCCGTTTGCTGCTCGATGCCCTCCAGGCGCGCCTCAATGGCCTCCTGGTTCGCCTCAATGGCATCCTGGTTCGCTTCCAGTCTCTGGTAGATCTCCTCCAGCGTCTTCATGGTGGGTTTGGGCGGGCCCGGAGGAGTCAGTGGACCTTGACCCGCGCACTGATATGCCGCCACGAAGAGAGTAAGGGACGAGAGAATCAATCTGTTTTTCATGGGCAAACTCTTTGGGTAACGGTGCAAATTAACAACGCACGCGAGTGCTCACTATACAGACGGAAGGCCAACGGTCAATGCTCAAAGCCCGTTTCGGGACGCCCTCTGGCCGATGACATGAACCACATGCAACGTTGATCGGACCGATTGCCTGTTTGACTGGAGCAAAACGGTGGGCCGCGACCGAAAAGAAATTGCTCCGGGCATTTGCTCAGGACACAATGAACGTGATTTGATCCATCGCACGATATTACTCGGCACACGGGTTCTTCACTACATGGTTACTGTGTGCCTCGCCGAAACGCTCCCATTCCTCAAGCCGCCGACGTGGAAGTCATCGACGTGTCCGATTACCGCCCGCGGGTTACTCATGGCAGGAAGTTCCGGACATAGGTTGCGCGTTCCTGAAGCCCAACGGCTGGCACTACAAGCACGTCGAGCGATGTAGCTTGAGGTATCGGCAGACTTCTCGTCCGGAGCATCGGCCCCGGGCTACAAGACCCTCAGCCACCTGTCTCTTATGCCCCGGACTCATAACTTTTTTTCAAGGGCTTCCTGGAGGATCTCCATCCCCAGCACTTGATCTGCTACGATCCTCTTCAGACGCGTGTTTTCCGCTTCCAGTTCCTTCAAACGTTTCGCCTGCTTCACATCCAGCAGGCCGAACTCCTTCTTCCAATGGTGAAAGGTCTGTTCCGAGATGTTGTTCTCCGCACAGATCTCCAGGATCGTTCGTTCTCCGTCCGCTTGTCTCAATATGCGGATCTTTTCTTCCGTCGTCCGGCGTTTGCCTTTCATTCGTCTGACTCCTTTGGCTAAGGTCCTCAGACTAACATTGTTCATCGACCCGTTTTCCGAGGCCCAACCAAATCTTACCCATTAAATTCCGCGAAGAACCATATTATGTTTTTCATTGGCTAGAAAATGGGAATGTTCCGTCATATCCCAGGGCGTCTATGGTAGCATTAGGACTGCTAACAAAAGGTAATCCTGGATACATTGGAGTCTGTTGATAGTGTAGCACTATATTGCAGCGGGCGGAATCGGGGGGATCCTGCTTGAGTTTTGCACCTTGATGAGGAATGTGACTAAAGAAAACGACAGCATCTCCGGACATCGGATGTAGATTGATTTTCTCTTGCTCCTCACACCATCGGTAAAAGGGCCCATTGCTATCGTAACCCTGGTTTCTATTAACCTCATCTGGCACTTTTTTATGGCTGTAGCCAGGTAAAAAAGTCAATCGGCCGCGGTCGGGTGTGTTGTCTGTTAGGTAAAAGGTTGTATTGATACACAGTGGTCGTAGCGCATGGCGGGCTTCGTTATCTGACTCCCAGTAAGCCATAAAGTCACTGTGCCATTCCTGAGTATAGGCATCGGGATTGACGTGGGCTCGAAAGCTGCGTAATTGACATTGCCGGCCTAGCATGGCTTTGAGGTAGGGGGCGACGCTCTCATGACCTATCATACTCCGCGCCAAGTTCGGTTCCTGTTTCAGGAGATAGTCAAACCACACATTGCCAACAGCGTTTTTGCCATCCCATTCTTCTTTCTGGACCTTGCGATAAAGACATTCTCGCCATGCCTGTACGGTTTCCATATCCAGTGCACCTCGGACTAGTATAAATCCGTCTCTGTCTAGTGTGTTAATTTCATCTATCAATTGTTCTTCCGAAGCCATATGTATTTCCTTAAATTCAAGTATTCGATAATTTATATTTATGTGATACTATTCAAATTAGGATATTAAATAGATTATTTGGTTAATAGAATGGATTATTTGATAAGAAACAGAATGACCAGAGAAAATTTGTCTCTTCGGTATGCCTCATACCTCACATCTTGGTGTAAATGCCATTGGATGTTCTTAGTACGCACAATGCCACGCTCCTTTAGCGCAGCCCGTATGGTCAAAAACTCCGCCGAAGCCAAAAACGCCGCGATTCAGGCACCACGCGACGTTTCCATGCCTTGGTCTCGGCCGACCTCCTCACCTCAGTAATTCTCCAGTTGTCTGGGAAATGATTCGGAGATCCGGCCCGTACCCGGCATCAATGGGATCATGAGTTTCGTCCTACGCCCCTGGCAACTCTTCTTCCTCATCCTGTCCGGCTGGGTGAACCGTCGGCAGCAGGAAATCATCGAGTTCCAGAACGCCCAGATCCAGGCGCTGATGGGCAAGATGGAACGAAGACGAATTCTCCTGACCGATGACCAACGCAGGGTATTGGCCGTCAAGGGCAAGGCTCTGGGCCGCAAAACGATGATGGAGCTGACTACCATTGTAACCCCCGACACGATTCTGCATTGGCACCGTCGGCTCATCGCCGAGAAGTGGGACTACAGCGAGCGCAAGGGAAGGTGCGTGGCCGGCCACCGGTTCCTGGCCAACCGGAGGACCAGGAGCAAACCGGGCTGATAAAACCCGGGTTTTCTTGATCCAATCCTCCTTATCGAGCGAATCCGGCCCCGGATCCCTTCTCCCCGTATCTTTGCAGGCCCCTCTGGACAGGTGCCTTTCCGGACTGTACACTTTCGAAAGGTGCGGGGATGGACCCGGAGTGGGAATTTGCCCTGGCCTGGCCCGGGAATTGACGGACGCGAAGCGTAAAGTTCGAAATCCGATCGCGGGAGTGATGGCGGCAGTTCGCTAGTGATCGATGGCTGTTCAAGGTCGACCGACATGAGGCCTCACTGACGAAACCATTTGCGCGAGTAATAATGTTCGGCCGGAGAGTAAGAGATGATAACCATACGACAAGAACAACCTGAGGACGTTGCAGCAGTGCACGCACTCAACGAGACCGTCTTCGGCCAACCGGCCGAGAGCACAATCGTTGACTCTGTTCGAGATACATGTACAGATTCAGTCTCGCTGGTCGCGGTAGACTATGGCCAGATTGTCGGGCACATCCTCTTCAGTCCAGCCGTCATTTCTGGCGAGAACGGTTCTGTACAAGGCATGGGACTTGCGCCCATGGCCGTGCATCCCGAACACCAGCGCCAAGGAATCGGCACTTTGCTTGCCCGTGCGGGGATTGAGGCCATGCGCCACAGGAAGTGCCCATTCATAAGAGCAATGTCTTGAAACTTCCCCTCGATCCGTCCGGGTGCGAAGGGGGATGCCCTGACGGGATCGCCGGTTGGACGCCGAGCGGAGGAACCCAGGAATCATGAAGTATGCCCAATTGCCGAACATTGACAAAGAACTCAGCGTCATCTGCCTGGGCACGGCAGGTTACGGTTCGGAGATTTCACCATCAGATTCGTTCACGCTCCTCGACAGGTTTGCAGAGCTCGGTGGTACGTTTATTGACACCGCTCACGTCTACGGCGCGTGGGACGCCTCCGGTTACGCCGGCGGCTACGGCAACAGTGAAAAGGTGATCGGTGAATGGCTCGGGAAAACGGGAATGCACAAGAAGATCGCGGTCTCAACAAAAGGCGCGCATCCCGACCTTGACACCGGCGTTTCCCGGATGAATCCCGATGATATCAACGCTCATATTGCTGAGAGTCTTGCGAGGTTGAACACCGATTCCATTGATATGTATTGGGTCCACAAGGATGAGCCGTCCATTCCCGCCGGTGAGATACTGGGTATGCTTGCCGACCATGTTGCGGCCGGTCGACTCAAGGCGATCGGCTGTTCCAACTGGAGCATCCGACGCCAGCAAGAGGCATCCCGGGCCGCCGCCGCACTCGGGCTCCCGGGGTTTGTTGCCAGCCAGGTCGGTTGGTCCCTTGCCAGGGCAACTCATCCAGTCTATCGACCCGGTCACGTTGACATGCTGTATATGGATCCCGAGATGCTCCAATACCATGTGGAGACGGGCACCCCCGCCGCGGGATACAGCGCGCAGGCGTGCGGCTTCTTCGCCGAGAAGTATGACGGGCTTGATTTCGAATCGCCGGACTTTCCCAACCCCGGTCTGTCAGCCAGGTACGGAAATGATCTAAACTACAGCAGGCGGAAAGCGGCCGTCCAGCTTGCCCGGAAGACCGGCTGCAGTGCCAATCAGGTGGCGCTCGCCTGGATGACACATCACTCCTTCCCTGCCTTTCCGATCGCCGGCCCCAACTCGCGGCAGCAGATGGACGACTCGACCAGAGCCGGTGAGATTGAACTGACTGACGAGCAGTTCAAGAGATTGGCCTGCGGTCAGGAAGGTTAGCCGTGCGCCGCACGACCGAAAGATAGCGCAGATACTGACCTTCGGCTCTGCAGGTTCTTTGGCTTGTCGACTGGCTACCGGCTTCGCGCCCAGGCTGCCTACGACACGGAGGTCGCGGAGGACGCACTCTCGGACGACCTGAGGAAGATCACGTCGTGCACGAAATCCGGGACGAAGACTGCAATGGCAAGGCGCCTTGCCGCAACCCGGTGAGGAAACTCCGCAGATCGACGAGACTTTGACGCGGAGGCAGGAACTTACGAACACACTGAATCTTAAGGACAGGAATATGCGACGAAGCCTCAGTAAGACACTCATAGAGATGTGCCGCGGTCACATATCTGCCCGCGCGTAAGGAGGTTCACTGTACCTGAGCCCTACATCCCCTACATTCCGAAAGGCTGGAACGGATTCGCAAGGTTTTGGTGCGCCCCTACGCCCGTAAGTTCAACGCGACGTTCGGGAAACTATCTACCACCGCTTTCTGCGAACTTGATAGGCGTAGTAGTCGGGGACTTCGGCCTCCAGATCAAACCGCTGCATCAGTTCGACGATGCCCCGCGGGTTGGCCGCTGACGTGAATAACAAACAGCGCCCTGACGGGGCCACCCGGGAGGGGCTTGGCCCACTTGACATGCGGGGTGGCGACACTCGTGGAGAGAGTAAATGAGAAGTTGGATTCGCGGTTGAGCGTTTCCGCGAATGCCGCTACAGTGGTGCTTACCAGCATCGTCGTCAGCGCACAAAGAATGTTTTTTCTCATCATGCAGGTTCTTTCACTTGTTGGAATAAGCGCAGAGGAAAAAAAATAACGCCTGGAGCCTCCACCCTTCGTAGTTTGATTATTCGCCTTGAACGACGATCAGGCTTTCACCCTTCTCCACCGGAACGATTACGAACCGCTCGCCGCCATATTTTTTAAAGTGTGGGCGGTCCCGAGCCGCGCCGTTCACGTCGATTCGGGGTCGGGACCATTTTTCGGGACACCATGCAGCGACCTTGGCGGGGGTTACGGCCTTTGCCGTCAATGTGACTTGTCTCGCCTGTTCATCCAGGTCACCTTCGAGCGAGCATCGCAAAACATTCGGCATCCGGAACTGGGTCTCGAGGCCTTCCTTTTCCACGAAGACTCCCGGCACTTGCGTGAGGGTGGCGACACTGGTGTAGTCCGCCTCCGCGTCCGGAAAGGTCACGCTGAGGCGCTTGCTGTCTTCCAGCATCCCGCTCCGGCATTCGATATCGATGAAGAGCCGGTCCCAGCGGGGCGTCTCGGGCCCAATGAGGCGGGGCACCTTCGTGTCGTCGCGGCGGGTGTAGTGCCAGCGGAACAGTCGCCGGCCGGGCACGAAACCGAGCTTTTCCACGTCCATGGACACCACCACGTCGCCCCGCTCCTCCCGGTGGCTGATCGCGGTGACAATATAGGCGGGGCCTTTCCGGAGCACGTAGGCCTCGATGGGCGTGTCCGGATCGGACCAGTACCGGGGCTGCAGTCCCACCTGCGCGATGCGGCTGTTGTGCATCTCCAGGCCGGCCTGGTTGTAGGGCTCGGCGTAGTTGTAGTGCCGGTCCCAGGCGATCGTGCCGTCCTCGCGTTTCAGCTCCAGCCCGTATTCGTAGTGGCACGAGATGGGTCGGAGCCCGAGCGCAAGAAGCATGTTGGTGTAGTGGCGGTTATTCTCCTGGATGCCCTTCTCCGGCCCTGCGCGGTAGTTTTTCCACATGATGGGGATCGTGACCATGTTCTCCCGCTCCATGATCTTATAGTGCATCAGCCGTTCGTTCTGCGGGCGCCACCAGTTCTCGCCCAGTTGCCGGTCCATGGCCGCAGTGGCGGCCATGCTTTCCGAGTACTGAATGTCGGTGTATAACTGGCCGGGGTTTCCGTTGAAAAAAACGAAGCCGCCGCGCTCTTCCAGCATCGCTCGAATCGATTTGTCGAAATACATGTAATCGGTGGTCTGTAACACCCTGCCCTGCCCCCAGTCCGGCATGGAGGAGCCCCCGAAAAAGTCGAAGTAGAGCAACCCCAGGCCGAGGTGGTCATACATCTTCGCGTAGCGGGCCACTACGTACTCGGTAAAGGCTTTCGACATGTCGGCTTCGACGGCGCCGTAGGGATGGGTGGCCGGCACCAAGGAGCCCTCTTTGGTGTGAATCGCGAATTCGGGATGGTCTGTAAAAGCCCGCGAATCGGGGTGCAGGTCGGTGTGGACCCAGTAGACCTGCTGCAGGTACCCGGGAAATTCCTGGTTAAGGCGCTCCACCGTCTCCCTGACCGGGCCCACTTTTTCCTCCTTTCGGACTTTGGTATTCGGGTCGATCCAGATGAGTTTCTCGTCATCTCGCGCGGGCCACCGGGTGAAGATGGAGTGGCGCGGCAGGCCCATGTTCAGATTGATCTCGTCGCTTCGCAGGCGCCGGTGCGGCGCGCTGGTCCGCTCATGGACGCCGTCCGGGTATTGATCGCCGAAGGCGGAGAGGACGGGCACGCCGATGCTGACGCCTTTCAGGCCGGCCAGGGCGGGGGACGCCGGCAGCTCTGCGCGCGCAGCCCTGACTTCCGGCAAACGCAGATAGGCCTGGAAGTAGTCCATCTGGTCTCCGTCGAACAGATGGTAGCGGGTTTCCGCGCTGAACGGTGCCGCATCCAGAAATGTGCCCAGCACGGACATCTCCCACCCCTGCTCGTTCCAGTAGGAACTGGTCATGCTGTAGGGCACCCAGACGTACTGGTCATTCAGTTTGTACAGGTATTGGGCCGCGCCGCTGCCGGTCGCGGGGTTGACCATGATCATCTGGGCCCATCCGCAGGCTTTATTCCCGCCGCCGCGCTGGATGCTGTTGCCGACGATCTCGGTTGCCGGAAGCGTGGGACGCCAATCGGAGCCTCCCGCGGCGCCGGCCGACATCAGGCGGCTGTAGAGGGACGGTTCCCGGAAAATGGGATCAAAGATCGTGTTCGATGAAATTCCCATGAGCGTCTTCTCGGAACCATCCCTGGATACGGCGACGCGCCTGACAAGCACGGCGCCATTGTCGCGCAATTCGTAGCGCTTGGTGATGGCGACGCCCTCGAGGTCCGGATTCGTGCAACGGAACGTGAGACTGTCTTCACTGCTGGCAATCAGCTCGGCCCGATCGAATCGCTCGTCCGAGCGCACTTCGTCGTCCATTGTTTCCAGGGAATAGAGATCATAGCTGGCGGCAAGTACCCGAACGCCCATTTCCCGGTCCCATACGCCCGCCAGCGCCCCGCTGTCGGCGACGATGCCGTACGCGCCTCGTGAGCCGCCCAATACCCAGTAGTTCCCCATGCGCTTCGCCGCTTCGCCGGGATCCACGGACAGCGGGTCCAACGGGCCCGCCAAGCCGCTCAGACTCAAGTTCCAGGCCAGGTCTCTCAGACGGGATTCGAACTGAACACCGGCGGTCCGCGCATCGACCAATGTTCCGAGGGTGTCCGCATTCTGAACCTGGCGCTGGAGCCTGGTGCGTTGAGCCGTGATGCGCTCCGCCAGGTCGCTCAGCGCGGCAGTTCGAGTTTGGGGCGCGAGGCGGGCTATCAGGTCGATTTCGTGTTCGGCGCGCGCGAGAAGCCACTGGAGTTTGCGTCGCTCGCTCGCGACGAATGCCTGGTTAACCGCGGTTTCGTCGTCGCGGCTTGCCTTTGCCCCGGGATCTGCGAAGATCCAATCGCCGTAGTACTTCGTGTTATGGAAACTCATCTGCACCACCGACCAGGATGAAAAGGGATCGGCCTTGGCACTGCGACGGTACCGGGCGAGGTTGGCCTTGAGGCGGCGCCCGGCAAGAGGCGTTTCCATCTCCAGATCGGAAAATGGAATCGCGAATTCGGCGGACCATCCCGTGGGCGTCCGTGTGGCGCCGACACTCCAGGTTCCATTCCACCGCGTCTTCTTTCCCGCCCCCGCGCTTTGGTCCTTCCGAAAGTCCCACTCCGTGCCCAGCGGGTTGGTCACAATCTGCACGAAGCGTTCGCCGGTCCCGTCGGTGTCGAAGAAAAGCTCGAGGGTGTCGTCGCCGGGCCCCCAGGGGGGATAATCCCGCTCGGTCACCGTCGCCTTGATTTTGCCGGGGGTGCGGTCACGGCAATCGGCGCCGATGTAGATGTAGTCGCGATCATAGGCCACGGTGAACAAGGTCTGGTCCACGACATAGGCATGGCGATAGGAAATATCCACCATTCCGGTCACGCGGGGCAAGCGTTGCCAGACCTCGTCCGACAAGTCACCGTCAATCGTCGGCGGCGTGTCAATCCAGTGGACCGTAAGTTCCCGCTTCACCGGGTGAGGATCCGCGAAGTGGGCCAACTGGCCGCTGGCGTCAGAGCAGCAGATGGCGCTGAGCAGGCAAAGCCAGGCGATTCGGAGTTGAGCGGAAGAATGTTTTTTCATGATTCGGTTTTCAAATGTCAGGTCCGCTCCGTCCAGTCGGGGAGCAATTTTGACATAATTACGGCATTCATATCAACTTATATGGTTTTAGGTTGTTTTGAGAGCTAGACCGGCCTCATCGGGCGTTTGCCCGTATCGCCCGAAATGCAATTTCCTATCCGTCCTCGAATGATCGATCCATTAAGAAATAAAGAAAAAGCCCGATGCGTAGGACGACAATTCCATTAACCGTGATGCTGCTTGCGGTGCTCTCATTTGCGTCCTTTGCCGGCGACCTTAATCCTCCCGGCGGGCATGACCTGCCGGGACGGGAACAGCAGGCGGGCGCCGAGGTGCAGGTCCCTCTCCATCTGTGAAGGACACCACCAAATCAGGTCTGTGCTCCCCAAGGAAACCCGGCTCAAACGGTGGTCGCAGGTCCGTGCCCCCACGGCCACTCACTTCCTCTATTCGCTCGGATTGAGCCGCATCCTGAGCCCTGAGTTTCAGCAGGCCACGTAGCCAGCGGACATGCCAATCGGTGTGATGCCGTAGACTCCAGTTCAGCGGAGAGAAATATGGGCGAAGCACAGGGCGGATAGACCGCCGCTAAATCTGCTGAAAGCCTGGCGAAAAATCATCGCCATTGGCGAAGGGGATAGTCTGTCCGTCCGAAAAAATCACGGTTTTCAAACCGTCGGTTTTACCCGGTTCTCACGCCGCCGCTACCAGGAATCGGCTTGACCATGTCCGCGTTCGTCTCATGTGGCCATTGCCCTTGTCCAAACCCAATGGAATCCCCGCCGCCGGAGGCGGAATCTCTGATCGGATGGAGTTTTTCGGGGGGACAGGCATCGTCCGCAGTTACTTCCAATACTCCGGCCGCCCCGACCCCGTCTCCTGTGGCGAGGCTGCAATTTCCAAATAGCGCCTCCCCTCGACGGAAGAATCCGTAAAAAGGAAGTTTCCGCTTCGCCCTTCCAGGTGGCCACGGAGCTGGAAATCGTTGTTCAGACAATCTGCAGAAGTCCACCATGCAGCGGCAAGTTGCGCCCGCACGAAATTCAGCTCCTCCCACCTCTCATGAAGGACCACCACCCGGCCGGGAATGTGGCTAAGCCGCGCCGACTTGCTGCCGTAGCGAGAATCGGTCGACACCGCCCAGTTGATCCGATACGACCTCTGCGGGTAGGGCAATTCCGGAGGTACACGAGCAAACATCGGATAGACGGCTCTCTCAATGAAGTCCGAAGGGCACCGCCAGAGACCGGAGTCCTTCACCCAAATATCGTTCGGCCCCGGATAGAACCTGAAGGAATTCAGGTACTCTTCCAGCAGGACGTCATAGCTTGTCCAAAAGAGGCTGTTATGCCCCACATCGGCCGGCGGGATGTAGTCCTCGTGGTCCCCGGCATACCCGTACAGGGCCTTGCCAATATTGCTGAGATTCGATTTGCACCATGTGTTCTTGGCTGCCTCGCGAGCGTTCTGAATTGCGGGAACCAACAGTGCGGCCAGAATGGCAATAATCGCGATCACCACCAGAAGCTCAATGAGTGTAAACGCACGATGATCCGCCTCTGCAAACCTGCAGGTTTGCGATGCTTCTTCAGTACATCTTCTAATTGACATTGTTTCGGGTGAGAATTGTCAGGGCATTAGGGCATTTTGGATCGCCTCGATGTGGCCGGCAATGTCACGCCGGGCATCGTCGCAAAAATCCAGACTCAACAGACCTGCGGCATAACTGACCGGGAACTGGCCTGCTATGGGGGAGGTATAGATCTGGGCATAGAGAGCGTCCAGATCGATCCGGGCGCTTGCCGCCAAGGCCATGAGACCTGCATCACCCGAGTCGTCAGCCTCCTGGATAAGCTCTTCCAGGGTGAATATATATTTCCTGTCCTCGACCCCCTCCCGAAAACCTTCCCAATCCGGAGTCGGCAGCGGTCCGTCCACACCCGGAACCACACAGCCCCGTATGCCCGAAACCAGATCATCGAAAGGCAAGGCAGGGTCCGCGGGAAAACCATAGTAGACCCACGCCATCATGCCATCTAACGTCGTCGCCGCGGCAAACCAGCCGCGGTTAATCCGGTTTATCATCGTCCCCCTGTCCGCTCCGCTGTACATCCACAACTGCTTGCCTGCCGCCCGGGTGGGTCCTATGGCCGTGTTGTCCATGTGGCTGGAGAAGACTCGGGTATCCAGGTCCGGCTCAAACCATTCCGAATGATTCGGGTAAACGATTGTCGTGTAAGTTGTCACCGCCGGGACATATTGTTTCGACGCGGCCAGATCATCCAGACACGTTTGATAAAAGGCCGGCCTCGCGTCGGTTTCGTCCCCGTGCGATAGGATCGGCTGCGTCCAGCCTCGCGCAAGGTAACTGTCCACAAACCCCTTGAAATTCTCTCCTTTAATCGAGCTGGGACCGGTATAGCCGGGCAGAACCGAGCCGATTGTCATGTTCCATATCAAAGGGTCAAATCCCGCCAGCATACAGGCATCGACGAAGGGCGCTATCGGATCAAGATCATACACCACATCACCCATCCCGTCCACGTAGCCGGTGAACTCGGGATTGAAGAGCCAAACGGTCGTCATGCCATGCTCTTTCATGTTCATGACTTCTTTGTAATAATACTCATCCGGATAGTACGAGAACACTCCGGAGGGTTGCTGGTGATTCATAATGTTGTAATACATTCCCTGTTGCATGGGAGGTGTTTCAAGCTGGATATCCGGCACCTCAAGAGCAAGATCGAGGGTGTAAGGATCATGACCGGGTCTATGGACTGTGACCAGGCCGGCATAGGTTCCCGCGGCAGTATCCGCCGGCGCATAGACCGTTAGCCAGTATCTCTGAGAGGTGTCGGAAGGGATATCAAGGGTTGCCCGTTTTTCCAGGAACCAGGGGACTACCGCGTATATTGATTCACCACGAACCCTCGGCCAGCAGCGGACGCTGCGAATCTCAATATTTGTTGATTTTATGATTCGCCCGGCCGGGCCGGTCAAATCACCGACATACACCGAAATATCGTCCAACTCATTGCCCGGCAGGGCGTAGATCGCGAAGGTTGCCGGTTCATACTCCCCGGCAACTGAAAACATCGTTAGCTGATCTGTTATCTCCGGCCGTTGAGGGTTGGTTCGAGGATAGATCGTGTCCATGTAGTGTTTCACATAGGTGACATATCCGCGGGCCTGTTCAGTTGTTGTGAAAGCCGGTGCGGTAATGTTCGTGGATGGAAACTCCTGCGTAAAGCCATGCAGACTGGGATTCTCAGCGTAAGGCGGAACCATCGTTCCCAAAACTCTGAAGCCCAGCGGAATTTCATTTCCCAATTCAACCTGGCTCCCGGAAATGCGATACGCTTTCGACGTCGAGGACCCGGTGGGCTCCGTGGGATCGAACAGGTAGGTCACGCCGCCATTCCCCGGGACGGCGGCCCCCACGTCCTCCCAGCCTTGGAAGTTCACCTTGTCGGTGGTCGCCTGCAGGTTGTAGACCTTGCCCACCTCGCTGATGAAGCACATCGAAGTGCTGTCCTTCAGGGTCGCCCGATCGAACATGACCGGAAAGTCAGCCCAACTGTAGGTTCGGAATGTCAGGTCGTGGTTAAATCCTGGTGAAGCATTCCAATTTACCCCGCCGTTATTGCTCGTCGACAAGCCCAGGATCACGCCGCCATAGCTGGGGTTGGGGTTTAAACCCAGAACGGTGGTGCCCGTGTTACCAGCCGCTCCTTTCAAAATAAACGTATAATTGATGGTCGGTGTCAGCGCAACCGGCAGGGCTAAAACAAACTTGTACCAGCCGTCGGCCGGGGCTCCTGCAACGGTAAAATCCTCCGTATGGATAAGCCCAAACCCCGTTGGGTCGGTACCCACCCCGTTACGAATCTCAAGCGTGATATCAAGGGGATAGCTGTCAGATGGGTGCTCAAAGTCCCCCACCCAAATCGCTGCCAGAAAAGGCAGGTTCGTACCCTGCATAAAGCTCTGGGCAACGTGCTCGCTATTGTTGACGGAGATCCCCCCGAACTGAACCTCCTGAGACTGATCCAGCACCTGCGCGTGCGCGGTCGAAAGGAGGCCCATCCCCAGAATCGCCGCCGCACACTTGTTCATGCTCATTCCGCCTTCATAAAAAAGTCCTGGGCCGGAAAGAGATTCCGGCCCAGGACACAATCGGTTACCGTCTTCTTGAACGAATCAAAACAAGGCTCCCCAGGGCCAGCAGCCCGAGTGTTGCCGGCTCGGGTATGAAGGTGTCGGATGTCCGAACACTGAATCCCAGATTATGGACGTCGGTCCCCCAACTAGCCCCGCCATCAGTCGAAGTGTACAAGAAGCCGGAATAGGGACCAGGAACAAAACTTCCAAGCTCGCCCGCGCCTCCCACGACATTCGAGACCGAAAACTCCAGGAAGATTCGATGCCCCCCACCCTGGTACGCGGAGACGTCTACGCCGCCTATACCTTCAAAGTCATACCGACTCGAAATCGTGTTATCATTCGACGTGAAAACGACGGTCTTCGAGGCAAGTAGTGTTAGGGTTACATCATCCGGGTCGCCGTTGGTCGTATCCGAGCCATAGATGTTGAGAACGGTGGTGTCATCTATCACTCCATTGAAAATCCTCAGATCTACCGATGCAATATATGGATTCGACGTCGTGATGTATTGGCCCGCCCACGCCGTAAGATTGAAACTTCGGTAGTTATTCTCGGTGAGCTGCTGGGCGGACGGGTCCAGGATTATCGTCGCCTGCGAAGCCGTCGACAAGACGCCGACCCCGATGATCGT
This sequence comes from Kiritimatiellia bacterium, assembly GCA_963578625.1. Classification (GTDB taxonomy): domain Bacteria; phylum Verrucomicrobiota; class Kiritimatiellia; order SLOV01; family SLOV01; genus CAUZEO01. The sequence continues at coordinate 5,731 of CAUZEO010000053.1, read as the reverse complement.
AACCATGCTTAACCATATTTCCTTCTTCATTTTTCCTGCCTCGTATGGGCCCATTCGTTAATCGTCTTGTTGGCGGGCCCATTGCCAACGAGGCGTGAACCGGGGCGTTGCCGCCCGGGATCAGTTTCCTATGATACGATACACTCTTGACGTCAAGGATCCGGTGGGTTCCGTGGGATCGAACAGGTAGGTCACGCCGCCATTCCCGGGGACGGCGGCCCCCACGTCCTCCCAGCCCTGGGTGTTCACCATGTCGGTGGTCGACTGCAGATTGTAGACCTTGCCCACCTCGCCGGTGAAGCACAGCGAAGTGCTGTCCTGCAGGGTCGCCTGATCGATAACGAGCGGAAGAAAGTCAACCCTACTGTAGGTTCGGAATGTCAGGTCATATTGAAATCCTCCCGGAGCACTCCAGGGACCCGCGCCGTTTTTCGTCGAGAGCATCAATTCGGTGCCGCCATAACTGGGGTCTTTGTTTAAACCCAAAACGGTGGTGCCGGTGTTCCCAGCCGCCCCCTTCAGGAGAAACGTATAAGGGTTCTCCGATGTCAGCCCAACCGGCACACCGAAAACAAACTTGTGCCAGGTGTCGGCCGGGGCTCCTGTAAGGGTAAAATCCTCGGTATGGGCAATCATCAGCGGAGGGGGGTTCGCTGCCCCATTGCGAATCTCAAGCGTGAGATCGACGGGATAGGTGTCGCCTGCGTGCACAACATCATAGACCCAAATCTCTGCCAGATAGGACAGGTTCGGACCTTGAACAAACCCCTGCGCGGTATGCTCGAGATTATTGACCGAGATGCCCCCGTTCATAACTTCCTGAGACTGATCCAGCACCTGCGCCTGCGCCGTCGACAAGACGCCAACCACCATGACCGCACCCACACGTAACAACATCTTCATTTCAATCTCTCCTTATGGGCATTTCGTGAAATACAGTGTCTGTTGGTGGGCCCGCCGCAACTACGCGTACGCAGACGGGTTGCCGCCAGGTTCAGTTCCCCGAGATGCGATATGACTTTGCGCCATCTTCGGTGGAATCGAACAGGTACATTGTGCTGCCGTTCCCCACGATGGTCTCCACGTTCTCCCAACTGTTCGAGTTCGCCGGGTCGGGAGTCCCCTGCAGGGCGTAGTTCCTGTCTGCCTCCGCGGTGAACGTCATGGAAAAGGTGTTCTGCAAGGCCACTTGACTGAAGGCGATCGACGGGCCGGCGCTGCTGTAGGTTCGGAATGCCAGGTCATATTGAAATCCTCCCGGAGCACTCCAGGGACCCGCGCCGTTTTTCGTCGAGAGAATCAATTCGGTACCGCCATAACTGGGGTTGACGTTTAAACCCAGCACGGTTGTGCCGGTGTTCCCGGCCGCTCCTTTCAAAAGGAAGGTGTAGGTGGACTCGGGTGTCAGCACGACAGGCGAGCTGAAAGAAAACTTGTGCCAATTGTCGGCCGGGGCTTCTGTAATGGTAAAATCCTCCGTATGTACAATGGGCAGCCCCGTGGGGTCGACAGCAGCTCCGAGGTGAAGGTCAAGCGTGAGATCGAGGGGAAATGTTGTGCCCCCCAAATCCCACACCCAAATCGATGCCAGATACGACAGGTTCGTACCTTGAACAAAGCCCTGCGCGGTACGCTCGAGAGTATTGACCGAGATGCCCGCATTGACAACTTCCTGAGATTGATCCAGCACCTGCGCCCGCGCCGTTGACAAGACGCCAACCGCCATGATGGTAACTACGCACAATAGATTCTTCATTTGCATATCTCCTTGCCCGACGTTGGATTGCGGACCCGCTGCACCTGTCTTCCACGAATTCTAGCATGAATCAGAGATGATATTCTATTGGACAGAATCGGCAAATTGTGGTAATTATTCAACACTATGTCTGTCAGCACCGCATCTGTTGCGGATCTGTTATGGTCCGTCTCCTCCGAGCCGGCGATCCATTTCAGTGGCCGCTTTTCCTTCGATGACCGCGGCTTCGAGCAGAGCTACCGGGGGAATCCGGTGTCGCTGCACTGTTATGAGTATGCCGCCCGACTCCGAATCGACAAAAAAGAATACGCCATCGCACCGGGCGATGTCACGCTGTTCGCCGCCTGGCAGGTGGCCCGCTATTCCCTGGACCGTCCGGGGTGCCACCTCTGTATTCACTTTGGTCTCCCGGAAGGAGAGCCGCGGAGTCCCGGGCCGGTCGCGCCCCGGGAGAAGGAGTCGGGCTGCTTTCTACTACCTCCTCACGTTTCGGCTGAACGGGCGACGGTGGACGGCGTCCCCTTTGGCGAGGCGATGCTCCGGGTGATTGGTCTGCACACCTCGGCGGAAGTGAATCCACTTGCGCGCGCTGCCGCCTCCATCGGCTTGCAGCGGCTGCTGTTGGCCCTGGGCATGGCGCAGCAGGCGCCTTCGGCTCAGCGCGCTCGCCCGGTGCATGATTCCATCGATCAAGCCGCCACCCAGTTGCGGAGTCGGCTGGATGAACCCCTCCACGTTCCCCACCTGGCCCGGGTCGTAGGCCTGAGCCAGAACTACCTCGCCCGACGTTTCAAGGAGCGTTTCGGGGTGAGTATGCCGAGGTACCTTCTGCAGTGTCGCATGGAGTACGCCATGTTGTTGCTCACGACCACCGATCTGCCCGTCGGCCAGGTCGGGGTCCGGGTGGGAATGTCCGATCCCCAACACTTCAATAAGCAGTTTCGCGCCGCCTACGGAAAGAGTCCTACCTCGGCGCGCCGGGCCGAACGAGTCGGGGAAGGACGGGTAGCGTAGATTCTTTGCGTCCAGTGGTAAAGAATCTTGAATTCCCGGCACGCTGCTTATACCGTGATTTGCCAATTCTGCCGGTGCGCTGTTTCCAGTCCGGCACCCGGCGGATTCGAACATGAAAACACCTGCCAAACGGAGGAGATCTACCATGAGTGCACGAGACGCGTTCAGTCGGGCGATGTTCGTTGCCGTGATGATCGCGCAGTCCTTGTGCGTAGCTGGAGAACTGGATCAGTCTCAGGAAGTTGTGAACGGGGGCATCTCAGTCAATACTAAAGCGTACGTCGCGCAGGCCTTTGCTCAAGGTGCGAACCTGCCTTACCTGGCAGCGATTTGGGTGGGGGATTATGCGGGTGCCGGCAACACCTATCCCCTGGAGATCACGCTTGAGATTCGTAACGGGGTGGGGGTCAACCCAACGGGGTTTGGGCTTATCCATACGGAGGATTTTACCCTTGCAGGAGCCCCGGCCGACGGCTGGTTCAAGTTTGTTTTCGCCCTGCCGGTAGCGCTGAAACCGACCCTCAATTATACGTTTATTTTAAAAGGAGCGGCGGGTACCACCGGCACCACCGTCTTGGCCTTAGGCACCACCAACGCCAGTTATGGCGGAACCGCGTTGGGCCTGTCGACGAGCGCGGACGGCGGGGCAAGCTGGAGCACTCATGGAGGATTCAACTCCGACTTGAGATTTCGAACCTATCTCGCCGGGGCCACAATTCCCGAACCGGCAACTCTCAATTTGCCGGCCCTGGGCTCGCCAACACGACGGTTAAGCAAAGGGACCGTTGGTGGCTTGGCCGAAACCGAAGACATACAACTTCACCGCGTAGTGGTTCCTTCCGAACCAAGTCCGGCGGAGCAAAATGCCGCCGCCGAACTCATACGATATGTAAACACCATGACGGGTCAACAGTTGCCCCTGGTGGTCGAGGGAGAGGCCGGCGGGGACGGCAGGGCGATCCTTGTCGGGCGCACAAAAGACAATCTGGCGAACCATAACCCCGACAAGTGGCCGCTCGATACGATCTATATCGGTTATGGAGACGGGGATATCGCCATCATTGGCCAGGGTGACCAGGGGACGCTATTCGCCGCGTACGAGTTTCTGCGAGACCAGGGATGTCGATGGTACATGCCTTCCGTGGGACATGAGTTGGAGGCCGGGGAGTGTATTCCGCGGCGGACCCGGTTGGACTTACCGGAAGAGCCGAAGAAACACACCCCATCTTTCGAGGACCGCGGCTGGCACACCACCGCGGTGGCCTCTCCCGGTCTCGTGCTCCAATTTAAGCTCTGGGCCGCTCGCAACGGCGTGAACGCCATAACGACCGGCGCTACCGCGATTTACTACCCGCCCCACCTGGGCTACGGCAGGCAGAAGCAGACCGGGCATACGCTTCGCGCGTTTGTGACTTCGGGGAATCATCCGACGGTGGTGGTGGAGGTTCAGGCGACCTTCGCCGCTCATCCCGAATGGTATCCCATGGTGAATGGCGAACGTACCTGGATGTATAAGGACGGTCGACCGGCGCAGGCGTGCCTGTCGAACCCCGAGGTGGCCGAAGAGGCCGCACGCGGCATCATCGAGCGTTTCGAGAATGGCTACGATCAGATCAAGGATCCACGCTGGTGGCTCTTCTCGCTGGGTCATAACGATGAACCGAGCTACTGGTGCGAGTGCGCATCGTGCCTGGCCATGGACGGCCCCGGGAGTACCTGGAAATCAAACGACAACTACGATGCGTACCCTGACGAACCGGAGTGCAAGGGCGGTCCCGGCGCGCTCAGCGATCGCTATGCAACATTCGCCAACCGGGTTGCGCGCCTGGTGGCCAGGGAGTTGCCCGGTAAGTACGTGAGTTTCTATGCGTACGGCTCGACAGTGGCACCGCCCCGCGATCCCGACCTGACCCTCGACGCCAACGTGATCGCGGAGTTTGCCTACAGCGGACATTGCCTGCGCCACGACATCGACGATCCGGACTGCAAATACAGCACCAACCTGCGTGAATGGATCAGGGATTGGACCGCCCGGGGCAAGGTCATCTACTATGACTATCCGCCCACCGGCCGCCACATCAATATCCCCACCGGCTATTTCGCCCACTACAAGAAGCTTCTTGGCCACTTGAAAAACAGCGGCGTGATCGGTCTCTCCGGGGAAAGCCAGGGCACCTGGGCCGGGTCCGCGTTGTTCCACACCATCAAGGCCCGCCTGTTATGGGACATCGACGCGGATGTCGATCAGATCATTCACGAGTTTTGCCGCGATATGTATGGCGAGGCGGCGACGACCATGGAACGTTTTTACACGACGTATGAACAACAGCTCATGGAATTCCCCGGCCACATGGTGTGGGGCGACTGGGTGCGCACGTTCGACAATGATCACTTGCGGACCCTCCAGACGTTGTTGGATCAGGGCCGGGGACAGGCCGCTTCGCCCCTGGTGCAGAAGCGCCTGCAAATGCTCCAGGCGTCGTTGAACTGTTTTGTCCTGACGCAAATGGAACTCGACCCTGCCGCCCAGACCGACGCAGGCTTTGACCGCTACGAGAAGCTTCAATCCGACACGTTGCGAATCGTTGAAGAACTGAACCTGCCTTTCCCCATGGTGGTGACCGGACCCTACAAAGATCGCCTCAAACGAGGAGCCTATCGTCCGCCTTTTGAAGCCATAAACGGCAAGGAGTTGCTGACCCTGCCCCTGGTCTGGCGTTTTCGAACCGATCCGGCTGACGAAGGGTTGAAGCAGGGATGGTCCGGGAATCCCTCCACCGACGGTTCCCAATGGCATGACATCCGGGTTGACGACTACTGGACGTCCCAGGGGTTCAACTATCATGGAGCGGCATGGTATGCGACAACGCTAACGATTCCAGACGGCGCGGAAGATTATCTCTGGCTGCTTTTCCAGATTCTTGATGGGGAGGCGGAGATATGGGTTGACGGCCAATCGGC
>CAUZEO010000052.1:0-19736 GCA_963578625.1 Kiritimatiellia bacterium | reverse complement strand
AGGTGGGTAACCATGTCGTCGAATTCCCGTGGGTCCTCTTGGATTCGAGTACGGAGTGGCGGAATCCGGATGACATCGGAACAGAGGTGATAGTAGAGATCGTCCCGAAATACACCCTGCTCGCGAAGTTTATTTAGATCGCGATTTGTAGCGGCAATAATTTGGCCTTCGAAGCGGCAGGAATCGTGACTTCCCGCCGGTGTGAACGTTCGGTCTTCCAGCACTTTCAGCAGCTTCGTTTGAACCGCGGGAGAGATGTCCCCCAACTCATCAAGGAAGATTGCGCCGTGACGCATGCACCGCGCCAGATCTCCTTCGTAATCATCTGTTGCGCCTGTGAATGCTCCTTTGCGATGGCCGAATAGTTCGGACTCCAAAAGGTTTCCGGAGAACTGGGACAGGTTGACGCGTATAAAGGTGGCGTGGAAACCAGGCTCGAATCGCTGCTTGGATTCATCGAAAGGGATGTAGGAGGAACGACCGATTGCGGCGGCGGATGCACCTTTGCCGGTGCCGGTTTCGCCGAGCAGGAGCGTCGAGAACACTTCCATCCGGTTCCAAAGATGCTGATCAAACCTCCGGACGTTGCGGGGGAAGACATTTTGCCAGAGTTGCAGCCGTAGCCGGCTGATGGAAGGGCTTCGTCCGATCAGGCTTTGGTAAATGAGAAAGTGAGCGCGGCGTAGTTGATAAAACAGGCACAAGTAGTGGACTGACTCTTCGTGGGTAAAGCCTCTCTGTTCCAGGGACTCGATTATTCGTACGGCAAATCGTGCCGGCTCGCTCTTTTTCCCGGCTTCCGTTTGACGTTGAATCAGGCGGTTGAAATCTTCGAGAAACTGATGGTATGTATGGAAGAGGAAAGAGGCTCTTAGCAGATCCCCGTCTTCCTTGCCGTACCGGGCAGGATCGGCGTGTCCCGAACGATCCAGCGCATGTATTCGGCTCGAAATTTCGTGGGTAATCCTGCGGACGGTTTCTTCCCTTGGCGTACCTGGTGCAGCGTTTCCTATTGCCCCGTCGAGTTCCAGCCACTCAGGGCCGAACGGGTTTGCGAGAGCTGCATCTGCAACCAGCCGGAAAAAAGTTCGCTCGTCGGTAGAGAGTCGTTGGGATGCCATATTTAATTACTAGGGTTCTGTGCACACAAAGTACAGTGGGTGATCAACGAATGCATTAACGCCGATGTGTATTCTTCGCAGAGCAATCATAACTGCCTATAAATGAGCATGCTGTGGTTTGAGGGTTTGTCTTGGCATATGCAATGCAATAGTGCTCTGAGTTCACGGAAGGTGAACATGGTCTTGAGGTCAAAATGCAAGTATTTCGAAAGCAAGGGAGGCGGCAGACAGTGAAGCGGGTCCTTTTTGTGATTTGCGGCCTGCTGATGATTCGCGGTCTGATGACCCTCGGCGATCTTGGCTATGGCAAGGGGCTTAGCGCGCAAAACGGCTATCTCATCGTGGGGTTGCTGACGTTGGCGATGATCCTTGGCAGTTTCCTCGTGCTTCCGGATTTTCTGTTGCGGTTCCTGGTGATGCTGATCTCGCGATTATTCTACCGCGTGCGGGTAGTCGGGCACGAAAATCTGCCGGTGGACGGGCCCGCCCTGCTGTTGCCGAATCACGCATCGTGGGCGGACGCAATTCTTCTGATAAGCACCCAGCCACGGCGCATCCGTTTCCTCATGTCGCGGGAAATGTATAACACGATGGGGATTTGGAGAATATTTCTGAAATTGGCCGGGGTTATCCCCGTTTCCGGACACGATTCGAGGCAAAAGATCGACGAGTCGCTTATGGAAGCTCGGGTCCAGCTCGACCAGGGTTTCGTTGTTTGTCTTTTCCCTGAAGGGGGATTCACCATGACCGGAATGATTCGGCCTTTCAAAAGCGGTTTCGCGCGGATCGTCAAGGACTCCGGCTACCCGATAATTCCAGTCTATCTCGGCGGGGAATGGGGTAGCATATTTAGTCACTATTACGGTGCGATCGCTTCCCGGCTGCCCACAACACTTCGGTATCCGGTTACCATTGTGTTCGGAGAGCCTATGCCGCCGGACACGCCTCCGTTTGAGGCGCGGATGCGAGTGCAGGAGCTCTCCTGTGACTACTTCGAAGACAAGCGCCCGGACCGCAGACCCCTGCCGGAGGTGTTTGTCCGCCGTGCGCGAAGCAGCTGGATGCGTACTGCCCTGATGGATTCAACCGGCAAGCGGCTGCGATTCGGGCAGGCGCTGATCTCATCGCTGGTGCTCAAGGAAGGTCTGCGTCATCGACTGGGTGACGATGAATACGTCGGCATTCTCTTGCCGCCATCGGTGGGAGGTGCGTTGACCAACATTGCGGTCTCGATGCTCGGCAAGGTCACGGTCAACCTCAACTTCACCGCTTCCCAGGCCGTATTTCAATCCGCGATCGATCAATGTGGAATAAAGAAAATCATCTCCGCTCGCGCATTCCTTGATCGTCTTGACGTAAAGGATTCGGGATGCGAATTCGTGGCGTTGGAGGAGATTCTGCGGGGCGCAGGTGCGTGGGATAAGATCCGAGCTGCGCTACGAGCAACGCTTTATCCCGCAGGCTTGCTGGTGAATTACAGGAATTTCCATGGAGATTCGCCTGCCGCCATTCTGTTTTCTTCAGGGTCCACGGGTTCTCCGAAGGGAGTCATGCTAAGTCACCACAATATTCAGTCCAATGTGGAAGCTTCAGACCAATTATTGCGATTGAACAGCAACGATACCCTGTGTGGTACTTTACCGCTTTTCCATGCGCTGGGTTACACCTGCACCATGTGGTTGCCACTGCTTTCGGGGTGCGCGGCGAGCTACCACCCTAACCCACTGGACGGAGCAGGGATTGCAAAAATGGTTCGCAGAAATTCCTGCACGATTCTCGTTTCGACACCGACTTTTCTGGTTTCCTATATGCGGCGCGCAAACGCCGCCGATTTCAGCACCCTGCGCCACTGTATTGCGGGAGCTGAGAAGCTGAAGCCGAAGCTGGCCGATTCATTCGAAGAGAAATTCGGAGTTCGCCCCCTGGAGGGCTACGGGGCCACCGAGTTGTCTCCGTTGGCGTGCGTCAACGTACCGAACGTCGAAAGATACGGACGCATCATCATGGGAACGAAGCCGGGAAGCATTGGTCAACCCATTCCGGGTGTCGCAGTAAGCGTTCGAAATCCGGAGACGGGTGAACCCGTTCCGCATGGAGAAGAAGGGGTGATGTGGATTCGTGGTCCCAACGTTATGATTGGGTATCTGCACAATCCTGAAGCGACTCGAGAGGTCCTCCAGGACGGGTGGTACAACACGAGTGATGTTGCTTACATCGATCGCGACGGGTTTATCACGATTACGGATCGACTTGCCCGCTTCAGCAAGATCGGCGGCGAGATGGTTCCGCATGTTGCGGTCGAGGATGCGCTGCTGGGCGGCCTGGATACCGAAGAGCGGGTGCTGGCGGTAACGGCAGTTCCGGATGAGAAACGGGGCGAAAGGCTTATCGTCCTGCACACGGCGGACTCGGGAGGCGCAGAGAAGCTCCAGCAGATTCTTCAGGTAAGCGATCTGCCTAATCTCTGGCGCCCCTCGCCAAAATCATTCTATGAAGTCGCCGATCTTCCGGTGCTTGCCACGGGGAAGCTCGACCTCGGGGCAGTGCGCAAACTCGCCGCGGATCTGGACACGAATTCCAGGCCGTAGCTAGGATTGAACCGCGTGAGATTTCAATTCTTCCAGCGAGACGAATTCGAGAGATCGCATGTGACAGGCGTCCAGCACGACTAGCGGAGCTGCCCCTGCGTCGAGGGCTTCTTTCCAACGGGGCGCACAAAGGCACCAGCGGTCGCCCGGGCGCAATCCGGGAAAACCTAATTCGAGACGCGGGGTACTCAAGTCGTTTCCTGCCTGGGCGCTGAAAGCAAGAAAATCCTCCGTCATGACTGAGCATACCGTGTGAATACCGTGATCCCCGGGGCCGGTTTCACAACATCCATTACGGTAAAATCCCGTTACAGGATCCTGGCTGCAAGGTGCAAGCTCTTCTCCCAAAACATTTGTCGCCATACGGAATTAGACCCCTTTCGCTACCTGAACCCTACCATGATTGTCCCGTAATTGCCTAGGATCGTTTCGTATAATAATGGGTTCCATCGATCCGGAGCAGCATCATGGATTGGATACTTTACGATAAGGGTGGTTTCCGCCCCAGAATCAGGCTCTGTCGTGCAGTGGTCCTCAAGGTGTGAATATCAGCACTCCTTCTCTCACCCCTGATGTGCCGCGGCGGCGAGGTGACGCAGGACATTGAGCTATTCTGCTCTTTCGCCTACGGACCCTTCGAGGATCCTGCGCCTGCCCACGAGGTGGACTACTTTCTTGGTCTCGACACAGCATTCGCTACTTCAACATTTCTCAGCAGCGACCTGGAGCCCTTCCCCTCGCTTGCCGGTCAGTCGGGGAATCTGATTCTCCCTGCACGCGTGCCGGCCGGTCGGGAGATTGTTATTGCGAGAGACTGCACGATGGATATCCGGTTCGGTTGGAACCCCTGTTCCTGTAGCACGACCAATGGTTCCGTGCGTCCTGCAACGGTGGTGGAACTTCCGGGAGCATTCGGACCGCCGCCTACAGGCGGACAGACGCTGCCGACATTTGAAGCGCCTTCCGGGAGCGCCCCGCCCGAACGGGGTAATGTGCTGATTCAATACAGCGCGGAAGTCGCGGCAGGATTTCGATTTTCAGGTACATGGTATACCATTCCGATCGATCAGGTCGCGGCAACATTTCCGACAATCGGTCCGCTGGCCGGTCCGTCGGAGTCGACGGATTCAATGCGTCCGAATACTACCGGGAGATCAGCGGGCGACGGAAGGCGATCCCGTCGCGGTGTTTATCCTGTTGCCGGTAAACATCGCCCTCACCCAGGTTCAGCCCTTGCCGGGTGTCGAAGTTCTGACCGCCACCTGTGCCACATCCCCGCTCGAGCTCGCGGAAGATACCGGCGTCTCCCCCGTGTGGAGCGCAACCGGGGCGGCCGCGGAAGGAAACGGAGAAATACAGGTTCTTTCCGATTTCTCCGGTGAAACGGGTTCCAAATCGTACCGGGTCGTTGTCACCACCGAGTGATTTTCGTCCAACTTCGCGATTTTCATTGTGGGCCGGGGCAGGTTAGGCTCCGGGCATGGAGCAGAACCCGACCCATTTCCTGAAACTTCGGCACTGGCTGTTGCTGCTCGGCCTCGTGGTGCTCTCTGTGCCCTGGTATTGGCCGGACGACAAGGTCGAGCCGTTTGTGCTGGGGATGCCTTCCTGGGCGGCTTTTTCATTCGGCATCAGCATTCTTTTTTCGATTACCACCGCGCTCCTTATCATTTCTCGGTGGAAGGACGGCGACGACGAATGTTGATGCTTGTTCTTTTCTGCCTTTACCTGTGCATCCTCATGATGCTCGCGTGGCTTGGACGCCGCCGCGCTACATCGAAGACGCCTCACGATTTTTATCTGGCGGGAGGCAAACTCGGATTCCTTGTTCTGATCTGTACCCTTTTCGCCACGCAGTACAGCGGCAATACGTTCATGGGGTTTCCGGGAAAAGCGTACCGCATGGGCTACGCGTACATGATGAGCGTTACGTTCATGATGTGTATCGTGACATTTTACCTTCTGTACGCCCCCGCGCTTCGGGCCCGGGCTGTTCTCCGCGGCTACGTGACGCCATGCGACTGGATTCATGACAGATATCGAAACCGGGGCCTCACGTCGGTGTGTGCCGTGCTTATGTGCATTGCAATGCTGAACTATCTGCTGGCGCAGCTGCTGGCGATGGGGAATGCGGTGGAAGGATTGACCGGCAGGCCCGGGAGCTTTGCTGTCGGGGTGTTGTTTCTTTCGGTCGTGATCGTACTTTACGAAACCGTCGGCGGAATGCGGGCGGTTGCATGGACCGACACGCTCCAGGGTATCATGATGTTCGTTGCGGTCCTGATTCTAGGGGGGTATCTCCTGACCCAACATGAAGAGCTGGCGCTGCTGCCTGCAAGGATCCTGGAGCTTGAGCCCGATAAAGTGCGGCCGCCTGAATTGAAAGTATGTGTTAAGTGGTTGAGTTTTCTATGCTTGGCCGGCCTCGGCGGAGCCATGTACCCGCAGGGAATTCAGCGAATATTCGCAGCGAAATCCACGCGGGTTCTGAGATGGTCACTCGGTGCCATGGTGCTTCTTCCGCTGCTGACGGTTTTCTTCGCCTACTTCATGGGGATCATGGCGATCGAGCAGTTTCCCGGGCTGGGAAAAGCCCAGAGCGACCAGGTGATGACCCGAATGCTCGACCTGATTTCCACGCAGGGGCCCGTGCTTTATTTCGGCGTCACGCTGTTGCTTCTGGGAGCGCTCGCAGCGATGATGTCCACTGCCGATTCAGTTTTGTTGAGTCTGTCTTCGATTGTCATTCAGGATATTGTCGTCAAAACAATCGGGTATTCGGCGAGCGACGAGAAGCTGCTGAAACTGGGGAAGATTTCGTCCTGGGTGCTTATGGGTATCGTGGTTGTGGTTGCGCTGCAACTCCAGGGCATAACCCTTTTCCGACTGCTGGTGATCAAGTTTGACCTGCTCGTCCAAGTCGCTCCCGCGTTTATTCTGGGGCTATATCTTCCCCGCCTTGGCGCCGGTACCGCCCTGGTGGGCATTGCTGCCGGATGTGCCGTGGCAGTGGCCGGTTTCGCATTGGATCCGAAGTGGGCGTGGGTTCATCCCGGCACTGTCGGCCTCGGCGTCAACCTGTTCATCTGCGTGGTGGGCTCGTTTTTGTTTCCGTCAGAATCGTTTGAGCAGAAACCCTGATCCATGAGAATCCGACTGGAGCAGGCGATTTCCGAGATTGGCTGTGACCAATGGGACGCGATCTCCCATCCTTCGTTTCCATTCAGTGACTATTCGTATCTTCACGCGCTTGAAAATAGTGGTTCGATCGGCGCCGATACCGGTTGGGAGCCACTTTACCTCTGCGCGATGGAAAAAGATACGCTCCTGGGCGCGATGTACCTCTATATCAAGACCGACAGCTACGGGGAATATATCTTCGATTGGGCGTGGGCAGAGGCTTTTCAGCGCCACGGCATTCCTTACTACCCCAAGCTCATTTCCGCGGTGCCGTACACCCCCGCCACGGGACCGAAAATATTGTGCCGGAACGGGGCACCGGTAGAGGAAATCCGTGAATTGCTGCTCCGGAGCGCGCTGGATGTCGCGAGGGAGAACGACCTCTCGTCTTTTCACGTACTGTTTATTCCCGATGGGGAGCAGGCGTTCTTTCGGGACCCGGGCATGATGATCCGCAGTAGTATGCAATTTCACTGGCACAACCGGGATTACTCGGACTTCGAGGATTTCCTCGCCGCGCTGAAAAACAAGAAGCGGCATGAGATCCGCAGGGAACGAAAAGCTGTGAGCGCACTGCCGATTGAGATTTGCGAGTTGCGTGGGAATGATCTGACAGAAGAGCACGCGCGAATGATGTATGGGTTCTACGTGATCACCTACGACCGGAAATGGGGGCAGCCGTACCTGACCCGCGATTTTTTCTGCGAAATTTTTGAAACCATGAAGGACAACGTGGTGCTATGGATGGCCAGGGAAGCAAGGGAATGGGTGGCAGGCGCGCTGCACTTCCAGAAAGGACCGATCCTTTACGGCAGACACTGGGGTTGCAGTGGCCACTATCGGTACCTCCATTTCGAACTCTGCTACTACCGGGCGATCGAGTATGCGATCAGGCACGGTCTTCAGCGGGTCGAAGCCGGTGCCCAGGGGCCCAACAAACTCCTGAAGGGCTACGTTCCGGTGTCTACCTACAGCGCGCACTGGATTTCGGATCCTGAATTCAGATCCGCGATCGAAAAATATATTCTGGAGGAGAGCGATCACCTGCGTGCCGCCATGAAGGAGGGGGAAGATCGATCCGCGTTTAAGCAGAATCTACCGGGCGATTCGTGAGGGTGCGGGTTGAGTTGATTCCTGCGCCATGCAATACTGGCACCACGATTGCGAAAGGACAACAATGCGAGATCGAGCGATTGACTTGTTGAAAGAGCTTGCCGAAGCCCATGGAGTGCCGGGCCACGAGGAGGCCATTCGCCGGATCTGGAAGCGGGAAATGTCGGATTTTTCCCCCGCTTCCGACCGATTTGGAAACGTATTTGCGGAAACCGGGGGGACGGACGATTCGCCGCGGGTTGTGGTGGCCGGTCACATGGACGAAGTGGGTTTCATTGTGCAGATGGTGACGTCGGATGGTTTTCTCCGGTTTCGTCCGGTGGGTGGCTGGGTGCCGCAGACGTTGCCGGCGCAACGCGTCCGCATTTTAACCCGAAGCGGAGACATGGTAGAAGGCGTCATTGCCTCGACGCCGCCTCACTTGATGAAGAAAGACGCCCGGGTTCGCGTTCCGGATATCGATGAACTGTACATCGATGTCGGCGCTTCGAGCGCCGGGGAAGTGTCCGGGGACTTTGGGATTCGCCTGGGAGATCCGATAGCGCCCAGCAGTACTTTCACCCAAATGTCTAACCCGAACCGGATTCTGTGCAAGGCCTTTGACAACCGCGTAGGCATGGCATTGACGATACAAAGCCTTCAGAAACTTCGAGGTTCGAGCCACCCGAACTTGTTGATGGGCGTGGGGACCGCCCAGGAAGAAATGGGGATGCGCGGTGCGAAAGTTGCCGGCGAAACGGCGCGACCTGATGTGGCGCTGATTATGGAAGGTCCGCCCGCGGATGACAGGCCGGGAGGATCGCCATCAGAGTTCCAGGGACGATTGGGCGGTGGCGTCCAGATTCGCGTCTTCGATCCATCTGCGATCATGAACAAGGCGTTGGTTGAATTTTCCGTAGGCGTGGCGGACGCGATGTCTATTCCGCATCAGATCGCGGTCCGGCGTTCAGGAGGGACGGATGCAGCAGCGTTTCAGTATGCCGGCGTGGGTTGCCCGGTCGTCGTTCTCGGGGTTCCCGCCCGGTATATTCATACTCACAACGCGATGATCGATATCCGTGATTACTGTAGCGCCATGGACCTGGTGCGCGCGCTGGTCGAACGACTGGACGCATCTACCGTAGCGGGGTTTACCGATTTTCTCGGGGGGTAGCTGGGCGCCGCAGGCTTGAAATCGGAACCCTTTCTTGCCTGACCCGGGTGCCGTCTATGCTATGGAGTCCGATACTTACAGTGACCATGCCGCCGCGATTTTCGATGGTGATTGTGCCGAAGCTGTCTTCCCGGAACATCTCGTGAACGCGATATCGATTCGGCTCGATGAACTTGTCGGGCATCCCGCAATTCATGCCGCTCGATGTGACGTCATACAATGGGACTCCCCATGCGGTTTCCATACGGGAAATTTCACTGTGGTGCCTGTCACCCGACAGGAAAATGACTCCATCTGCGCCGGTGTCGTCCATGACTTGAAGGAGCTGTTTGCGTTCGTGTGGAAAGTTCATCCACTTTTCCCAGTGATGCTCCTCGGCCAGAACCTGTATGCTTGACGCGATGATGCGAAGGTCCGCGGGTTCCCGGAGTCTTTGCCCCAGCCAATACCACTGGTCATCCCCGAGTAATGTGGTTGTCGTGTCTTCGTTGGCGGTGTACGGCCCTCCGTCCCCGGTGGAGGAATTGCGCGGTACCAAGGGTCCGCGAAAAGTTCGTGTATCGAGGAGGATGAACTGAACGTCGAGCCCCGCCAGCTCAATTCGCCGGTCATGATATATCCCGGGGTGACGCCGGCGCAATGAGTTCACCGGCTCATTGAAAAAGTCGAGAAAAATTTCCTTGGATTCCTGCTTCATGGGGTACTCGGCGCCCGCATCGTTTTCGCCGTAATCGTGGTCATCCCATGTGGCGAGGATGGGAACTTCCTCCTTGAAGCGAATGTACTCCGGCCGGGTGCCAAGAAGCGCATAGGTGGCTCGCATTTGTTCGGTATCGCGGGTATCGGCGTACACATTGTCGCCGAGGAAGATGAAGAGATCCGGATAACGTGAGCGCATGATGTCCCACACCGGCTGTTCCTCGTCCACTTTCAAGCAGGATCCGAACGCGATCCTGGCCGTGTGGACTTGCTGCGACTCTGCAGTGCGACCGGCACGGCAGCCCGCCATGATCACTGCGCAGCATGCCGGGAGTATCCACGCGATTCGTCGATGCACTGGGGTGATTCCTGATTTTCGGGTCCGTTTCATTCCATCCTCGTGATGCAAGCTGAAACGCGCTGCTTGCCATCGGGGAGGGATATATAGAATGGTCAGGGCTTTGGGAATCCTTGAACCCTGTTACCGGAAGGGAAAATGATGCGATATGGACTGGTCTCTATTAAAACAACTCAGTGAAACCTCCGCCGTGCCTGGCCGCGAGGACGCCGTACGGGCCCTGGTCATGGACGTTGTTCGACCCCTTTCCGACTCCGTCGACGTCGATATCATGGGCAACGTAATCTGCACTCGAAAGGGCGCTGGACAGCGCACCGTCATGGTCGCGGCCCACATGGACGAGATCGGATTCATAGTAAGATTCATCGATAAGGACGGATTTTTGAGATTACAGCAGCTCGGTGGATTCGACCCGCGTCAGCTTTTCGCGCAGCGCGTGAAGGTGTTCCCGCGCGAGGGAGGGCCCCTGCCGGGGGTGCTCACGTACACCACAAAGCCTGCGCATCTGCTTACGCCGGAGGAATCGAAGGCGCCGCCGAAGCTCGATCAGTTTTTTGTCGATGTTGGTCTTCCCGCGAAGGAGGTTGCGTCCCGGATATCGATCGGCGATATGGTCACCATGGACCGTGCCTGCGTCGAGTGCGGAGACTGCCTGGTCGGGAAGTGCCTCGACAACCGGGTTGGCGTGTTTGTGTTGATAGAAACTCTTCGTCGGTTGAAAGAACACCAGGTAGACGTGTGTGCCGTGTTCACGGTGCAGGAAGAAGTGGGGCTTCGCGGCGCCACGACGTCAGCGTTTACCGTGAATCCCGACGTCAGTATTGCCCTCGATACCACGCTCGCATGTGATTATCCGGGCCCTGCCGACGCCGATACGGTGACAAAACTGGGGGGGGGGGTCGGCATCAAGATTATGGACGGGTCGCTGATCTGTCATCCGAAGCTGGTAGAGCATTTTCGCAAAATTTCCGAGCGCGGCAACATTTCGCACCAGATGGAGATTCTACCGCGAGGGGGCACTGACGCCGGCGCGATGCAGCGTTCCCGGGGAGGTTGTGCAAGCATTACCCTGAGCCTGCCCACCCGCTACATTCACACCGTAAATGAAATGATCCACCAGTCCGACGTAGAGGCTGGAATCGAGTTGTTGACGAGCTATCTCGAAGTGGGTCACGAGGAGTCGTACGATTATGTCTGACCGGTGAACTCCTCACACCTGCCGGTCCGGCACCCACGCGGTAGTGCGCCCGCCGAGGGTATCGAACTGGACCCCCTCCCCGCGGGCAGTCACTGCCGTCTTCTTCTTTCCCCACCGGTGATGAAACAACCACGTTCGCGGGAAGCGATCTGCGTCGGCATCCACCTCGACCGCGCGTTGAATAATTCGTTTTATGCAGGATCGTATTGACTGCACCTCTTTCGCGCTGAGTTGGTCTGCCCGCCGCTGAGGAGCGATGCGCGCCTGGTACAGAACCTCATCCGCAATCCAGTTGCCCACTCCGGCCGCGAAGGACTGGTCGAGCAGGAGGACCTTGATTGGGATCTTTCGCTTGCGAACGGATTCGGCGAACACTGCCGCATTCGGCATTTCGTAAAGCGGGTCAAAACCCAGGTCGACAATGGGCTTTTCCCGAAGCGGATCGTCGAACAAGCGGATGCGCCCCAGCCTCCGTTTGTTTACCATTGCCAGCCGTTGCCCCGTATCGGAAACCAGTTCGATTTTCCAGAATGCAGGGCGGTCCCGCTTTGCTGTGTACACATGGAATGACCCCGTCATTCCGAAGTGAAATCCAGGCCACGGCCTGCGATCCAGTTCCATCCATAGCTGCTTGCCTTTCCTGTGCACCCCGACAACGGTGCGTCCCGACACGGCGTCGGCCAGTTTGCGCGGCGAGATCTTGTGATACACGATCGGATCCTGCACCGTAGTAACGCATGCGATCTTCCGGCCGGAAAGCGCCTGTTCGGCGATCTTTCGACCGGTCTCAACTTCGGGCAGCTCCGGCACGTGACCCTACCTCCACCCTCTCGCTACGAAAGTTCATGAAATATGCGGGCTAGGTGGATTCCTGACCCGGTTTGGATTTTCGTCTGGTCTTGGCCTGGCTTTGCTGTCGCGCGGCGGTTCGCATGTCGACGAAGCGATCGGTTTCGTCCACGATCTCGGATCCCAGCAGGGTTTCGATCAGATCCTCCAGGGTGATCAGGCCCGCGAGGCCGCCGTACTCGTCTGCTACCATCGCGATGTGCCATCGATGCTTGAGAAACTGGTTGAGCAGCGTCAGGCAGTTCGCCGTTTCCGGTACAAATGAAATGGGTTTGGCCAGGGACTGGATTCGTTTTGTCCGGTTCTCAGGATCTACCGAATAGAGATGCCTGCGCAGTACATATCCTGAAATATTTTCCGGATGCTCCTTATAGATCGGAATCCGACTGAAACCAACTGAACTCAGGCGTCCAATGGCGTCGTGCACTTTGATTTCCGCATCCAGACTGAACGCGACCACTCTCGGGGTCATGATGTCCTTTGCGGATTTGTCTTCCAGGTGGATGATGTTTCGAACCATTTCGCCCTCTTCTTCGCTCAAGTTACCGCCGCTCTCCCCGAGATTGACCATGGCTACGATTTCTTCCTCCGTCACTGCGGCCGCCGATGCTCCGCGGGTGATCATATTGGTGAATCGCTGGACCACCCACACAATGGGGTACAGCGCTGCACGAAGAATAATAATGGGCCAGACGATCCATTGCCAAAGTCGCCGCCAGTAAATTGCACCAATGGTTTTCGGGATCAATTCCGACAGAAACAGAATACCGAGAACCAGGAACACCGCAAACGACGCGACGCCGAGCGGAGTAAGTTCTGTCCGGCTGATGAAGCCCGCCAGGGCCGCGCCGGCAGTATTGGCGATGGTATTGAGAACGAGGATTGCGGTAATCGGCACCGCGATGTTCGTTTTGAGTTCCAACATCCTGTCGGCAATTCCCTTGCCGTTCTCGCTCTCGTTTTTTGCTGCTTCGATGGATCCGATGGGGGTGGAGTAAAGGACCGCTTCGAAAAGAGAGCAGAGAGCGGAAATTCCAAGGGTCAAAAGTGTTACGGTGATGAGTAACGTCATCGGGGTCTCCTGGTCAGGTTGCTTTTTGAATCAAAATGGAATGGGCCGAACGGCCGCATCGCGGGGAGGCGGACTGCCGATGAGGAAGGGAATCGCTATTATCGGGCAGACTGTCGTCTTCACTCATTAATTGTCGCTGATTATGGCGCAGATCGGCGGTTTTGTCAAAGCCCGAATACGGGCTGCGACTTCCCTCCCGAAATTCCCGGTATCCAGAAGTTCCCTTGAAAACGTTTTGTCATGTCGGCCAAGCTCTGGTACCAGTTTTGCCCGTGAGTACTTTAGCGCATGGGTGGGGAGCGATTTTCGACTGGGACGGCGTGGTCATCGATTCGTCTGCGCATCATGAACGCGCCTGGGAAATCGTGTCGGAGCGCGAGAACCTGCCGCTTCCCGAGAACCATTTTCAGCTCACCTTCGGAAAGCGAAACCAGGATTCTATTCCTGCTATCCTGAAGTGGACGGATGATCCGGACGAGGTTGCCAGGCTTGCCTACGAGAAAGAAGAGGCGTACCGGGAGCAGATCCGAAGAGAGGGCATTCAATTTCTCCCGGGCGTTTGCGAGTGGTTGGAGCGATTGGACCAGGCGGGTATTCCCCGGGTAATCGGAACCTCCGCGCCATTGGAAAACGTGAGTATCGTATTCGAAATCACCGGCGAGTTTGATGCATTCGAGCATATCGTTTCAGCGGAAGATGTTCGGCGCGGAAAACCGGATCCGGAAGTGTTTCTGCAGGCCGCGCAACGCATAGACCGGGAGCCGGCGAATTGCGTCGTTTTCGAAGACGCGCCTATGGGAATCGAGGCGGCTATCGCCGGCAATATGAAAACCGTCGCCGTCACGGGGACCCATAGCAGGTTCGCGTTTCCCTCCGTGAATGCCATCGTCGATCAGCTCGACGAGCTGGATATCGGAGAAGTAGGCACGTGGTTCAAGACCGCATAGCGGCGATTAGAACTTCCTGACTCCGCCGGCTGACTGTTGCAAATCGCCGAGCGTCCTGGTCGCCGGGTGTTTTCCTTTTCCCTCGCTGAGGATCTGGTAGATCACCATGGAGTCTGCGACGGCCCGGTGCAACCCGTTGGTGCCAAGCCTCAGGTATTTCGCCAGCCCTTCCAGGGAGTGTGATTCAGAGTCCGGAAACCACCGGCGAAAAAGGGTCAGGCTGTCGATGACTTCATTGGCCGGGGGCGTAAGGTCGTTTCGGCGGGTCTCTTCCCGAATGAATGAAATGTCGAAACGCGCGTTGTGGGCGAGCAGTACGGATCCCTCGATGAACGCTTCGAAATTCGGGTATGCTTCCTTGAACGTCGGCTGGTTTGCGACCATTTCGTCGGAAATGCCGTGCACCCTGCGGGCATGAGGCGGTATTTTCCGTCCGGGATTCACCAGCCAGCTTTTCCGTTCGAGAATGTCGCCATCCTTGAATTTAACCACGCCGATCTCCACCACCCTCTCGTTTTCAGGACTAAATCCAGTCGTTTCGGTGTCGAACGCGACGAAAGTCACGCTGTTCAGGGAAGATTGTTTTCCCGGAAGGGGAGCTTTTCCTTCCTTCTTTTGAGTATCGCCAGGCCACGCCACCGCCGGTTGTGTGGCAACGGCGAAGCCCAAAAGCGCACCGATTCCCGCTGCGCAAAAACGGCATCCTTGCACTCTGAAAAGTTCTTGAATCATGCGATCAATCCTCACCGTGCATCGATTCCCGGATTCTTGGGCGCCGAATTCTGACTGAGATCCTGCGGAGTGGCATTTGGGCTGTCACCTATACTTCCCCTGTGAATAAAGGGCAAGAGAGCCGTTGGTTTGCGCTTCCATCTACCCTGATCTCGAGTACGTCATTGAAACCCTGCGCAGCATCCCTATAATGCGCGCCTGACTTCGGAGAACTGTTTTCCGTATAATTGGTAGCTGCAGTGTCAACCAGATTCTACAATACGATGTCGCGCGGAGTGGAGGTTTTCGAGCCTTCGGAGCCTCCGCTTGTCCGGATGTACACCTGTGGCCCAACCGTCTACAACTTCGCGCACATCGGAAATCTTCGCGCATATGTATTCGAAGATCTATTGCGTCGCCACCTGGAATATCGCGGGTTCGATGTGCTACACGTCATGAATCTCACCGATGTCGACGATAAGACCATTCGGGCCTCCCGCGAATCCGGGGTTGCGCTGGGTGACTATACAAAGCAGTACAAGGATGCCTTTTTTGAAGACGTAGCCACCTTGGACCTTCTGCCTGCGCATCACTACCCGTCCGCGACCGAGCACATCGCCGACATGATTGTCCTCATTGAACGCCTGTTCGAAAAGGAGATGGCCTACCAGTCGGAGGACAAATCCGTCTATTTCAGCATTCAGAAATATCCGGAGTACGGGAAATTGGCGCATCTTGACCTGGAAGGGCTACAGCCCGGAGCACGGGTTGATCAGGATGAGTATGAGAAAGAACATGTAGGAGACTTTGCGCTGTGGAAGGCGTGGGGCCCGGACGATGGAGACGTGGGATGGGATTCTCCGTGGGGCCGCGGTCGCCCGGGATGGCACATTGAATGTTCCGCGATGGCCATGCACTTCTTAACCGAGTCGTTCGACATTCACTGCGGCGGGGTCGATAACATTTTCCCGCATCATGAGGACGAAATTGCTCAAAGCGAGGGCGCGACCGGGAAACCTTTTGCGAAGTACTGGCTGCATAACGCTCACCTCATTGTCGACGGCAAGAAAATGGCAAAATCGGCCGGTAATTTTTTTACGCTTCGAGACATCCTGGACCGAGGGTACTGGGGCCGCGAAGTTCGTTTCGCTCTTTTGCAAAGCGCACACTACCGGCAGTCGCTCAACTTTACCTTCGAGGGACTTGACGCCGCCCGGGCGTCTTTGGGCCGCATCGATGAATTTGTGGGCAGGCTGCGTGGAATTTTGGGCGAGGACTCCGGGGACCCACCGGAGTGGGCCGCGGCGCAGCTGGTGCATTTTGGGGAAGCATTGGACGATGATCTGAACATTTCCAATGCCATGGCCGCCCTGTTCGATCTTATCCGGGCCGGCAATAAGAGGATGGATGAAGGCGGACTCGATGCGGCCGGCGCGGCGGGGGTACTGGGGGTCTTGACTCGCATGGACAAGGTGCTCGCACTGATTGATTCGAAGACCGAAGAACCGGATTCCGAGATTCTCGCCCTTGCGGAAAAGCGGGCTGCGGCGCGCGCGGCGCGGGATTACCAAGCTGCCGACCGCTGTCGTGACGAACTTGCGGAAAAGGGTTGGACCGTGCAGGACACGCCCAGCGGACCCAAACTTAAGAGGCTTTGACGTGAGCGGGCGGGGAAGGTTCATCACATTCGAGGGCCCAGAAGGTAGCGGAAAAACGACGCAGATAGAGCGCCTCATGACCCGGCTTCAGGGCCAAGCCGTAGCGGTGTTGGTATGCCGGGAGCCGGGTGGTACGCAGACCGGGGAAGCAATCCGGGATATTCTCCAGCACGACGTAACCGGGGAAGCCATTGCGCCGGAAGCGGAGGCCTTGTTGTTTGCCGCGAGCCGGGCGCAACTCGTGCACACCCGGATTCTTCCAGCCTTGGAGGAGGGCCGGTGGGTTCTCTGTGACCGGTTCGCGGACTCCACCACGGCCTACCAGGGCTATGGGAGATCGTTTGGCGTAGAGCGAATGCAGGCGTTGAATGAATTTGCAATCAACGGCGCAGTTCCCGACCAGACTTTTCTAATTGATATTGATCCAGCGGAGGCGCGAGATCGTCTCGCATCCCGGAACCAATCAGCGGGAATCGGTCCGGACCGGATCGAGCGGGAAAAAGGGGAGTTTCATGCGCGAGTTCGCGCAGGATATCTCGAGTTGGCGAATGCGGAACCGGACCGCTTTGTGGTGATCGACGGCAGTGGTTCGGCAGGCAGTATCGAACAGAGGATCTGGAAGATCATTGAACAAGACGTCGACAACCAGTAATTCCGGCGTGCTGGAAGACCTGCGACGGGGATTTCATGCGGGGCGTTTGTCTCATGCTTATCTCCTCGCCGGTACCGTCCGGGGGGTTGCCCAGGAAGTGGCGCTGGGCCTGCTCAGCACGGTTCTGGGCAATCCGCCGGAGGATTCGGACTTCGACAGCCTGTTTCGCAAGTACGCTGAAAACCGTCATCACGATATTGCCTGGTTGGAACCGACAGGCAAGGGCCGAATGATTCAGATTGAACAGATCCGCGAGTTGAACAAGCGGATGTTTCGGACGACACTGGACGGAGGTTGGAAAGCGGGGGTCCTTCTTTACGCTGAGTGCTTCAATCTTGCGGCCGCGAACGCCTTTCTGAAGACGTTGGAGGAGCCGAGCCCGAAGACGCTGTTGTTGCTTCTAAGCCAGGAGCCGCAACGTCTTCTTCCCACGATTGTTTCGCGTTGTCAGCGGATTTCTCTGCACGAGCCGACATCGGCGCCACACGATGAACCGTGGCTCGAAAACGTGTTATCGATCCTCAGGGAGGGGCCGCCGGATGACCCACTGTCGGCCCTATCGAGAGCCGCGCGTGTGAGTGGGCTTTTGAAGGCCATGACAGCGCAGTACCAGAAGGAGGAAGAGGCAGCCTACAAGGGCGAAGATCTGGATGACGATGTCATCGATGCCCGCGTAAAAACGCGGCTCAAGGAATTGCTGGAATCAGTCCTTCGCTCCATACAATACTGGCACCGTGACGTTTTGATGTGTGTGGTCGGGGCGGACCAATCCACTTTTCATTTCGGACGGGATGAGCAGACTTTGCGTGGTCTCGCGGGGGGGCAGCGATACGGGAGCGCGATCCAGAACATCCAGGCGGTGGATCAGGCGCTGGATCGGCTTCAGCGAAATGTCGAGACCCAGGCCGTATTTGAGGGGATGTTCATTGCGCAGGGCCGCGCTTCCCACAACCCCGCCTGATCTACAACTAGCCCGCTAACTCCATGAATTGCCGCAACCTCCACGCCCTCGCGACGAAAAGTGTGAGAGATGCGGGCTAGACAAAACGCCCGGCAGACTGGAGAATCTGAATATGGAGATTAGAGAAATTCGAAAAATCGTCGAATTGATAAAAGAAAACGAGCTTACCGAATTCGAACTGGAGGAAGAGGGCTTCCGGATTTCCATTAAACGGAAGAACGGGGTTGAGCCGCAGATTGTTACGCAGACGCACGCCCCTGCCGGTTCCGTTGCGGTCCCTGGCTCCAGCTTGCCCGCGGCGGGCGGCGGTTCATCCCCGGGAGAAAATCCCGGTGGGGCACTGGAAAATGGCAATTCCGCTGGCGATGAAGGAATGGAGCGGATTACTTCGCCGATGATCGGCACTTTCTACCGTTCGCCCGCTCCGGATGCGGATTCGTTTATCGAGGTTGGCTCGCCCGTCGATACCGACACCGTGGTCTGCATCATTGAGGCCATGAAGGTAATGAATGAGATCACGGCCGAGGTAAAAGGAACGATTCGTAAAATCCTCGTGGAGAATGCCGCGGCAGTCCAGTTCGGCCAACCGCTGTTCCAGATCGATCCCTCCTGATCTCATGTTCGAACGCGTGCTGATAGCCAATCGCGGGGAAATCGCTCTGCGAATTATTCGCGCCTGTAAAGAACTGGGCGTCGAATCTGTAGTCGTCTATTCCGAGGCCGACGAAGATTCCATGCCCACCCAGTTGGCCGACGAAGCGATTTGCATCGGCCCCCCCGCAGCCGCCAACAGCTACCTGAAAATTGCAAGTATCATTAGTGCCGCGGAAATCGTTGGCGCGGACGCTATCCATCCGGGGTATGGATTCCTCGCTGAGAATGCTCATTTCGCGGAGATCTGTAACGACTGCAACATCGTCTTCATTGGTCCCACTGCCGAGCAGATTCGCAAGATGGGCGAAAAGTCCGTGGCGAGAGAGACCATGCGCAAGGCCGGCGTCCCGGTGACTCCAGGGAGTGATGGTTCGCTCGATACAGAAGAGGACGCGCGTCAGGCAGCAAAAAAAATCGGCTATCCGGTCCTGATCAAGGCGGCGGCCGGCGGCGGTGGAAAAGGGATGCGCGCGGCGAAGGAGGAGCGGCACCTTGCAAACGCATTTCAGACAGCACGAACGGAGTCGATGCACTCGTTCGGCAGCGATGTCGTCTACCTGGAAAAGTTCGTGGAGCGTGCCCGGCACATCGAAGTTCAGATCATGGGGGATCAGCACGGATCCATCGTGCACCTCGGCGAACGGGATTGCAGCATTCAGCGAAGACATCAGAAACTACTGGAGGAATCTCCGAGTCCGGCTCTCGCCGCGGATGTCCGGCGTAAGATTGGGCGCGCGGCGGTAAAGGCGGCGCAGTCAGTGAAGTACGTTAACGCCGGCACGGTGGAGTTTCTGTACGACGAAGAGGCTCAGAAGTTTTATT
>CAUZEO010000051.1:0-19737 GCA_963578625.1 Kiritimatiellia bacterium | reverse complement strand
TGGCGGCGAACAGCAGGACGAAAAATCCCGAGGCGTGTTGGGAATTTTTGAAGTTTCTCGTTTCGGACGAAGCGCAACGACTGATCACCGAAGTGAAAGTTGAATGTCCCGTGCGAATTTCCGTCGCCGAATCAAATCTGTTCCGCGACGGGTATGGCCGCCGGGCGGAGAATGATGTGATCATCGGCGAGTTGCGTCGAGCCAGCCCCATCCCAACCTTCCCGGGCCAGGGAGAATGGCTGGACTTCTGCAAACCGGAGCTCGAACAAGTCCTGCTCGGCAGGCAAACCCTCGAAGACGCCGCAAAGAAGATCAAGGCGCAGTATCGGAAAATCAGGAAAGAACAAGGGTCTTGATTTCGAATTTCGAATCTCCGATCTCGGATTTGGGGCATCGGCATCGGCATCGGCATTCGGGATTGGGTCTTGAAGTAGCTGCGAAATCACCTTCCGATAATTGCCACGTTTGCGATCATCAGATACGGTCATCACGTGCCGACCGAAATCCAGGAAATCCGAAATCCGAAATCCGGAATCCGTCGCGATCTCTTCACAACCCTTCTTTTCCTCCTTCCCAACCTCCTCGGCTTTCTCGCTTTTACGGTTGGTCCGGTGCTGGCTTCGTTGCTTCTCAGCTTTACGGTCTGGGACCTGCTGACGTGGCCTCCGAAGTTTTGCGGGTTCGATAATTTCGTTGAGTTGCTCGGGTTCCGCCGCGGATCGGCGGGGTGGGAGGCAAACGATCCGCGCTTCTGGCAGTACATGTGGAATACCGTTTTCTACATGTTCTTCATTCCGGTTTCCATGGGCCTCTCCCTCGGAATGGCCCTGCTGTTCAATCGGAAACTGCCGGGGGTTGTCGCTTTCAGGACGCTCTATTTCCTGCCCACCATCTGCTCGGCGGTTTCCATGGCGGTACTGTGGAAGTGGCTTTACAATGCCGATTTCGGACTCATTAATTTTCTGCTGGCGAAGATCGGGATTCAGGGTCCGGAGTGGCTGGACAGCGTGGCGTGGGCGAAACCGGCCATCGCCATCATGGGCCTCTGGGCGGGGCTCGGTGGATTCAACACAATTCTCTATCTCGCGGCACTACAGGATGTTTCACGCGATCTGCAGGACGCGGCTTCGATCGACGGTGCGAATGCGTGGCAGCGGTTTCTCTACGTAACCTGGCCGAGCATTTCGCCCACGACTTTTTTCGTATTTATCATGAGCGTGATCGGTGGATTCCAGGGCGGGTTTCTTCAGGCATTCATGATGACAGGAGGCGGGCCGGCCGGCGCCACCACCACGATCGACTACTACATCTACAACAAGGCCTACGCATGGCTCAAAATGGGCAGCGCGTCTGCGATTGCCTGGGTTTTGTTTATCGTCGTGTTTGTGGTTACTCTCATCAACTGGCGCTTCGGCGAAGAGAAAGTGGAGTACGTGTGATGATCGAGGGGAGTGGCGAGTGACATGATTTCAGCAGTATCCAGGAAGACCTGGGGTGCCGCCTCCTGGTACCTTGTGCTGATCCTCGGGGCTATCTCCATGGTGATCCCACTCTTCTGGATGGCTTCGACATCGCTCAAGGAAACCGGCGCGGTGTTCGAGTATCCGCCGAAGTGGCTGCCGGTCCCGGCCGTCTGGCACAACTATGTGGAGGCCTGGAAAGCCGTTCCATTCGGGATGTTCTACATCAACAGTATTGTCATTGCAGTGGCGCAAACATTCGGTGTGCTGCTTACCAGTTCAATGGCCGCCTTCGCATTCGCCAGGCTTCACTTTCCCGGCCGGAATAAGCTTTTCGTGCTCTATCTCGGCACGCTCATGATCCCCTCCGCCGTAACCATGATCCCGACCTTCGTCCTCATGCGATGGCTGGGGTGGATCAACACCTACGAGGCGTTGATCATACCCGGAATTTTCACAGCGTACGGGACCTTTTTGCTGCGGCAATTTTTTCTCGGCGTCCCTACCGACCTGGAAGACGCCGCCCGTATTGACGGGTGCAACAAACTGGGCATCTACTGGAATATCATTCTTCCGTTGGCCAAGCCGGCGATGGCGACGCTGGGCGTGTTCACCTTTATCGGATCCTGGAACAACTTCATGTGGCCGCTGATTATGGCCAATGACCTGGAGATGATGACCCTGCCCATCGGCCTGGCCGCGTTCCAGAACACCTATCGCACCGACTGGAACCTGCTGATGGCGGCATCGGTGATGGTGATGATTCCCTCGATTCTCGTTTTCCTTTTCGGGCAGCGATATTTCGTGGAGGGAATCAAGCTGGGGGGAATAAAGGGGTAGGGGGAATGGCGCTGACTCAAGCTGCCGCTCCGAGAGGGTCCTTTCATGAACCATCGGTTCTCAATACGGCGGGGACCGCCGTCTCCAAATTCACGTCTTCGTGCTTTTCAAGATGTGGGCACATTTCTGGGTACGGCGGTCCCCGCCGTACCCGGGAATGAATGGATCATGGCGAGGCCCAAAGCCATTCGGGGTAGGGATGGTTTTGGTTGTTCGATTTCGGAGTTTTCGGGCGTTTCAATTCTTGACAACGCTGCTTCTTGGTATTACTTCTTCAGAGAAGAAAGTAATACGATAATACATTGAAAATACTGGAGGTCTCACGATGACCACGATTACAGTAAAAGTCCCTGAACTGCTGAACCGCAAGTTGCAGACAGTCGCTGAGAAATGCGGCGTCTCAAAATCCGTCCTCATGCGTAATGCGCTTGAGTCGTACTTGGAAAATGACGTGCCGACGCCAAGTCAAACAACGGCCTACGACCTACTGAAAGAAAATATCGGTCAGGTAGCCGGCCCCAGCGACTTGTCCTCGAACAAGCGGTACATGCGCGGTTATGGCGCATGAAACGCGCAATCATTGATACCGGTCCATTGGTAGCCGCAATCAATGGGAATGACAGATACCACGCTTGGACGGTTGAGCAGATGCAATTGCTTTCGGGCCCCCTGGTTACCTGCGAGGCCGTGGTTTCTGAGGCTTGCTTTCTGCTGGACGGAATTGCACACGGCTCGGCCCCCTTGTGGGCGATGATGCGGAATGGTGGTCTGCAAATCGATTTCGTACTCTCTGCCGAGACCGACAGAGTTTCCCGGCTCATTGCAAAATACGCGGATCTCCCGATGTCGTTGGCTGATGCCTGCGTGGTTCGAATGTCGGAGTTGTTTGATGACTATTGCGTTTTAACGATAGATGGAGACTTTCAAGTCTACCGACGGTTTCGAAACCGCTCTATTCCGGTGCGGATGCCTCCAAGGCTCCGATAGCGCAGGTCGATCAAAAAAGTTGCCGGGCCGCGGCGATGTCTTCGCGGATGAGGCGGTCGGTTGATTCTTCGTCCATGTATTCCGCGCTGAAGCAGAGGTCGCCCTGGTAGCCCCGCCGTTTCAGTTCCCTGGCAAGCGCAGGCCAGGAGGCAAGGCCATGGCGCGCCGTGGTCCAATAGGGGCGCCATTCCGCCCACTCGGCTTCCGGACCATTCATTCGTTTCCAGAATGCGTTCTTCAAATTGATCATCACGATGTGCGGCCACGCTACATCGAGTGCCATGTCGAGATCCGCTCCCTGCAGCGCCTGGTGTGCCGGATCGAACACCGCGCCCACCACCTTCGGATCGTAGTTCGCGAGAGCATGATGCAGGTGCATCGCGTGGGTCAGAAATCGGTCGCAGTGATTCTGGATGCCCAGGACCACTCTGTGTTGTTCCAACGCCGGAAGGAGGCCATCCCAAACACGCTGGGCGTCCGTAATCGTTTCCAGGTAGTTCGCGCCCTCGGGGATGAACACCCCGTCCCGCACGATCGGCACACCGGCCTCGCCGCAGGTAGCGATCGTTTCCTCGTTTGGCACCGAGGCCACGCTGCCGATCTTGAGCCCCTCTTCCCGGAAAATCCGCACGGCCTCCGGGAGTGCCGACGCGATGTTGTCCGGCGTCACGGGGTAGTTCGGGCGCACTGGCAACTCGATCCCGTCGACGCCTAGTTCCTTCACAAATGCCGCGAGCTCGGGCAGCGATTTGTCAGGCCACATTTTTGTGAAAAGAGTGAATTGGAATTTGTAGGAAGACATTTCGGTTTTCGGTTTTCGGTTTTCGGTTTTCGGTTTTCGGTTTTCGGTTTTCGGTTTTCGGTTTTCGGTTTTCGGTTTTCGGTTTGAGTGTTGCGTCTTATCGAAAGTCAATTAGCTTTTCACCGAACACCTTCTTCAAAACGGCTGTTCAAACCCCCAGCGTTCGATGAATTTCGGATAGTTCACGATCTCACCGGAGGTAATAGATTCGAAGATCGCCTTTTCCACTGCGAGCACGTTCACTGCATGGTCGATGGTCATCGTGGGCGTGGTGTCGTTCCGGATGGCGTCGCGGAGTTCGACCAGTTCGTCGTAGTGGCCCATGTAGCCGCGGGGACCCTGGGGATCGATTTCGTGCTCTTCCACTTTTCCCACATCCTTGAGGGCGCCTTCCCGTCCGTGAAAGGCATATTCATAGTCATCCCCGCCCAGGCCGGAGCTGACGATGCACCGCATGAACCGGTTGGCGAGATAAACGCAGCGGTCCTTTCCGAAGAACTGGAAGGAGTATTTCCGGAGCGAATTGTTGTAGGCCTTGCCGTGCTGGATGTAGGTGCCCTGGGTTCCGTCGGCAAATTTCAGAATCGAAGTAAAACTGTCGGCCGGTAAATGCTCGTCGAATCCGTAGTTGTGGCCTCCGGTTGCGTAAACGGTCTCCAGCGGAGCCTGGTGAAACAGGTGGCAAATCAGGTCCAGATTGTGACAGGCCTGGCCTGACACCAGGTCGGTGCATTGGCCGAAGGTGATCCAGGGGTTCGGGAGCGCCTCCTTGGCCTTCTTCACCATGGGGGCCAATCGGTTGCACATACCGTTCTGGTATTTCACGGGGGAATTCTTCAGAACTTCCCGGACCTTCATCGCTTCCTCCATGGTCACGGCCACTGGTTTTTCCATGAATACATGCTTGCCGTTCCGAGCGGCGGCGATTCCCAGTCTCGGGTGATGTTTTTCTCCTGTCACGAGCAGGACGCCGTCGATGGATTCGTCTGCAATGATCTTATCCGGGTCGTCAGTGGCGTATTCTCCTCCGAGATTTTTCAGGAAATGGTCCGCGCGATCCTTCGCCACGTCCGCATAGGCGACGATTTCCATGCCCGGGATGTATTTCACGTTGAGTGCATGGCCTGCGCCCATTCCGCCGCAGCCGATGAGTCCGAAACGAAGAGATTTCTGGTCTGATTTCATGCACGACACAATGGACCGCTTGCCCGACCTGGAGCAAGCTCATATTCAAAGTCGGGAAGGGCTAGGCACGCGCCGCCGATTCAGGCATCCTCATCCCATGAAGGAGGCCTATGCAGTTCGGATCCAGTGGGGCTACTGGTGGTGGTATGCCCAGCATGAATTTCATCACTCCAACTTCTCCTGGGACGGTTATGCGATGGCCCGGGACGGCCGGATTCTCGAGTGTTCCCTGATCGAGTTCGGCGGTGTTTTCGGACCGCAACGGGAACGGTTCATTCCTCTCGACGGGCCAGGCTGGCGCTGGCGCCCGAGGGAGAATTACAGCCGCCTGGGCGGCGTGCTCATCAAGCTGGAAGGGGACGAATCTACCGGCCTCGAGATTCGGACCCACTCGTATGATCTGAAGTTCAAAATCAAGGAACTCCAGGACAGGAAAGTGATCAGCCGGTACGTGGGTTCGCGGTACCGCGCAAACTACGTGACCGCACATTTCGATGGACGCGATCCCAACCTTGACGATCACGAACACCTCGCCCGGTTGACCTGCGAAGATGGCCGCCGCCGCAAGCTTCTTTTGGCAACGGAGATTTCGGACAAGACGCAACGGTGGTTCCGGACCGACTGCGTATGGCTCGGGCCCGGAGAAAGTATCGAGGTTGGCTGTGACCTCCAGCCCGAAAAACAGGAACAGGAAGGCGTCGCCACCGCATTGCGGGCGACGCTGCGCTGCATTCCCGCGACCGGAAAGGACGGCGTTCGGCCTTCCGAGAGAACGGTCGAACCGGTAGAGATCCCGTATCGAATCTACTTGAATGATTCCGAGGTAGTCCGGGATACGAAATATTTTGCCGCCATGATCTCGATCCCGCTCATGGACGAGCTGAACGTTCGAATCCCGCCGGATTTGCTGAACGGTTCTCCCGTTCGCCTCAAGCTGCAGAACGACTCCGACCGCGACTATCTGCTGCTGGCCCGCGCTTTTATCGAGGAGATTCACGAACGCCCCCTGGAACTCACCGTGTGTCCGCGTTGGGTGTTGCTCGGCCGGGAATTCGTGGCGGCGGTGAACTGCCGGGATACGCAGTGCGGGGTAAACGTCCGGTTGCCGAAAGGGGTCGTGGCACTGGATCCGATTCCAGATTCGTTGGGTAGGGGAGAGCACCGCTTCCGCTTTCGGGCGGACGAGCCGTTGGCGGAGTTTCCGATAGAATTCCGCACCGACGAGTGCGGTGACGTGGGAAAAGTCGACCTGGTCATCAGCGCCGAACAGGAACGCCTCCCGATGAAGCTTGGGGTCGAGGATGTTGCCCTTCCCGCCGAAGACCCTGGCCTCCGGGAGCGCATCATGCAGCACCTCGCGGACACGCAACTCGGCGACTACATGATCTTCCGGAAGACGTTGAGCAAAGAGCAGCTCGTCGGTTGGGTGTCGAAGTGCCGGGAGCTTGGCCTGTACTGCCAATTCGCGCACTCCATCCGGGGGGAGTGGATCCTGGAGGCAAAACGAGCGGCCGGACCTTCCTTTGTAAGCTGGCAGTGGACCGAGCACGACGGGCCGCTCTGGGGGTATGTCCTCAACCCCGATATGATGCCGGTGGGCCTGCCGGAAGAACAGCGCACCATGCGGACAGCGCACGATGATTACGTGGCGTATATGCGCCGGCTCGTGGAGAAGGTCCAGGCCGTGGATGAAGAGATGGAATCGTGGGTCATGATCTCCGCCGTCGGTCACGACGCCGCGTATCGCGGGGGTATGGACGCGTGCATCTCGCAGATGAACAAGACGCATAACGTGCTGCTCTTTGCCGACGCGCGGGGCGCGGCCCGCGCCCATCGGAAGCCGCACTGGGGCGCCTACATGGCGGAAGGCGCCCACCTGAACCCGGAAGGGGACCACCACCTTCGCATGTGGTGGCTGTCTCTTTACCTCGCCTACATTTGCGGCGCCTCTACAGCCAACGATGAAGAGACGCTGTACCGCACCTGGCACGAACATTTGTACACGCACGGAGACCGGTTTCCGCGAACGCGTCGACGAATCATGCGGAAGTTCTTCCGCTACACAAAGACACACCCGCGGCGCGGACGTCTCGACGTGAAGCAGGCGATGCTCATTGGCCGCTACGCCTGCGATTCGGTCGACGGGATTGCCAACAGCCGCAACGAGCCCTGCACCACCCGCGTTTGGAGAAACTTCGGCGGCGAGTCGCCGGAGTGGCAACCCGGTACGCCGGAATACGGTATGCGGTATCTCGATGTATTCTTTCCTGGCGTGTGGTTGCAGTCCCTGGTTCAGGATCCGGAAACGGTTCGGTGGCTCTATTCCGGGACGCCCCACGGCGAATTGGAATTGATCCCGGCCGACGCGCCGGTGGACGTACTGCAGGACTTCCGTCTGCTTCTTCTCCTTGGCTGGAACACGATGGACGCCGCGTTGTACGCAAACCTGAAAAGCTACGTGGAAGGCGGCGGAACGCTGTTCATGAGTGTGCCGCACCTCACTACCCATGAAGACCGGACGTTTTTGCGCCAGGGCGTGGAGCCTCTCAATCTCTTTCAGTCCGGAAACGTGGAGGACCTCTTCGGTGTTCGTGTCCGCGGCCGCGGAAAGATGTTGGAGTTTATCAGGGCTTCAAACGGCGTGGAGCAGTCGCCGTTACAGGGCATCGAGTTTCCGCGCGTCCGCGGAAACATGCTGCCGCCCGTCGGCCCGCATCACGATCCTGTTCACCTGGCCGAGGTTGATCTTCACGGGGCGGAAATCATTGCCGAGGATCGGGAGACGGGCGAGCCGATCCTCGTGCGGCACAGGATCGGGCGGGGGGAGGCGTACCTGCTCCTGACCACAGACTTCCCCGGCAACTCCTGGCTCCATGATTTCATGACGGAACTCGTGCGCGGCCTCGCTCGTGGAGTGAATTCGACGGTCAGTCTGGAGGATCGGAGCGGAGACGTCTATTACACTGCTCGTGTAGAGGACGACACGGAACTTCATCGCATTCATCTTCTGAATACGGACTGGACCGAGGCCGGAAACGAACGCGATTGCGACCTTTCCCTGAACGGGGAACGGGTTCCCCTGGTCGTGCGCGAGGGAACCTTGAGTGAAGTTTTATGGCTGGATGAGCTCGTGATCTGGTCTGATGACGAGAGTCTTTTCGTGGAAGAGATCGACAACCGGAACGGAACGTATATCGCGACACTGCACGGAAACGGCACGATGTGTTTCCGGTTGAGGGGTCTGGGCGGAACCTCGGTTCACTCCATCCGGCTTGACGATACGGATGTGGAAGCCTCGACCCACCGAGACTGGGCGGACGTGACGGTAACGTTTTCCGACCGCAGCAGGAAAACACTCGAGATTGTCATGGAGGCTGGTTCCGGATGAGAGAGGACGAGCAACGAAACGTCGCAGTGGTGGGTTACGGCGGCATGGGACAGCATCACTGTACCGCGGTCACTCGAGCGCCCGGGCTGCGGCTTCACTTGGTGTGCGACACCGATGCCGGCCGCCGGGACCAGGCCGAACGGAATACGGCGGTTCGCACCTGCGCCACGGTGGAGGAGGTTTTCTCGGATGACTCCGTGGAACTGATCGTCCTGGTCACCCCGCACCACATTCACGTCACGCACACCGTGCAGGCATTGTCGGCCGGGAAGCACGTGGTGGTGGAAAAGGCCATGTGCCTGGACGTCGAAGAGGCCGACGAGATGATCGCGGCAGCCACGCGCGCGGACCGAATGCTCACCGTTCACCAGAATCGACGGGAGGACAGTGATTACCTCACGGCATTGTCGGTCATCGAGTCAGGTGTTCTGGGAGAGGTGTATCGCATCGAATCGGCCTGCAACTACCACGGTCCGCAGGAAGGGTGGCGAACCCAAACCCGGTTCGGTGGCGGGTACCTCTACGACGCAGGGGGGCACCTGGCCGACCAACTCGTGCAGATGACGGGGTCTTCCGTCCAGTCCGTGAGTGCCGACCTGCAGAAGCGGATCTGGACCGATGTCATGGATACGGAAACCTACGCAAACCTGCAGATCCGTTTCGAGAATGGCGTCACCGCCGAAATGGACATCAGCGGCATTATGCACTATCGCAAGCCGAGATTTGTCATCATGGGCGAACTAGCCACCGTCGTTGCCGTCGCGCACGAGAACTTCGGAGAGGCGGATTGCCGGATTCATTCGCAGAACGGGACGACAGAGATCGAGGCCGTTCAAACCATTTCCGGTGTCGACCGCATGGCACGTTTCTACACTCAAGTTGCGGACCACATCCTCGGTGACGGGCCGGTCCCCGTGGACCCAGCCGGCGTACGCGAGTCGATCAAGATTCTCCAGGCGGCCAACCCCTCCGCCGAGTCCGGCGCAAGCGTTGACGTGTCGACGTGGTAAACTCTGTATAGTGTGTTACGGAGTGTTTTTAACCGCGAATTACCGTTTGTTGCAACGGATCGGCGTTTTCATACGGGTTCACTTGAAGAACATTTTGCCGAAGCAACCCATCGTTTAGAGCATGATGTTGACAATTGTTGTCAGGTTCATCTCAAATACGGTCGAGTCCTGATTTAAAGTTATCACATTGTTGGGTTGTGTGGTTATTGTTTCATCGGTACTTTCCCCGAACTTGGAAATTCGACATTGAGCATTCGACATTGGACATTTCCCGGGTTCTGCCACCTCGAGGAACCTGCACGGCGTCGGAATTGCCGAATATCGAATGCTCAATATCGAAAGTCGAAGGTTCATATCCCAAATACCCAAATACCAATTACCCACAAACCGGAGACTACCACCCATGCCCAACTTTCGCATCGCCTGCCACATCTACACGTGGGAAGACCTCTCGAACAACGTCGTTGAGCCGATATTCCGGCAGATCGCGGAGGCGGGGTACGAGGGGGTGGAGGGACTGGATATTCGGAACGCCGAAGACCTGGTGGAAACCGCTGCGGCCGCTCGTGCCTGGGGACTCCAGGTTGTAAACGCGAAAGCGCGTACACCAAGCCAGTGTATCCGGTACAATGCCGCTCTCGGCAACCGGGTCTGCGAAATCTGGGAAGGATTCATCCAGGACTATGGCGGCGAAGACCTGGCGCACGACGACCGCTTCCCGCTGATCGGTGAGTTTTTTGCCCCGATCATTGCCGAGGCCGCGCGATTCAGGATCCAACTCACGCACCACATTCACATGGGCCAACTGGTGGTAACCAACGGTCACGTGGATACGATGGTACGAACCATTCCAGGGATGGGAATCATGCTGGACACCGGACATCTACTCGCGGCGGGTGGAGATCCCATGCGGGTGATTCGCGACCACGGAGAGCGAATCAATCACGTGCATTTGAAGGACTTCCACCAGGCGCCTTCCTGGGATCCCGGGAAACCGGACTGGACTGAAAGCCACTTCGCCCCGATCGGCCAGGGAAACGTCGGTTTCGATGCCGGAGCGGTTTTAAAAGGGCTTGAAGAAATCGGCTATGACGACTGGGTTTCCGTGGAACTGGACCCACAGAAGCCACTCATGGCGAAAGGCATCCGGCCCGCGGAGTTCATGCGGAAAAGCCGGGAGTATTTGCGGTCGATAGGATATTAGATGAAGAACAATACGGCGCCGAAGGCGCCCAAATACGTGGCATGGGCATCCTGCCCGTGGCCCACGGAGCCACCAGCACCAAACCCGGGCAAAGCTCATAAGGAAGCAAACTCATAGGAGATGCCAACCGTGACCCTATTCATTCTCGCTCCGTTCACGCCGTGCGCTGTTCGAACGTGTAGTGCTCGTCGTGCTTCTCGTCTGCACGCTGATAGCGCGTATCTGTACTGAGCCGGTACCGGTCGGTTGTATTTTCCAGGGACCCGTGCAGAATGTATTTCGTGAAGAGCAACATGTCGCCGGGCTCGAACACCGCGGTGGCGAACTTGAGATCGTAGTTGTCGATGACATCGAGAGGATCGTTGGTAAGATACCCCGTAGATCTCTCTCGGATGGCATCTTCTTTGCCGTAGTCCGCCTTGAGACGTTCCAACCGGTTCGACCCGGGAACGAGCACGATCGGTCCCATGTCGACCGAAATATGGCCCAGGGGCGTCCACGCGGTGATGACCAGGTCCGGCGCGTCGCGACCCATGTACGGGGCGTCGTAGTGAACATCCGTCGCCGTGCCCGGCTGGTAGATGCGAATCCACTTGTGGGTGTACGTCCGGACTGGTCCGTCCAGGAGATCGTCAAAGAATCCCAGCATTCCCTCGCCACTGACCAGTTCAAGCAGGGACGCCATCCCCCCGCGGACCTGGTCTTCGTCAACCCCGATTCGCGTACCGTCGGGAAGGTGGCCGTTGTTGTCGGCAATCACCGCGTCATCCAGCGATGTGTCCGGCGCAATCCCGCCCTGCCGGTCGATCTCCTGCAGCACTTCCCGGCGCGCGCGCGCCACAAGCTTCGGATCGTGCAGGCCCCGAAAGAAGAGGAACGCTTCATCCGCAAGTCGCCTACGCATGGCGTCGGGATTGTCCAGAATCGAATTCGCATCCGGAAGCGTGACCAGGTGCTCCCCGAATACAAGCTCCTTGCCGCCCATTCTGCCGATAATGCCGTCCGGGATCTCATGTTTGGCGCTCATGAGGAGTAGGGTAAACAGGAAATCCGAAATCCGAAATCAAAAATTCGAAATCACCTCTCCTGTTTCCATTGACTTGTCGGCCGCGCACGCAATCTGTAGCGACTTGAACCCGTCCTCATAGGTCGCCAGCAGCCCGTCTCCGCTTCCGCTTTTCACGGCATCGATGAACGCGCGATCCTCTTTCGCAAAAATGTTTTCTTCTCCCGCGATTTCGGTGATTTCATCGTCGTCTTGGGTAATCCGGACCGAGTGCTCCCAGGCATCGAACCGCGCATGCATTGCCGTCGTCCAGACGTCGAGACTGATTCCGCCCCCGGCCGGCGTGCAGCAGGAACTGTAGAGATTGCCGGCGGCGCCATTCTCAAACCCAAGCTGCACCATGGACGCGTCCTCGATGGTGAAGAACTCCGGGCGGTCCTTGCGGTCTCGAACCGCCACCGCGTGCACGGACACCACATCGCCGAACAGAAACCGCGCCAGGTCGATGGTATGAACGGTCTGCTCCAGGAACTGGCCTCCCGACTTGTCCTTCCGAACCCACCAGTTCCAGGTCCCTTCGTAGTTCTGCGGCCCTCCGCCCAGCCATCCACCATGCATCAGGACCGGCTGGGACTGCGCGATGAGATCGCGAACCCGCAGAACCGAGTCACGATACCGGTTCATGTACCCGACACTCGTGATCAGGCCTTTGCGCTGAACCGCCTCGTGGACTCGAGACGCCGTCTCCATGTCGATCGCAACCGGCTTCTCCACGAAAAACGGAAGGTCGTGATCCAGCACCAGGTCTTCAACGGGGCCGTGGGCGAAAGGCGGGAGCATGATGTAGACCGCGTCCGGTCTCGTTCCGGACAGCATTTTTTCGGGATCGTCAAATACATCTCCCTGGCCGTCCACCTCGGCACGGCGCGCCTCCGCGTTTTCCGGATTGATGTCGCACCAGCCCACGAAGCGCACGTCAGGAAACGAGCCCAGGCCGTGGTCGAGGTGAGTCGCCACGATTCCGCCGCAACCGATAAACGCGATTTCTACTTGCTTTGCCATGCAGAATTATCTTACAAAATACACCCATTGCGCAACGTTTTCTGATGCGCAACGGACAATATTTTCACTCTACCGAATAGAATCAAGGAGGCAATGTTCAACGTGAGAACTGGAACCCTATACTTGGTCATGCTGTTCACTTGGCTTTCCGCATTACACGCTCGCGCGGAGGCGGATGATCCCCGAACCGTCGAACTGAACCCGCCGGTACGCGAACTCGACCCGCCGTCGGTGGTTGCGGCCGCGGTCGTATCGCAGCCGGGTGTCGACACATTGGAAAACGGCTGGTTCCGGTTGAAAATCGGAATCGATGAGGGGCTTGAACTTCGCGAACTTCACCATCGCCCCATGGCCGTGTCCCCGGTCGAACCTGAGCGCGGCAGCCCGATGTTTTCCGTGGATATCGGGGAGGAGCGGGTGGACAGCCGGGCGTTTCGGGTCATCTCCAGATCGGAGCCGATATTGCCTCGGGGATCGGCGGGCCTCCGGTACGAGTTGGAATGCGACCACGGGATACGCGCGACGCTGGACGTGAGGGCAGGGGAGGGGCCGCAGATACGAATCGGGCTGGCATTGAAGAATTCGGACGCCGAACCGCAGGATGTCAATGTGGCGTTTCCGCTGCTGACCGGCATTGCCTGGGATGAGGACCCGGCAGAGGACCATTTCTTTTATCCGATGCTTACCGGGATCCTCTCCAAGTCGCCGGCCGGATTCGCCAACGCGTATGGCGGTGAGATGATTTATTTTCAGCTCATGGCGTCCTATCGTCCCGACAAGGGCGGCGGACTCTATCTGAATGCCGCTGACCCGAGCGGCGAATACAAGATATTGCATTTCGATAAGTTGAACGAGGCCGGGGGCTCGCCGGAGTTCTCGTTCCGCACGACGGATGAAGCCATGATGCACTCCCGGCTGGAGCGCGACCTTGTCTTTCACAATCCTTATGAGCCGCGGACCGGCGCCTCCATGGCCTTCAGCTACCAGAAGCGAACCCTGGAACCCGATGAACGTTGGATTCTCCCCACCGCGGTGCTCGGGGTTTACAACGGGGACTGGCGGCAGGCGATGGAGGCGTATCGTTCCTGGTTTGAGTCATTCGCCCATCGACGGCCGCACCCGGGCAAGCTCATCGACCGGTTCAACCTCGAGGGCACCAGCGCCGCCCATCACTTCCACAACGCGAACGGCTACAATACCGACATCGGGCAGTGGGGACACATCCCCGTTTTCGAAGAAGGCGAACACGCGGACGAATACCTGGCCGCGCCGCTCGACATGATCGAGCACACCTCCTACTGGGAATGGGACGTCATTACCGATGAATACCTGGAGAAACATCGTAAAACGGCGATCGAACAAGCGGGGCACACCAACGTAGTCACCCTGGAGCGAAGCGCAGTGATTCGGGGAGAGGAATATTCCTTCCATGACAAGGGCAATCCATCCCTGGAGGGAACGCGCTACTTCTGGGGCAACCAGGGCGACTACGGACTGCAGGGGTACAACGAACGCTGGGGAGGTCTTCCCGCCTTCCGTGGCTACCTGGACGAAATGAAACGGAAGGGATATCTCGTCACGCTCTACATCAACGTGGGCGAGGCCGCGCTCTCCAGTCTCGTCGGCGCGAAGCATGGTCCCGAATGGGGCCTCATGGAGAAGCGCGAGACTTGGGCGGAACCAAGGTACCAGTGGCCCATGGGAGCCATGTGGGGCATGGACATGAACAACCCCGGTTGGCGGGATTACATCGCCGAGACCTGCCGGCGGCTGGTCGTGGAAACGGGGGCCGACGGAATCCGAATCGATGTCATGGGGGCCTGCAACCCCATCTGTTACAACGACCTTCATCCCCACACGTTCGGCCACCCGGGCCACCAGGCG
Source organism: Kiritimatiellia bacterium (assembly GCA_963578625.1). Classification (GTDB taxonomy): domain Bacteria; phylum Verrucomicrobiota; class Kiritimatiellia; order SLOV01; family SLOV01; genus CAUZEO01. The sequence continues at coordinate 4,909 of CAUZEO010000051.1, read as the reverse complement.
GATCAGCAGGCACAGTTGGAGGCGGCTCGGCAGGTGCGCATGGCCGTCGACCAGGTGGATCCGGACACCGTGCTCATGACCGAGAACCCGGGCATCGATCTGTTCTGGCAGTACTTTGACGGAACGCTCTCCTATGACCTTTCAGAGTGGCGCGGAATCCTTCCCTCGTTCGGGAAGATTGAAGGATTCGTCGGCATCAACGTGGCGCGGTTCTATTTTCCCCGCTTCAAGATCTTCGACTACCAGGTTTTTTCCAAGGTTCCCGAATGGCGGATGTTCAACGCCACCGGCGCCTTCAATCGGGAGTGGTGTTTTACGGCGAAGGAGCTTTCGGTCATGCAGGAGAACGCCGATGCGTTCGGCGCACTCTATCCTGAACCGATGATCCCGACCCTGATGCCGCAGGTCTATGCCAACGCCTTTCCGGCCGGTGAAAAAACGGTCTATACAATTTACAATGCCCGCAATACGCCGGTGGAGGGAGACTTGTTGAGCCTGCCGGCGAAGCCGGGAGAGCACTTTGTCGACTTGCTGCGGGCGGAAGAAATCCCTGTGCATCGTGAAGGCGACCAGCTCGTGATGCCCATTGAATTGCCAGCGCGAAAAGCGGCGATCGTGGCGAGGCTGCCTTCGATGGCGCATGTGCAATGGAAGAGTGACGAAGTTGTGGTTCGACTGCCGGACAGTGCAGCGGGGCTGCATGGAAACCTGGTAACGGGAAATGGAGATGTTCTCTCCCAGGTCGTGTTGAACGGCGGGGTCAATCGGATCCCGATTCCTCACGATGACTTCTCCGCCGTGATGTTCAGAGTCTTGAAGGACGGTAGGCTGCTGGATGCATCGGTGTATCGCCCAGGCGCTAGATAGGGGGTGATCATCAAAACGGCTCGAGAAGCTCGTGAAGCGATGCGTTGCGGCGAATGGACGGGACCCACGGTCTACAAGGCCCCGGGTTTCGTTCAGTGCAATTTGGTCGTGCTGCCGATGGCGGCCGCGTACGATTTTCTAGTGTTTTGTCAGCGGAATCCCCGCCCCTGTCCCCTGGTTGAAGTGACGGACAAGGGGAATCCGGAGCCGAGGAAATCCGCGCCCGGAGCGGACCTGCGAACGGATCTCCCAAAGTACAACGTGTATCGGAAGGGCGAGTTATCGGAAACCGTGACCGAAATTACCAACTTGTGGACGGACAAGAGCGTCGGGTTTCTCATTGGTTCCAGCCTGACGTTTGATGAGCCGCTCGAACGTGCCGGGGTGCCGAAGTCAAAAGACGTGTGGGTCCTGAACACCGCGATCGCAACCGAACCAGCCGGCAGATTTTCAGGCCCTATGGTCGTTACCATGCGCTGGATGACGCCTGCCCAGGCCGTTATCGCAACCCAACTCACTTCGCGCTATCCGTTCAACCACGGAGCGCCAATTCATATCGGAGATCCGGCGGTAATCGGCGCAGACCTTACTCATCCCATTGTCGGCGCCCCAGTCACCAGAATTCCCAACGATGTCATGCCGGTGTTCTGGGCCTGCGGCGTCACACCCCAACAAGCAGCCCAGACAAGCAAGCCCGATCTAATGATAACCCACGCACCCGCCCATGGTTTCATAACCGACCTGAGCGCGGACAAAGTCTGCATCCCGTAACACACGGACGCACACGGACCCTGCCGGGCGGCGCGGCATCTTTTGTCCGTGTCAGTCCGTGTTCTTCATCTCGTCGGCGACCCAGGCCTGGAATTCTTCCAGGCTGGAACACCGCAGCGCTTTGAAGCGCTGCCGCGCCGGCCGCTTCGGGCGGCTTGTACCATCGGGTCAAAAGTCCGGCTGTCGCGGTCCACGAATTTGCTGCCGAAACGAACGGTGACATCGAAAATGACCTCAGAGAGCTGGAACGTCTTCGTATTTCGAAATCCTCCATTTGGCGGAATCAGGCTTTTACCGCCCTTGTTCTCAGCCATATCCCCTCCCGATTCAATGTGTCTGGGGGAACCTACAGAAACCATCATCTTCAAGCATGGTCAACTCCATGAACCCACAGGGTCCTCACTTACGTACCCTTGCAAAGCCTGCTAAGATGTGCGTTCATTGGAACAGCCCAAAAGAAAAGGACCGGTGAAATGATCTCCCCTGCAAACACGACTAAACGATTAGTTTTCCCATTGACGATGATCTTGGTTTTCGCAGCCGCCACCCGCGCCGAGCCCCGCCCCGCCGAAATCGCCACCCCGGCGCCGGGCGTCTTTGTCGCCGCGGCGGACTATTCGTTCTACAACTACACAGACTACAGTCACGACACCCTGCTGGCGGATACGCAACGGGTGCGGAAGCTGCTCGATTTGTCGGAGATGTCGAAAGAAGACTTCGCCGCTTTTCGGACGACGAAGGTCAGCCTTTTCATGCACACCCAAGGCGTCAAGGAAGACGGACCCGACGTCTCCTTCGGAATCGCGGTCAATGGAAACGAGAACACCTTCTCGACCCAAAACCTGGTCAGCTCCGGTTGGGGGTGGTTCCACACCCGCCTGGCCATCAACTGGTTCGATTTCGAGGTCCCGGCGGACCAACTGGTTCACGGGCCCAACGAGATCGAAGTCTATCTCCTTCCCGAAGCCGCGGAGAACGACGTCGGGCTCGTCGTGGGGATCGACATGTACGAGGACCAGGGGTGCAGCGCCCGGTCAACCGACGGCGGCGCCACCTGGCAGGCGCGCCCGCTGAACAAGGATCACTTTGCCGGCGAATACATGATTCGCCTCGTCCTGCTGACGGACGAAGCGCAAGACGACGTCTCGTTCAGTCACGAAGACTTCCCGGTGTTGCCCACCGTGGATCTGAATCCGGAAATCAAGCCGCTGCCGGCCGTGCCCGATGAGCCGCCACGCATCACGGAGGGAGCGGATGCGGATGTCTTCGAAAACGGAGCCATGCGGGTCGAGATTCAGCACGGAGACGGCATCGCGCTGCGCCGGCTGACGCACAAATCCATGCAGGCCGACGCGCTGCAGGAGCCGGTGGCCGAGACTTTGTTCGTTCTGGAAGTCGGCGGGCAGCGTCTGACCGGGACAGACTTCACGGTCGATCGGAAGGAAGTCCTTGTATCCACGCCGGACAAGATTTCCGTCGTCTATGATCTGTCACACGCAGCGACCGAGCTCACCGGACGTATACGCGTCACCATGGACCGCACCGAGGAGCTGCAAATCGGGTTCTCCCTCCAGAACCAGTCGAAGCAGAACCAGGTGGTCAAGGCCGCCTTCCCGGTGCTGGGCGGCGTCGGCTGGAGCGAAGGCTATGTGGGCGATCGCTATCTCTTTCCGTACGGCACGGGCCTCGTGCTCGACCACCCAGCGTACTTTCGCAGTGGCTACGGCGGCGGCAAGACCTACTATCAGACCATGGCGTCATACTGCCCGGAACTCGGCGGCGGCCTGTTCGTTCGAGTGAACGACCAGAGCGGAGAGTACAAGATTCTTCACATGCTGAAGGCCGACGCCCGCGAATCCGATCCCACCTTCCGTATCGATCCCGTATTGTCGGACGCGCGCCACGGCCGGGCGCCATACGAGCTGATCCTCTGGGAGCCTTCGCAGGATTCGCCCGGTACGAGCATGGCCTTCTCCTACTTCGGCCGCGATCTCGAGCCCGAAGAGCGGTGGCGCTTTGCCCACGCGACGCTCGGGGTCATGAACGGCGACTGGCACGTGGCCATGGAATCATACCGGCGCTGGTTCGAGGGCTTTTCCCACAAAAACAAGTATCCGAACAAGCTCACCGACGCCTTCAACTACGACGGCACCGGGCCGGAATGGGGCTACCGGGGCCCCGGCGACAAGGAGGCGTACAACCCTGACCCCACGGAATGGGGCCACAAAGTCATGGGTCACGTGCAGGACGATTTCATGACCAAGATCGTCGATGGACTGGAGCACTCCGGGTATTGGGAGCACGAGGAAATCACGGACGAAATGATGGCACGAAACAAGGCCACGGCGGCAAAGTACGGCCTGACCTTCGAGCTCTGGCAGGACCGCTATGGAATGCTGGAAGGCAAGTACGTCCTCTGGGGAAACCAGGGCGACTACGGTCTGCAAGGCTACAATGAGCGCTGGGGCGGCCTGCCCACGTTCCGTAAGTACATCGCCGATCTGAAGGCCCGGGGATACATTCCAACCCTCTACATCAACAAGGCGGAGGCCGGATTCGACACCCTCCTGGGCAAGGCGCATGGACCGGACTGGGCCACCATGTATCCGGAAGGCCATTACTTCTGGCCCTACTACGACTGGCAGATGTGCATGGACCATGCCCCATGGCGGACCTCCCTGGCGGAGACCTGCGCACGGCTCATCGAGGAAACCGGAGCCGACGGAGTGCGCATCGACGAGATGGGCGGCGCGTCACGGATCTGCCAGAACGAGAAACATCCGCACACATTCGCCCGGTGGCGGCACTACAACGAGCTGCAGGCCCAGTCCGACGCCGCCCGCCAGGCGCGCCAGGCCATGGATGCGGTGAATCCCGACTCCGTCCTGCTGACCGAGAGTCTCGGAATCGACGTGCTGGGGCAGTACATCGACGGATGCTTGCTCTACGACCTCACTGAGCTGCCCTTCACCAGCCATGTGGCGGCGAACTGGGAAGGATTCGTCGGAGTCAACCTCTACCGGTTCTATTTCCCGCGGCACAAGATGTTCGACTACCAGCTCTGGGAGAAGCACCCGGAGTGGCGCCTCTTCAACGCCACCGGCGCCTTCAACCGCGAGTGGTGCTACCGGGAGCACGAACGGCAGATGCTCAAAGACAACGCGGACGCGTTCGGATCGCTCCATCCGGAGCCGATGATCCGGACAAAGATCCCGCTCGTGTACGTGAACAAATTCCCGGCCGAAGACAAAACGGTGTGGACGGTGTACAA
>CAUZEO010000050.1:0-19842 GCA_963578625.1 Kiritimatiellia bacterium | reverse complement strand
AGCTTCTTGCCCGGGAGCCGGTCCGGGTCCGCGAGGTGAAGCAGTCCCCACTCTCGCGAATGGTGATAGATTCCGAACCAATCCGCCTTCGAGGGATGATGGAAGGTTCCGACCATGCGATCGTAGTTGCGCAGCCATCGTAGATCCGTCCCATTGAAGTTCGGCCAGGTTCCTTTTTCTTCGCTCTCGATGTGGGCGACGATAGGTTCATCCGGGAATACGAACTCTACATCGCCCCCGCTCGGTTGTGCCGCGTTGGACCACCATTGTACCTCGCGCCGCACTTTCGTGTCGTTCCATCCCCTGACCGCCACGACCACGCCGCGGTAGCCGCGGTAGAGACGTACATCGGCGCGCCAGGACAGTCCCCATTGCCGCTCCTGCTCGCCGACGGCGACGCCGACCATTCCGGCATCGTCATCGCGAATCAATTCGTAGCCGACCGGATCATTGCCTGTGGGAGAGTGGGTATAGGGAAAGTTAAGTTCAATCCCGAGTGAAATGAAATTCCACCGAGGAGGAATCCGAACCGGACGGACGCAACGGTTCTCGTGCAGATACGCGCCGCCGGTTTCGACGTCTTCGATCTGGTAAATACGGCCTCCCAGGTCCGGCAGCACCGTCACTCGCAACGACTCGTTTTCGATCTCGACGCCGCGATAGACTTTTCGCACCGGCTGGGAGTGGTTCGACAGGTAGCTGGGGTAGGGATAGTTCGAATCTCCCCTGCCGGAGGTCCGGTCGAGAACCGGAGGCATGCAGGTCCGGGGGATCACCTCATAGGTCAATAATGGTACGTCACATTCGCGGGTTTGCATATCCGGGCGAGCTTACGTCCGTTGATTTTCGGGTCAAGATTACCTTTGTACAGGGACGAGCCTGGTGTAAAGTGGGAAGTGTTTGATGAATGAGGAGACAAGACAGCTTTTTGAGGACGGGTTCTGCCTGTTTCGGAATGTTTTCGATCAGAATTTGATTACGCAGCTCCGGACCGTGACCGACCGGCTTCTCGATGCGGAGTCCACCGAGGAACAGGCGCGCAAACGGTACCAGGGCAGCAGCATTTCGGTTCGGTACCAGGATCCCGTGTTCGGCGAATTGATCGGATGGCCCGGTAGCCTCGAGGCACTGGCGCATCTCGGTTTCGAAGATGCGAAATACTGGACGGGCTATATTCTGAGCAAAGGGCCTCATGGCCCTCCGCTGTACTGGCACCAGGATTGGATTTTCTGGGATGACCCCATTTCCGTGGAGCCCGATCCCAGACAATTGTTTCTCATGATTTACCTGATCGATACGAATGTATTCAACGGTTGCCTGCGGGTTATTCCCGGCACCCATCGCCGCAGAATCTCGCTGCACGATCGTCTCGTTGCCGCCCACGGAGAGGAGGCGCAACAGGCGAGCGAAGATTCGGACATGTTCGCGACGCTTCCGGGCGAGGTGAACGTGGAAGTGAAGGCGGGGGACCTGGTCATAGGGGATTCGCGCGTGTTGCATGCCGCCCATGGCAACCAGTCCGATTATCGCCGTACGTGTATCACGCTCTGGTATCATCCGCTCTTCGAGCGTTTTCCCGATTCCATCAAACAGAATCTGGTGACCTCTGTAGATCACGTAGATGTCCCGGATGACACGGCGCCCCCCGACCTGGCCAGTCGGCTTCGCAGGCTGAAGCCGCGCTTCGAGGGTGTTGCCGAGCCAAGAGATTGGGTCCGTACGCCGACGGAGCACTTTCCGGCGTGAGCTGACGACATCCGGGGTAGCGTGGAATTCATTCCGCGTTCAGTAGGGCCCCTGGCTGGGCCAGCTTTTTCAAACTGTGAGAGTCACTTTCGGTTTCAGAATGAACGGCATAAAAGAGTCAGGGGTTGCGTCAACGCTGCTGAAGAAGCTTGAAGGCATTACGGTGGCGCTGGTGACGCCGATGCAGTCAAACGGCGCGTTTGATCCCGCGGGCCTGGAGAACCTCATTGAGCGCTCCCTGCTGCATGGGGCTTGCTGTCTGTTTCCCCTGGGCTGGGCGGGTGAGGCTCCCCGGTTGCCGGACGAGGTGCGGCGGGAGATGATTTTTTATACGTGCAAGTTCGCCGCGGGCCGGGTGCCGGTGATGGCGGGAGTCAGCGAACAGAGTCTGCCGCGTGCTTTGCAGCTGGCAGACTGGGCTCGCGAAGCCGGCGCGGACATCATTCTTGCCACACCGCCCTACAGCTACCCGATTTCGCAGGAGACTGTTTTTGTGTTTTTCCGGGACCTGGCTGCCGAAAGCGGAATGCCGGTTGTCGTTTACCAGAATGATGATGTGGGGGTTGGGATCGACGTCGACACGATGGTACGGCTCAGTCGGACCCAGGGTGTCATCGGCGTGAAAGCGTACATGCCCTTCGCCAAACTGCAGCAGGCGTTACACCAGGCCCACCGGCCGGGCGAATTCGGGGTTATGAGTGGTGATGAATCACTGTTCGAAGCAGCCCTGGTGCTCGGAATCCGCCACTTCACGATGGGAACACCGGGCAACATCTGCCTGCGTTGGTGCGTGAACATCTATCAGGATGCAGTGGACAAGGACTGGAGCGGGGTCCGGGAAAAACAAAAACGTCTGACAGATTTCTGCCAAGCCCTCTACCCGAGGGTGGAGGCTCCATCGGCCGCGGCAAAATGGATCATGCACACGGCCGGTTTGATCGCTTCGCCCTACGTCACGCCACCCCATCGTGAACTTTCCGCGGAACAGCAACAGGTGGTGGATGAGGTGTGTAGCGAGTATGCCGATGTCGTCGATTCCTTTGATTCATGAGTGATTTCGATAGAGCGGGGACCGGCGCGTGAGCAAGGGACGGCGTGTGGGCGTGACGCCGGGTTATATATTTGCCCATGTAGAAGACCGCCAGGACCTGTCCATTTACCTGGAGTGCATTAACAAAGCGGGCCGGATGAACTTTGCCGGAATCGGGCTTGAGATCCTGCGCGAAACACACGAGGCAATCTTCTCGGATGCCAACTTATTGAAGATCTCAGAGCTGCTTGAGAGATACGATCTCCGGGTGGAGCAGTTCATCGCGGAATATGCCGCGGCCGATCTTTTTAGTTTAGATCCGAAACGGCGTGCCCGGGGCAGGGACCGAATAGGATTCGTAGCGGAGCTCTGCCTGAAACTGGGACGGGTCGAAGTCGTCCACATTCCTTCCTACAAGCCCGAGGAGTGGCTCGAAACCGGGGCCGAACGATACCCGGGGTTGCCGGGCGCCGCTTCCCTGCCGCCGGAGAGAACGTACGGAGAGTTCTGGGACGCCGGTTTGGAATCGTTTCGCGACTGCCTGGCCGATCTCAAGGACACGCCCCTGTCCCTGGCCATCGAACCGAGGCCGGATACACTTCTCACCACCGCGGACGGTGCCTTGCGGTTCGCGGACCAGCTCGAGACGGGCACGAACGGACTGAAAGTGGTGCTCGACACGTCACATCTGCAGGCACAGCGGGAGATGATTGATGTAGCCATCGAGAAGGCCTCGTCCCGACTGGTCGGGATTCATCTCTCCGATCACAGCGCCGCCAACTATCGGGAGCCTCTTGGCCGCGGGATGGTAAATTGGGACGCCGTATTCGCTTCGTTGCGGAAGATCGAGTACCGGGGCCCCTTGGACATTGAGTTGTATGGTGGGAACATCGAGGATGTCGATGCCGAGTATTGGGCCGGAAAAGCATTCGTTGAATCGCGGCTTTGACTAGCGCGCAAAACTACTATGTCCTGTTATGACTTCGTCTACCCCAACTCACAGAATCCAGCCTGTGTCGGAGCAGGATGAGAGAAAGAAACGAGCACGATGGGTGCATGCTTTTTTCGCGCGCTTCATTTTCTCTTTTCTTTTTCCGACACGGGCTGGAAGCCCATGCCACGTGGGTGGTTCCCTCCGGTCTCGATTTATGGTATTGAGCGCGTGTAGATGAAAAAGGAAATCATGCAGGCGTTCGCTCAGCGGATGAGCGACGCCTTTATCGCCGGGGACTACGGGGAGGGCAACAAGCTGCTGGCCGAATTGATGGATCGGCAGGATGTCACATCGCCGCAGGACGATCCCAACCGGGGGAACTTTCGCTTTTACGCCGGCGATACCGATGTGAGCGACAGGAACGGTTTGCCGTTCGCCGGGATTCATCTCGGCTTTGTCGTGCTGGAGCATGCTGACCACATCGAGGAGTCCCTCCGAAAGCGTCTCTGGGGACAGACGCTTCCGGACTGTCTGATTGGATATGACGGACACTACCGTGCATCGGGGGCAGGGTCCTCCGGAGAGCCGATGCCGCGCTGGTGGCAATGCAACATCTGGTTTCTGACCACCGCCGGGAGGCTCATGATTGCGCGGGCCCTGGGTCGTGAAGACCACATCGCCATTGCACGGGAAAAATTGCGGGAGGTGCGGAGGTACATCGAACTGTACGGGATCGGAGAGTACAACAGTCCGACGTACTACGGGGATCAGCTGCACGGCCTTCACTGGGCCTGGTATTACGCGCCGGACGATGCGTTCCGTGGCGATGCTGCTGCCCTGCTGGACGAAATGTATCTGGACATGGCGGAGCACTATCACTCCGGGTCCGGGGAACTCGGCGGGACATGGTCGCGGCACTATGAGCAGGATATCCGGGGCCGCAGAATGTTCAGCCGGTACGCGGCGGCGGCGTTTCACGGAAACGAGGCAAGCTATCTCCAACGATTCGGGTTGGAGGACTACCGATGCCCGGATGAAATTGGGAAGATCGCTCTGGAAGAGAAGCCCTACAGTGTCCACCGGCGAAACATCATCGATGTGCGGAGGACGATGTATCAGGCCCCGGAATATTCCCTGGGCACGCAGTCCGGCCGTTTCGTCTGGTACGTTTCGGATGTTCCGCTGGTTTTGACCTACGTCGCACCGGGGGACAGACGGGTGGCAATCATCGGGAATCCCTACTGGTCCAAGGATGTGCATCCCGCGGTTGACTACTCGGTAGATTTTACAAGTTGGGCGCACCAACACGAGAACGCCGCCATTCTTTCGTACGGTCACAAGCGCGGCGGGAACGACCTGTTGTTCAATCTCGCGAACGTGGAGGAGTATGTTCCGACCCTGGTGAACGAGGACGGAACGCCTCTTGCCGTGCCTGAGTGTCCCATGATGCCCGCGCCGCCGGACCGCGAACCGGGACGACCCGATAATCCGCACCGGTCCGGCCGCTCCGAGGATTTGTCGTTGGCGGAACCCGCGGAGCGCGAGCCGCCCGGGGCGGAGGTGGACGGTCCCGTGATCGCGGAACTGCCGAGTTGCTATCTCGCGGCGATTCCCGCCGCGGATCTGACCCTTCGCGTTGCGATCATGCGGGGGCAGATGCACATCGTGATCCCGGTGCGGCCCGCCGCGCTGCTGGCTGTCGTAGTGGCGGGGAAGAGCGCGATCGGGTCGCTGCGTTCGTTCGTGGAAAGAATGAAAGACGTCCGAGTTGATGAAGTGGAGACGCCCGCGGTGGCGCGTGCCGCAAGGCTCAGGGGCTGGGGTCCCACGCTGACGGCGGGCCGCGAGCCGGACGGACGGTTATTCGACAGGAGAGTCAATGATCTGCCGGAGGAAGCAGACGAGTACCTTTGCCACTCTATGTTCTATCGCCGCCGATCCGGGGAACGGTTGGGAATGATGAAGTAGGATGCTCACGGAAGATGGGCGTGTCCCACGGCCCATTGAACCTGCCGCCCCAGTGATTCCCGTCTTCAGATCGATTCGCTGCCGGTTATGGTGGTCTGGTAGCGAATTCGATCCGATAGACTCGGAATGGATCACCGGCGGAGGGATGCAGGCGGCCGAGTTCAATCGTCGGACGATCACCACTCTCGAGAATCGAATCCAGCGTATGGTCCAGTCCCGTGATCATCGCACTCCAGGGACCGGTGACCTCCCACCGGTAGTTGTGCCAGGCAAAGAAAGGCGGATAGCCCATGCCGCGTCGCAATCGGGACAGAACTTTTCCGAGCCGGCCATGAGAGCCGGCCAATGGATAGATTCCAAGGTGATTGGCGGGCGGATTGACCAGGCGAGCCGCATTTTTTTTCTACGGCATCGATTGCCTTCATGAGTTCCCGCCGGGTGCCGGGATCCTCCGTGGGGCGGCTTTGCGCCATCCGTGGGCTCATCCTGCGGAGCCGATGGTGGCTATGCCTGCTCCCTGCGGAATGAATTCCGCGCTACCGGAAGCGCATTGCTGTTCGTGGTCGAGAAATTGTCGCAAGCGGGAACGACTTGGGAAGATAGTAGTACGAAGATTCTAAATTGGAGACGGCGGCTTGTTTCGCCAAAGCAAGCGAAGCTCGAAGGCGGATCTCCGCCGTAATGAGAATGGCTGGGTCATGAAGGGACCACGTCGGGGCGATAGTTTAGGTCAGCCATTTGGCTCACTCGTGTGGCGGGGATCCGGGTGGCAAACGCGATAGGGCGTCGAGGATTTGTAGTCGGCCGTGGTCGAATGAGACATCTCCTGCGAGAACTTCGCCCGGCAAGGTGGCGAGCAGCGACTTGGCATCACGAATGGGAGGGGCGTCCTCTCCTGCTGCCTCGAGCTCTTTCACCCGGTCGCGCAGCATGCGCAGATATTCGTAGTCCTGAATACCTTCGATGATTGCCAGCCAGCCTTTGCTGTCGGTCACCGAGTTGGAGTCGATATAGACCGGAGAGAAGATGGCGGTGGTAGAGCCCAACTGGTTCCAGGAATTGACGATGCCGCCCGCGTCGCCATACGCCCAGAATCCGATTCCGGTGGCTTTCGCTTTCCAGCACTCCCAGAGGTGATCGCGGTAATAGACGCCCGCTTCCCGGACGGGGGAGGAGTAGAACCACAACTCCCGGCCGTCGCTTCGCAGTTTCTCCAATGCCGCCGCCATCGCCTCGCCGCCTTCGCGGTAGCGACCGACAGGTGGACAGATGATGTTGCAGAGCTGCAACATTTCCAGCGCCTCGGGTTTCTTCGGTGCGATGTGAGGGTCTTCGTAGATCAGAAATTCCGGTGCAGCCGCGTTGATGGCGCGAGCCCATGCCGTCACGCGCAACGCTTGCTCCGTGCCGCCCGGTTCGTCGATTAAGAGAATGGCGATTTTGCCCGGGTCGACGCCAATCTCCCGCACGTGATCCGCCCACGCACGCATCGTCGCACCAAGACGCCGTTTGAACTTGTCGGTGCCTACTTCCGCGCCGCAGAATGGAAGCGACTCGTGCCGCCCGACTTCCATTTCTATATAGATCAGGTAGTAGCGCGCGTCAGGCCACATCGCCACCCAGTCGTCGAAAATGGTGAAGTCAAGTGGCTTGACCAGGTTGTCGTCCGCATCGAAATGATCCGCCTGGGGACGGGGAAAACCTTCGTTGGCGGCCCAGGGGGCATTGTAGTTGTATGACTGCATGTGGGCTACCGCCGCCTCGACGTTTCCCTTGTTCAAGTCGTATCTGCCGCCCCCCGCGGTATAGTCCCACATTGTCAACGCAATCGTCGGTTCATCCGGTAGCCGGAACGGTTCCATGACGAGTTGAAGACCGGCGACGATCTTCTCGTCGCCATCTTCCAATTTGATCAGGATCTTTCCGTGATAGCGTCCGGGCGCCGGATCTTCGCCGGGAAAAAAGCCGAGCCACACTTGCCGCGATACACCGGGATGGAGCGTGATTGCCCACCCGTCGTTATCCCGCGGTGCCTTCGGCAATGCGTCGGGCGCCCAGCCGCCGGACTGCATTGCGACATGTTCGACCAATCGCACATCCGCGTACCCGGGCGTCTTCCCGCCGGGAAGGCCGCGGAACCAGATCCTGGCTGTCAGAATGTCATCAGAGAAGTTGGCAAGGGTGATCGTTTCAGCCCGTCTCTCGTTGGCCATCATGCGGACCTTCAGGTTCGGGATCTCTCGGGGTGCTTCCGGCGGCACGTCCCACGGACGCGCTGTCTCCCATCGGTCGTTGTGCCAGGAAAACAGGGGAGGATATCCCTCGGCGCGTCGCAGACGGGCCAAGACCTTGCCCAGACGGCCGTGGTTTTCGGACAATGGGTAGATGCCACGGTAGTCCGCGGGCGGATCGTCCTGGATCATTGCGTTCGCTTTATCTACGGCTGCGATCCCGCCGTTCAGTTCTCTCCGCAGATCGTCATCGACGGTTGCGGCCGCTACGATCCGGCTCACTTGATCGATGTCGGATGCGATCCATGATCCTACGGCCAGGGCGGTTCGTCGGCCGGAAACGAATTCGGAGAGGTCCGAGATGACAGGCCCTTCGATCACCGACTCCAGCAGATCATCGGAACCGCGGTAGACTTCCACTTCATCGCTGAAGACGTACGCACCGGTGGCAACGATGCCGAGCTGCAGAAACCGCCCGCGCGCCTTCAATGCATTCGTTCGGAATTCGTGCTTTTGCACACCCGCAGGGTCGGGCGTGCCGAACTTGGCGGATAGGATGCGAAGTTCGCCTACATAACGAAACGCGTCGCCGTCATCGCTGACCATGACCAGGATGGCCGCCGGCCACCCTACGCCGCTGCTGCCTCCCGCGGTTCGAAAAGAGACGCCGCCGATCGGCACGATGTCGCCCAGGTCAACGGTCACGGTCACGACGTCGGCGCGAAGCCAGCCGACGCAACCGGTTCCGGTCCAGAACTTATCGCCGCCAGATACCGCTTTCCCGTCGGTCAACTGCTCGACGTCGCCCGGGTCAGTGCAGAGATCGTAGTTGGGCTCCGGATCGACGGTGTAGGGTTTGTGAAGGGCGATGTTGTTTCCGGGGGGCGTGAAGATTTCCGCGGTTCGGCCGGGGATGGCCGAAAACAGCAGGAGTATGAATAGAGCTATAGCCGAATCACGCCACATCATGAGCCGTCCTTTCCTTCCAGGTAATCCCCACCCTTTGTGGGTGAGATAGCTAGGCTGCGGAGCCCCTACCTAATAGCCAAGCCAAAAATGAGACCGAATAGGGCGATGAAGGGTTCCGCTATTCCTTTCGCTCCCTCCGGGCGCAGAATGTTTGTGAGTCGTAATCATTAGGGGTTTCGAAACCTGAGGCTCCCGGGCGCAAGGCCCGGAGATCCCATCGGAAGACTTTTCAGGGGGGAGGCGGATCTGACTGTTCGGATTTCAGGCTTGCGTCCGTGGTCACGATCCGTCTTCTTATGTTGAAAAAAGGAAAGTTATGCCGGATTCAGCTCGAAAAAAATACTCCCCCCGCGGCGACGAACACGTCTATTACGTAAGCGATCCCTCGACCCTCGCGCGCATACTATTGCCCAATCCAGTGCGGGAGCACGATCTGCGGGAGCAGATCGATATGATGGCCGACGCTGGAATCGATATTTACGGCCAGGAAGTGTGGTCGCAGGGGTGGACTGTATATTTCCAGTCCGAGAAATACGAGTACGATCAGCGTCCGCAACACAAGCGTTTCCGTAAACTGATCGAATCGGGTACGCAACCGGTTGAGATCCTCATCGACCAGGCGCACAAGCGAGGGATGACGTTTTTCGCAGGGTTCCGCATGAATGACGGACACGCCGGGCACAACCGGCGGGAAGGCATTGGGGTTGCCGAATTCATCGAATCCAATCCTCACCTTCGGTTGAGGGATCCCCGACCCGGGCCGATGTACCAGGAACCGGAGGCCCTGGACTTTTCGTTCGAGGAAGTGCGCGACTTCACCCATGGCGTGATCGATGAAGTCGCCACTCGTTTCGATATTGATGGTGTTGAGCTTTGTTGCCGGGATATCGGATATTTTCCCCACGGAACCGGACGCGAGCGGGCAGGGCTTATGACGGACCTGGTGCGAAGAATTCGTGCCACGCTGGACGAACAAGGACAAGCGGCAGGCAAAAGATTGCGCCTTGGCGCGCGCGTGTTTTCCACCATCGATGAGTGCGCGGATCTCGGCCTGGAAGTCCCGTTGTGGATCAAAGAAGGTCTGATCGATTTTGTTTGCCCGATGGACACCATGTACAACGAGTTCAATCTGCCCTTCGACACTTGGGCCGCGTTGACGCGGGATTCCGACTGCATGCTATATCCTGGGATCCATCCCTGGATGAGCTATCGTAAGAGATATCAGAAAATGAGGCAGCCCATCAGCTGGTCGGTACACCGGGCTCTTGCCCATACGATGTACGCGTCGGGCGCCGATGGCATTTCCAGCTTCAACCACTTTGTTCCGAGTGTCTGGACGGCGCCCTTCTATCCCCACGCTCTTCACGCCTTCACTCACCTCGGCGATCCGGCGCGGATTGCACAGGGCGAGCGGCATTACATCTTCGATCCTTTGTATGCCGAGACCGCGGGGTTCGGCAGGGAGGGCCGGTGCCTGACCGGGTTGATGAAGGCGGACAAGATCGAGTTGACCCGGTCCGATACGTCGCCCTCCGGAGAGTTGAATTTCAGCCTGTACGAGGATTTGAACAAGGCCCACGGGGCAACGCTGCTGTTCCGGGGTTTCGGATTGACCTCGGAAGATGAACTCGAGGTTCGCCTGAACGGGACGGTGGTCCCGGACGAGAGGATCCGGCGGACTGCCGCGAAAGATGTCGAAGAAAATACGGTAAACAGTCAGCGGATTCGGGACGGGCAGGGGTATCCCTGTCAGGTGGAGGCGAGTTTCCTCGACGCCCAGGAAACAATGGAAAACCCGGGAAGGGCATTTGCCACTCGCTGGTTTACGTTGTCGGCGGAGACGATTGCATGGGGGAAGAATACGCTGTCGGTGACGTTGGCGGAGAGCGATCCGGAGGCGAGGGGGGAAGAGATTGTCATTGATGAGATTGAGGTTTTTGTGGAGCCGAAGTGACTCTCGTGCGGACTAAAATCCACGTTACGGGTTGGCTCCTCTGCGTAGCGCGGAATTCATTTCGCAATTCGATGCGAAAGAGATTCCACGCGCTTCATTGTGCGTGATCTCACCGATCTTTCCACCCGGTGCGGGCGCCACGGCGCAATAGAAGTGATAAAGAATTCCGTCCTCACTGATAATTCCCGGCTTGTGTGCGTGAATTGAATCGATGCTGCCCTCCGATCCGACATTGAGCATGACTTCGTTGCCCTTCTCCCAGTGTAGCAGGTCCCTGGAAAATGCCACTCCGTCCCGCGCATGGCCGTCGGTGCAGTTTCCGAAATAGAACATCACCCAGGTGCCTTCGTGGTGGAGCACGCAGGGGTCGGAGGCAAAACCGTCGTCGAAATCGCCTTTTGCTCCCACTCGAAGTACAGGGTTGCCTTCATATCGTTCCCACGAAACAAGATCCCGGGAGGTCGCCACGCCCGTCTCCTCCTGCCACGGATCGGTGGCGGCCGGGCGATCGCTTCGACGATTCGATTTGTCTTTGGCGTTATAAAAAAGATAGTAGGTGCCCTCGTTCTCCATGATCCACGCCTTGTACAGGCCTCCCGCTTCCCAGCGACAGTCCGGATCGGGGGTCAGGATCGGGTCGCCCACTTCCCAGTTCATCAGATCTTCGGAAAAGCAGAGTCCGATAACCCCGGGTCCGATCTCGTATCCGGGCTTTGGCTGGGCGTGATAGGCTCCAACGAATTTTCCGTCGACCCGTTTCAACGTGGAAGGACCAAACAAATCGTTGTCGCGGAGTAGGGAACTCATGGCCACGTTGACTTCCGTGGCGGATCCTTTCGGCCCGCGTCCTATCACCACGCCCAGTTTTTCCCACCGAAGAAGGTCGTTCGACCGCGCCAGCCCGGTCTGGTATCCGGAACCATCCCAGCCTATGTACAACATTCCAAAGCTGCCGTCGTGACGGAACAGAAATGGGCAGTCCACGAGATGGCTGTCGAAAGCGCCTTCGCGATACGACGCGGAGAGAACGAGGTGTTCCGCCTTGTGTGGCGTGCGGACAATGTGAAGGAGTTGCTCGTTAGTCATGGCGAATCAGCCGAATGTATACTGCTCCAGATCAGCCACCGTCGAGTCGTTGTTGGCGTAGTACGTCGCGGCAACAAATGTACCGTCGGCGCGGCGCTTCATGTCGCCGTAGCCCGCGTCGGTGCCCGGATACATGGGGCCGTGCAGGAGTTCCGGACCGCTCCAGGTCTCCCCGTCGCTGTCCGACCAGTAGGCGCACGGCTTGCGAGTGTAGCCCCCGCCAATGCTGTGCACGCCGAAACCCCAGAGTCTTCCTTCGCCGGCGGCATAGTCTCTACGGTTGCCATATTGAAACGATGGATTGCTCTCTTTAAACAATCGGGCGCGCTGCCACATGCCGACCGGCGCGCCACCGTCAACCTGGTCTGAAATGTCCGACAGCGGAGCGAAGGATAGGCCCATGTCCGTACTTTTGGTCTGAAAGGTACCGGTGCGGCCCGCGTTGTCCCGCAGTACCGCGATGATGGTACGGTCTCCGAGGTACTCGATCGCCGGCTCGAAGGCGGCTAGGCTCCCGGAAGTGTTTTCCGGGGCCAGGGGGCTGATCCAGCTTTGAAAGCAATAGGATCGGCCGTTGTCTTCAGTTACCGCGAGAAATGTTCCCGATCTGCCCTGGCAGTGAAAATACTGAAAGGCCATGTAGACGGTATCGGGGAAATCGGGGTCGGCAAAGCCGTTCTGCGTTCCTATTGCGAGGCTGCCGTTGGCACCGTCAACCTCCGCGACGTGCAACTGGTCAAGGTCCACTGACCAGCTCTTTCCTTCGTCGGCGGACCGGAACTGCCGGGTGCCGGATGAAAAACCGGTCCGCCAGCATTGGAGGATCAACTCGCCGTTGGGCATGCGGTAGAGGCCGGTTTCCGAATGTGTGTGGCCATCCTCGAACGGGAATCCGGCAACGGGGCTTTTGTCGAACCACTGGTTCAGGCCGCCCCATGTCCTCCCTTCGTCGCTGGATGTGAGGATATGAATCGCGTCCCGTGTTCCCCAGTTGATGTGATCGAGCCCCGATCGAAGAGCCATGATCCATCGGCTTTCATCGAGAACGGCGATGGTGCACCGCCCATACCAGTCATGCGCCCTGCCTTCCGCATCGGTGAAAGGCAGGTGCTGACCCCGGATAATCGTTCGGATGGTTTTGTTTCGAAAGAGGTTCACAATAATCCTTCAAAGCCCCATAATGTAGTCACACATGAAAACGAAGCCCACTTCAAAAGTTCTCTGCATGGTTAATCTTTCCTACTCGCCGGAAGCGGTGGAGACTTTGGAGCGGTATGGAAACGTGGACATCTTTCCTGCGGACCGTGGGCGGCTGCTCGAGATCGTTAACGAATACGACGCCTTGTGGTGCCACACCGAGCTTAAGATCGACAAGGAGGTCCTGGACCGGGCCGGGAAGCTGAAGGTGATCAATACCGCGTCCACCGGAACGGATCACATCGACAAGGACGAGGCGGCACGGCGCGGGATTCGGATCCTGAGCATTACGAAGGACTACGGACTTCTCGATGGGTTTACCGGCGTGGCCGAGGTGGCGTGGATGTTGATCATCGCCTGCCGGCGCAACTTGCGAAGATTGGTTACTCATGTCTTTGCCGGTGGCTGGACCGACGAAGCGATCTGCGGAGACGCGATTTCCCCGCAGACCGTCGGTGTGCTCGGCGTCGGGAGGCTGGGAAGCATGGCCGCGGAGATCGGAAAGGCCTTCCGGATGCGCGTCCTGGGCTGCGACCTGCGGCCATTCAGTATTCCCGGAGTGGAACAAGTGGATTTCGACACCTTGCTGGCGGAGTCGGATGCTATTACGATTCACATTCACCTGACCCCGGAAAATCTGCGCCTGTTCGACGCCGATGTCTTTTCCCGTATGAAGGACGGGGCCTCGCTGATCAATACCAGTCGCGGCGATGTCATTGACGAGGAAGCATTGATCGGCGCGCTGGAATCGGGCAAGTTATACTCTTTCGGAGCCGACGTAATCCATAATGAGTGGCGAAAAGACATGCGCGAATCACCCCTTGTCCAATATGCCATGGACCACGAGAACGTGATCATTTTGCCCCACATGGGTGGTGGCCGGAACCAAACCACCGAGGCCCGCGCTTTTTCCGCACGGAAACTGGTACAGTACCTGGAGAGTGGAGAGGAGTTGACGTGGCCGAGGGGGGCAGGGAGTGTCTAGTCTTCAGTATTTAGTGTTTAGGTTGAAGATAAAATTTCCAATATCGAATGTCCAAGGAAAGAGAAACTCCACCTTCAATATTCGACATCCACTGATATGAAAGTCCCTAAGGATAAGCCGTGTCACGAACTGCCGTCGTCAGAATGCCTTTGCCGTCGCTTGCTGGTGCAAAGAAAATCTTGTTTCTGAGTACAACTCGGACTCCTCTGAAAACACCGAACACCTACAACCGAAAACCGTAGCCGGAGGCCCCACTGATATGAAAGTCCTTAGCATACGTCGAGTCACGAACGACCGCCGACACAACGCCTTTACCGGCGCCTGCTGGTTCAAGGGTGACCTGTATGTTGGATACCGCCAGGGGGATGATCATATTTGCGATCAAGGCCGGTTGATTATTCAACGCAGCCGGGATGCGGGGATTACCTGGGATACGGTCACCGTGCTGCGCGGGGACGGCGATACGCGCGATGCCCACCTCTATACGGACGGCGCGCGTCTTTTTGCGGTGGGTCATGAGGAGATCGAGACAGGGGAATACGGGATATCGGGTTTTGCGTCGACCGAAGACGGCGATCGCTGGACACCATGGACGCGGTACGAGGGGTGCGGGCATTACGTTCTGTGGCGGCCGATCGCATACCGCGGCAAGCACTATTGCGCAGGGTATCTCCGCCCCAGGCCTTTCGGGGTGCATTGGTTCGAAAGCGACGACGGCCACACCTGGAAGGATGTCCGGGTCGTTTTCGAGTCGGAGGAGGAGAAACCCAACGAGTGTTACCTGGAGATTCTTCCGGATGGCACCGCGACCATGATCATGCGCTGTGAGGGCGGGTTCGTGCCCAAGCATCCTTACATCTGCCGTAGCGCCTATCCTTTCGAATCCTGGGAGATGGAGAAGCTCACGGATCTTACCCTGACCGGTCCGGCCCTCTGGACCGTCGACGGCCGGGTCTACATCAGCGGCCGCTGGCATCCACTGCATGAGGATATGCACCTGGAGGAAGACAGTGTTGCCCACCATGCGATCTTTCGCGTGAAGGACGGGAAGACCTACCTCTTATGCGTACTGCCATCCGGGCCCAAGCCGGATCACTCTTACATGGGAGTCGCCCGCAGGCCCGACAATCATCATCGGCTCTCGCTCAGCTTTTACGGCAATGCAGTGGCTCAGGAGGATCCGGCCATTGACCAGTGGATCCATCCTCAAATCTACCTGGCGGACGTTCTTCACCGGGCGGAGTTCATCGACGAGTTTCTCGTCAGCGCGCTGGTGGGGACGGAGGAGGGAATCGAAGGCGCGACCTTGCCGGACCCCAAGTCAGGAGACTTGAAACTGGATACGGTAACCACGCCTGAACACCAGGACCCGTTCGATGTTCGCGACCGGATCGAGGAGCGCGCGGGGCTCGTTTACTTCGTGAAAGATGTCGAAGTGGGACCGTGGGACCATGTCGACATCCACCTCGGCCACGACGGGCCGGTAAAAGTCTGGTGGAACGGCGAGGAAGTATTTGCGGGCCCCGGCACCATCCCGGCCGCGCAGGATACGACCTCTCTTCACCTGCCGTCAAAGCATGGCACCAACCGACTGGCCATTGCCATGGACACCAACCACGGCAAGGCCGGCACTCTCTTCGCCAGATGGGATAGAGCATGGGAGCCGGCAGGAGTAGTTTCCCGTCCCGCGTAGCGCGGACTCCAGTCCGCGTCCGGGGAGGTGCGGAATTCATTCCGCACGACACGCCAGGCTGCCTCAAGTACGCGAGGCCAACCGCAGATGGAAGACCCCGTTGCCTGCTTTTCTACTACAATCGCCATCCACCACGATCTGGATGTCCGTTTTTCATGGTTGTCAGCGGCCGATTCGTAAAGCAGTATGAAATGGGACGGTGGCATTAGAGCCGAAATGTTAAAGGAGAATGGATATGAAAAGATTGAATGGAACTCTGGTCTCGGTAATAGTAGCAGCGGCGGTTTCGCTTGGAATGGCGGGTTGCAATGGGATGACCGATCATCCCCCAAAGGATCAACCATCCGAAGATGGGGCGAAGGATCATCCCGAGCATCCAGAAAAAGATGGGGCGAAGGATCATCCCGAGCATCCAGAGAAAGATGGGGTGAAGGATCATCCCGAGCATCCAGAAAAAGCCGGCGAGTCTGAGCATCCGGAACACCCCGAATGATTTTTCGTCAGGCACGACATTCCATTCCATCGTCGAACGGATTCATGTGAGCCTTCGTCAGGTCTTCGTGCCGGGAGTCGTGGCGTATGTCCTGCTCGCGGGCTGTTCGACTGGGCGTCATGAGACGTCAGGACAGGATCTGTTGGGTCCCGTGCCTGACGTGGTGACGGCGGACATCCAGGAAGGAATCGAAAAACACATCGAAGAGCAGATGCTCTTAGGGAATGGGTTCTTCAAGATCCACTTTGAGGGGAAGGAACTCCAACTAAAACTGGTGCGGGTGCACACCGAATATCTGGCGAACCTGGGACCACGCCGTCACTTTGCTTGCGTGGACTTGGCCAGTTCAGAGGGAGACGTGTACGACGTTGATTTCTTCCTGGCCGGCGACCCGGGCGCGATGACAGTGACGGAAACCACCGTCCACAAGACCAATGGCCAGCCCCTGTACCTATGGAAGCAAAAGCGCGACCGGACGTGGCGCCGTGCCCCGGTGAAGGCTGCTTCGCCGCGCCAGCTCGGGGTTATCGAGGAACGCGACGAATTCGAGTTTCTTTACCGGGCGACATTGCCTGAAATAACCGACACGGCCCGCATGTGGATACCCATGCCGGCCACGGACGCGTTTCAAAAGGTCACGATCATGGCCATTGAAGCGCCCGTGGACCAGGAAATCCTGGAAGATGATGAGCATGGAAATAAGGTTCTCTTTCTAACGCTTGATCCGGAAGACAGCGGGAAGACCATCGCCATCCGCTATGGGGTAGAACGCCTTGAAAAGGGTGTGTACGCCGACGAATCACGGCCTCCCGATAAATACCTCCGTCCGGAACGTCTGGTGCCGGACAACGAAAACTTTCGTGCAATTGCAGAAGAAGTCGTGGAGGGAAAACAGGGTGAACTGGTGCGTGCGAGAGCCCTCTACGACCACACCATTGACCGGATGCGTTACATGAAGTTCGGGTCCGGATATGGACAAGGCGATGCAGTCTACGCCTGTGATTCCCGGACCGGAAACTGTACGGATTTCCATTCCTACTTCATTGCGTTGTCCAGGTCGGTCGGCATCCCCGCCCGTTTTGCGATTGGCGCGTCAATCCCTTCGGAGAGGGATGCGGGTGGGATAAGCGGCTATCACTGCTGGGCGGAGTTTTATACGGACGGCAGATGGTGGCCCATAGACATCAGTGAGGGAGACAAGTGTTCCAGACTCTCTACGTATTTCTTTGGGCATCATCCGGCGAATCGTATCGAGCTCAGCCGGGGGCGTGACATCGTGGTGAGTCCGGGTCCGGCCTCGGGTCCGATCAATTTCCATGCCTACCCCGTATTGGAAGTCGGCGAAAAGCTGGCAAAGACCAAAGTTGAGTTCTCCTTCAATCGGCGCGATTGGGCGGGGGAGCCGCCGGCGGAATTCTAAAAGGGCCGGACCAAGGCACACGCCGCGTGGACTTCAGTCCGCGTTTAGGAGTCGCGGAATTCATTCCGCAGGCGTAAGATTTCAGCAATGTTACTCCTCTTGGAAGCGGAAGTCGTCAGGATCGCTGTGGTTCTCGGAGAGCTATGACCGGATCGGGCGCGATCCATTGAAAGCCGCGCTGGCCGAAGGGCAGTACGCACGGTGGGTTTCACCGGAGTGGGTGGCGTTCGGATGGGGATTCCACGCTCGGACATAGCCACTGCGGAATGAATTCCGCGCTACGCCATCTGATTTTTCGGGAATGAGAGGCCCCTTCATCGCGAGCTCACTCGTAAGCTTTCTCACATCCAAAGGGGGATCTTACCTTAGAATCGTCATTAGCATCGATTCGCGGTTCAAAATCTTCCGTAAAGGCAATGAAATTGAGGATGTTGGCACAGAGCCGTGCCGCAGCCCGTGTGTTCCGGCTGGAGCCTCCGTTGGCCACGGGCAGGATGCCCATGCCACGGAATTGCCCTCTAGATGTCAATGAAAACCGAAACCGAAGCCAGGTGCGGCTCTTGCGGGACACCCTATTGACATGGGGTGTTGACACGGGAGTGTATTTGTGAGACGAGAAGGCTGTACGTTGGGAAGGAAAGAGCACGGGCTAGGTAAATCACTTCAAAGAACAGGGGTTAAGTCATGAAAAGAATCAACACACTCGTCCTTGGAATTATAACCGCGTCGTTGACGGGATTGCCACTGATCTCCGCACAGGCCACGATCACTGACCCGAACTGGGTGCTTGACCGGGTGATTATAAACCAGCGAGGTGGCAGCAGTCCTCGCGCTGGAGTGATCGGCTTAAAGCCCAACGGGACAGTAGATTGGGAAAACAAAGACTACGTGGGCGGCCCCTATGGACACGGGTTTTCCGCAGCGGTCCTCCACAACGACCGACTCTATGTCTCCGTGGTCGAATATCCGCATCAAGTCCGTGAGTACAATCCGAATACCGGGGCGGATCTCGGCGCGCTCATTCACAACCAGAATCTCATAAATCAGCCTGCGGACTTGACCTTCGGGTCGGACGGTGCGCTCTACGTTGCAAATCAGAGCCCCACTTTTAGAGTCAGCCGATTCGACGCGAATGGCGCTGTTCTCGGGGTGCCATTTAACATCGGCGACCTGGCCGACACGGTGAATGGCGCGGTTCTCGGAGATGACGGCATTCTGTACGTCAACCGGGCGATGAATCCTCCGGCGATCGTGACGTACCAGGGACCAGCGATGGCGAGCCCCGGGACAAATATTGGCTTTTCCGGTTTCCCCCACGACGGTTCGGAATTACCGAAATATTCAGGCTTCCCGAGATTCTGGCAGGGTAGTCTCTATGTCAACGGCAGCGACGGTATCTATAAGTTGTCTGCCGACCTCAGTGTTGCGACGAAGTGGACCTCGGATGATGGAGCTTATCAAGGCACGGGGATCTACTCCCGTCAGTTCGAGTTTGGCCTGGACGGCTTTGTTTATCAGGCCTTCAGTAACGGCAATGTTCTCCGGTATGACAACGAGTCGGGTGCTTTCAGTAGCGTTTTTTCTGAGGGCCATGAAAACCTCGCCGGGTTGGCCCTGCAATCGCATGTCATTCCCGAGCCGGCCACTGCCTTGTTGATCGGGGTCGGCATGCTGATGCTGTCGGCGATGCGCCGCCGCATGCGCTGACGTCAGCGTTACTATATATCATTTCAGCCGGGGACGGCCCAGAGGTGGGCCGTCCTCGTTGCCTTTGTACCGCTTCCGCCTCGATTTTTTCTTTCGATTGGACAACGTTGGAGGGAGGATTTGTAATCTGCCTTCGACGGGCCGGAAAATGACACAAAAAGGCGGATTTCAAATCCGCCCACCGTTGTTCTTCGATTACAGCCGAAGGCGCTGGACTGAGAGTTCCTGCACTCCAGCGGATTTGCATAGATTCGTGCATTGACATTTACAGTTGTTTATGCTAGCGGTCCTGATAATGAGGGCGCACCGTTCAGTTTGTCTCGCGCTGACAGTTATTGGACTCGCGTTGACTGCATACGCCGGGTCGACCAACACCATCGGTTTGATCCTGAATACAACCAACGCCTCTCCGGGCTACACGCTATTTTC
>CAUZEO010000049.1:0-20080 GCA_963578625.1 Kiritimatiellia bacterium | reverse complement strand
AGCCCCACCCCAACGCGGTCCTCTGGCTTGGCGGCAAAGAGTACAGGCCGAATGAAAACGGCGCGGTGATCGTCCCGTTCAGCACGAGTCCGGGTCCGCAGCAGGTGATTCTCAAAGATGGAACGCGGTGCACCATGGCGCAATTTGAGCACGTCGCGGAGTCCTACAAACTTCACGCGGGCGCGTACGTGGACCGGGAGTCCCTTGTGAAAGGAGAAGAAGCCGAAGTCATATTTCGTCCGACGCTCGAGTTGAATGGTAACCCGGTAGGGCTGTCGTTGCTCAAGAATGTACGCCTGCGCATCACTTCCACCGAACGGCAAGGCGTCTCCTCATCACTCGAGGTGCCCGACTTCAAGTTGGAACTGGCCGACACGACGACCCACCGGTTCAAGGTTCCTGACGGCATTACATCCATCCAGTTCGACGTCTCCGCCAAGGTCGAGAACCTGAGCCTCCAGGAACAGCAGGATGTGGCGGACCAGGCACTCTTTCGTCTCAACGAGATAGACAACACCCTTTCAGTAGATTCCATTCATCTCTCCCGCGTGGCCGGCGCATACCGAATGTATGTCCTGGGAAAGAATGGCGAACCAAAGGCAGACACCCCGGTGAACCTTGAATTCAAGCATCGGTACTTCAAGCGGACCGTCCACCAGACGCTGCAGACGGACGACACCGGCATGATCGACCTTGGAAAGCTAGACGACATAACGTATTTGACGGCGAAAACGTCCACCGGCGGCGGGCGGATCTGGCACATGATCCGGGACCGATATCCCTACTCGCCTTCACTGCATGCCGGCACGAAAGAACCGATCCTAATCCCCTACGCAGGCCCGGTAAATGGAGACCCCCGCCTCCTCTACTCCCTGCTTGAACTGCGCGGGGAAACCTACGTCACCGACCGCACAAGCCACCTGCGGTACGATAGCGGCTTTCTCATCGTGGATGATTTGCCGGCAGGGAATTACGAACTGACGTTCAAACACTCGAATCATAAGACCAGGGTGCGCGTCACCGACGGCACCTTGGATCACGGTTTCATTCTTTCACCGCAACGAATCCTGCAGCGCCGCATCCCCGATCCTCTCCAGTTGGCGGACCTTGAAATCGACAACAAGGAGATCAGGATCCGGGTGCTGAATCCCACTTCATTTACCCGCATTCACGTCGTGGCCACGCAGTTCATCCCCGGGTACAGCTTGTTCGATCATCTGACGGCCGGTTCCCCCGGCGAACAGGCGTTCAAGCTATTTCCTCCTGAATCGCAGTATGTCGCGGAGCGCAATATCGGCGATGAGTACCGCTACATCCTGGACCGGAGATATGCGAAGCAGTTCCCGGGCAATATGCTGAATCGACCCGAACTCCTGCTCAATCCATGGAGTATTCGAAAAACGCAAACGGCGAAAGATGAGGCGGCTGGAGGGGAGGCGTTCGATGACGTGGCCATGCCCTTGGAAAGTTTCGCCGAGAAGGTTTTGCAAAGGAACCACTTTGGACTCGACCGGCAAGCCAACAGCGTAAACCTCGACTTCCTGCAAACGCCTTCTCTTCTGTTGACGAACTTGAAACCGGACGAAGACGGCTTGGTCACGATCAAGCGAAACGAGCTTGGACCTCGCACCCAGATTCACGTCGTCGCGGTTGACCCGCTGACGGTCGCCTATCGTGAATCGTCACTGGAGGGAAAGGCTCCGGAAGCGCGCGATCTGCGATTACTGGCGGGACTTGATCCCGATGTACATTTCACGGAACAGAAATCGGTGGCGGCACGGGGTACCGGAGAAGAGTTCAAACTCGTGGACCTCACCACCTCCGCGATGGAACTCTACGATTCACTTCCCGCGGTTTTCAACTTGTACGCCACGCTGAGCGAGAACCCCGCCCTGGAAGAATTCCGATTTCTACTGCGCTGGCACGAGATGGAAGCCAGTGAAAAGAACGATGTATACTCGCGCCACGCGTGCCACGAGTTGAGCTTCTTTCTTTTTCACAAGGACAAACCGTTCTTCGACACGATTGTGAAGCCGTATCTAGCCAACAAGAAGGACAAAACCTTTCTCGACCAGTGGCTGCTCGGTGAGGACCTGTCCGGATATGTCGATGCCTGGGCCTTCGGCCGACTAAACGCGGTGGAGCGAATATTGCTGGCGCAACGCGAATCGCCCGGTCTTGAAAATGTTCGGCGAGACACTCAGGACCGCTTCGATCTCATCGTTCCGGACGCAGATGCACTGGACCATCTGCTGAACACCGCATTGCGCGGTTCGGCAATGGAAACTTCGGACAGGCTGGGAATTAAAGACGCAAAAGATGCCGCCAAAAAGAAAGTACGGGCATCTCGAAGCATGGCCAAACCCTCCGGCGGCTCTCATCCTGTCATCAGAAATGCCCCGGGGGTGGATACCGTAGCCAGATTCGCGCCCGCCTTAGAGCCGGCACAGCGGACCTCCGAAATTTCCCGCTCGGACGGAGTCATGCGCACTTTCAATCAGGAGGAAGCTGTTTTTGACGGCGAAGATGCATTTTACGCGCTCGGAGAGAGAGAATTAGGATCCGTACAGGCACTGTTCCGGCAACTCGACAAGACAGAAGAATGGGTAGAAAACAATTACTACAAACTCCCAATCGAGCAGCAGAACGCGGAACTCATTCGTGTCAACGCATTCTGGAATGATTACGCAGGGGATGATGGAAACGGACCATTCACCTCCCCCAACTTTATTCACGCCTCGGGCAATTTTGCCGAGATGATCCTGGCCCTGTCCGTACTGGACCTGCCATTCAAAGCCCCGGAGCATGAAACGGAAACCGAAGGACTTGGTTTTACCCTCAAGGTCGCGGGCCCCGCTCTGATTGCGGTTAAGGAGATCCGCCGGGGAGATCCGGTAGGCGACGCGACACCTCTCCTGGTCAGCGAAAATTTCTTCCGGGCGGACGATCGGTACCGATTCGAAGGAAACGAGAAATACGACAAGTTTGTGACCGACGAGTTTCTCGTCCGCACCGCCTACGGTGCGCAGATCGTGCTGACGAACCCGACTTCGACGCGCCGGAAATTGCGGGTTCTGGCCCAGATCCCCGAAGGCGCCCTGCCGCTTCAGAACGGATTCTTCACTCGCGCCGTCCCCATCAACCTCGAACCCTATTCCACCTTTAAGTTCGAGTACCACTTCTACTTCCCGGAAGACGGGGACTTCAGGCATTACCCTGCGCACATTGCGTTAGGGGACAGATTCGTGGCCTCCGCGGAGGGAATTTCGTTTCACGTGGTCGGTAAGCTCAGCTCCATCGACACCGCGTCGTGGGAGTACGTTTCACAAAACGGAAGCACGGACGAGGTCGTCAACTACCTGAATACCCACAACATTCACCGGCTCGACCTGACGAAAATCGCTTGGCGAATGAAGAAGCAGAAAGATTTTCAAACATTCATCCGGTTGCTGTCTACGCGGCGCGCCTTCAATCAGACGCTTTGGTCCTATGCGCTACTCCACAACGAACTGCCGGCAGCGCGGGAGTATCTGCGGCACAGCGCATTCGCGTCGAGGTGTGGAGCCTGGCTCGTCTCTCCCCTGCTGACCGTCGACTCGGTCGCCCGCCATACCTACCAGCACATGGAGTACAAACCCCTCGTCAATGCACGCGTGCACATGTTGGGGAAACACCGGAAAATTCTTAATGACCGGTTCTATGACCAGTATCACCGGTTCATGAATGTCCTGCGCTACAAGGAGAGCCCGGATCCGGCGGACCGGCTTGGCGTTGCCTATTACCTGTTGCTGCAGGATCGGGTGGATGAGGCGATTGCCTTCTTCGATTCTCTTCGCCGGGAGGACCTGCACGAAGCCCTGCAGTACGATTATCTCAAACTGTACGTGGCTTTTTACCGAGGTGCGGTGGACGATGCCCGCGCGATCGTCGATCAGTACGCAAATCATCCCGTACCCGCCTGGCGAAAAAGGTTTGCGGACGCCGGAACGCAATTGGCCGAGCTTTCGGGCAAAACAGCAACGATCTCGGATGAACGGGACCGCGAACAGCTCCAGGGACGGCTCGCGGCCACCGAACCGTCCCTTGAATTCCAGGTGGAAGACGGGCAAATTCGGATGGACTACCAGAACCTCACCGCCTGCACGTTGAGCTACTACCCAATGGATATAGAACTCTTGTTTTCAAAAAGTCCGTTCGCGCGGGATGACAGGGGACACTTCGCCTACATCAACCCGCGGCGCGTAGATGAGGTTGAATTGCCGGAGACCCAACACGCCGTGTCATTTGACCTGCCCGACGAATTCCAAGGGAAAAACATCATGGTCGAGGCCACGGCCGGCGGCATCAGCAAGTCGCAGGTATACTATGCAAACGATCTCTCGCTGCATGTCATCGAGAACTACGGCATTGTGCATGTGACGCGAAAACAATCCCGGGAGCCCCTGCCGAAAACCTATGTAAAGGTTTATGCCCGCATGACGACCGACGGCAGAATCCGCTTCTTCAAAGACGGCTACACGGATCTTCGAGGCCAATTCGATTATGTCTCGTTAAGCACCAGCGATCTGGACGGGGTCGAGAATTTCGCGCTGTTGGTCATGCACGACGAGCACGGCGCCGTCATTCGTGAAGCGGCACCACCAAAACGGTAACCCGGCACGGAAATCGTACGAAACGTTCCTGTCGCGCAATCCTATTACTTCCAAACCTCAGGTTCCGAAGCTTTCCTGTGCGCGCAATGGCATGACAGGTTGCGGCAATCGAAACACCGAGTGGCTTTGCGGTATGGAAGGAAGCACGCGATCGGGAAAAATCGCGCCACGCGAAACGGACTCTACCTGGTCACCATCGTGAGGGACAGGTACAAGGCCACGTTCTATGTTGGCGAGGAATACGGCGCGTTGCAGGATAGGGAAAATGAGCCGGATGAATTTGTAAAATGAGAAAACTTGGAACCAGGAAGCAACGGTTCATCGACGACACATTCTTTGACCGCGCGGAGAACGTGGAACTCACGATGAACCCGCCGGCGAACGGTCAAAGCACCGCCAATTCCGACACAGACGGCGCTCGGGACCCCAACCGCGCCCCTGAAATACGCATCAGAGCAGGTCAAATTCGTATTGCTTCTAATTAAGCTTACCATAAAGATTACCCATATACTGGTTTAAACCAGCGCCATTCGAAATTTGAACCTAGATGGACCCAAATTTGAACCTAGATGGACCCGACTGAAAAGCAAAAAATCGGAGCAACCGGCCCGACCGTGTCGCAGCTCGGTTTTGGCTGCGGGCCACTCGGCGAGTTGTTCTTCAGGATCAGCGACGCGGACGCAGACGCGACCTTGCAGGCGGCCTGGGATGGGGGGATACGGTACTTCGATACAGCGCCATACTACGGGATGGGGAAGAGCGAGCACCGGGTGGGCACGTTTCTGCGTGGACTGCCGCGCGACCAGTTTGCTCTTTCCACGAAAGTGGGGCGGGTGCTACGGCCCCAGCGCCGCGACGCGCCGCCAGGGCCGAACCCGCGGAAGGGCGGACTACCCTTCGACGATGTCTTCGATTTCAGCTACGACGGCATCATGCGGGCCTACGAGGACAGCATTCAGAGGCTGGGGATACCGTGGATCGATTGCCTGGTCATTCACGACCTGGACTATATGTTTCACAGGACCGATCACGCCGTGCAGGGACACATGACGCAACTGGTTACCAGCGGCTGGCGCGCCCTCGATGAATTGAAGCGCAACGGCCTGGTGTGCGCCGTCGGAGCCGGCGTCAATGAGCTGGGCACCATACCGAGATTCCTCGACGCGGTGCCGTTGGATTTCTTCCTGTTGGCCATGCGGTATACCCTGATGGAGCAGGATACGCTCGACGAGGAATTGCCCCGCTGTGCCGCCGACGGTGTCGGCATCGTCATCGGCGCCGCATTCAACTCGGGCATCCTGGCAACCGGCCCGGTGCAAGGAGCCAAGTACAATTACGAAGACGCAACCCCCGAGGTCGTGGAAAAGGTCGGGCGCATACAGACCGTCTGCGCCCGTCACAACGTCCCGTTACCGGCCGCCGCCATCCAGTTTCCCCTCGGTCATCCGTCGGTAGCCTCCGTGATCCCCGGCGCATTCAAGCCGGAACAAATTTCCGCTACCGTTGACGCATTTCGTCACCCGATCCCACCGTCACTCTGGGCCGAGTTGAAGAGCGAAGGGCTTCTCCGTGCAGATGCCCCGACCCCGTGAGACGATTCCCGGGATTCCTGTCGCCCTTCCTGAAATAAGAATCTGCTTCATCGCCTAATTCTCCCTACGCAGGTTACTCCGGCACCGTCGCGTCGATCGACTTGATCTTGATTTCCTTGCGGACCGAACCCTCGACCACGACGGGGGAAAGGATTCGCACCGTGACGGGTTTCTGAAAGTGGGGCCGGGCGATCCGGGCAAGATCCTCTGCCGTCTTGGCAGTGGGAATCTGCGATGCTAAAACTAGAGATTAAATACTAAACGCCCCAAAGCCGTTTCACGAGTTGGACATGAAATAATCCACGGTCCGGCCCAGCGCTTCGTCCCGTTCCCCCTTGGGTTCAAATCCGATTTCTTTCATGCGGGTAACATCCGCGCTGGAATGTTTCACGTCACCGGGACGTGGATCGGCATGGATGATCTCTGATTTCGACCGGGTCATCGCAATGATCTGTCGCGCCAGTTCATTGATTGTAACGGTGCTCCCTGCACCGACATTGTATATCCCCTCCCCCTTTTCGAGGGCCAGCAGATTTGCCTGCACGACATCCTTTACGAACACGAAGTCCCGCGTCTGCTCTCCGTCGCCATAGATGACAATGTCCTCATTGCGAAGTGCGCGGGCGACGAAGATTGGGATCGCCGCCGCATAGGCGCTTTTGGGATCCTGGCGGGGACCGTAGACATTAAAATATCTCAGCGCGGCCGCGCGAATGCCCAACTGCTTTCCCAGGATCCGCACTGCCATCTCACTGTTCAGCTTGCTGACTGCGTAGGGACTTAAGGGCTGGGGATTCATCGACTCGAGCTTGGGTTGTACCGGATCGTCGCCGTACACGGCGCTGGTTGATGAAAATACGACTCGCTGGACCCCGTGCCGCCGGGCGGCGGCGAGGAGCTGCAGGGTCCCGAGGGTGTTGATTTCCATGCACTCCCGGGGATACTTCATGGTTTCAGGAACGCTGACCATCGCGGCGAGATGGAAAACCGCATCGACATTTGCCACCGCCCGATCGAGAAGCGCTTCGTCGGTGATCGAGCCTTCCACGAACTCCACATCCATTCCGTCGAGATTCCGTGCCTGTCCTGAGCGAAGGTTATCGATGACACGCACGGCCCCATCGCCCTTGGCGACAAGAGCCTCAACAATATGGCTGCCGATAAATCCGGCACCGCCGGTGACAAGGTAGTTCAAGAACAACTCTCCCGAAAAGATCCTCGCACGGAAGAATAGGTACGTCGAATCATAATATAGAGGCGCCTCAACCACGGAACCTCCTCCGTGGTACTGCGCCTCCGGCCCGTGTAGCGGAACCACAAGCACGCGACCTCAGCGTGGCACGGGGATCCGACCCGTGTCAGCATGAGGAAAGAAAAAAGGATTGAGCGCGAATTGGGCAATCTCCTTACCCAACCCTCGTTACCTCTATTCTTGCTTCGACGTGGGGGAAAAGGTGTATTGTGTGGTTGGGTTTCGGTTGGGTTCCGCTACACGGGCCTGATACCCGTGCTACTCGGCTCCTGAAAACGACGGTTGTCCATATTCAAATTGACTCGCGAATCCTCCCCTCCTACGGTGCTCCGCGCACATGCAATTTTCTAGACCCGACGCGAAAATTTGGGGCCCGAACGACGAGACACTGGTCTCGGCGCTGGAACGGACTACCCATTTGGGAATAGGCGCCCATCAAGACGACCTGGAAATCATGGCATTTCACGGGATCTCCGAGTGCTATGACAACCCGGAAAAACATTTTACCGGCGTAACCTGCACGGACGGCAGCAGCAGCGCCCGCGCAGGACAATTCGCAGAATTCACCGACGACCACATGAGGGATACCCGAATCCGCGAGCAGGAGCGCGCAGCGGAAATCGGACGCTACAGCGCCATGATCCAATTACTGCACCCCAGCGAGGAAGTGAAGGACCCATCGAACCACATCCTTCAACAAGATCTTGCGGCGATCCTCCAGGCGGCGCAACCGTCCTTTTTATACGTTCACAATCCAGCGGACAAACACGAGACGCACATCGCCGTATGCGTCGAATCAATCCGGGCGATTCGTGAACTTCCGCCCGATGCCCGACCGGACCGGGTACTCGGTTGCGAAGTATGGCGCGGGCTTGACTGGATGTTGGATAAGGACAAAGTGGGCCTCGGACTCGGTGACCGCGCACCACTGGCGGATCAACTTATCAGCATTTTCGAATCGCAGATCGCCGGAGGCAAACGGTATGATCTGGCGAGTCAAGGAAGGCGTTTGGCAAACGCGACATATCACCAGCCTCATGAAGTCGACGCGGAGGATGGAATCTGGTTTGCAATGGACCTCACGCCGCTATCAAAGAATGGTACGATCGACATTTTGGATTATACGTTGTCGTTTGTGGAGCGATTTGAGAACGATGTACGCGAAAAACTTTCAGTGCAACTTGGCAGGGAGTAAGGAAGTGGGTGGCAGGTTTCAGGTTCCAGTGCGGGCTCTTACTACGGTCAGATTTTTCGAGGCATCTGAGTTTGAACGTCCAAGCTCCAACACTGAACATCTAAAGAAGACGAGGAAGACCTGCGGCACTTCGATGTTCGAAGCTCAATCCCCGCGCCCCGCGCCCCGAACCCCGCATCCCGCCTGATGGAAGTCATCATCCAATCTTCGCCCGAGGAAGCCTGCCGGGTTGCGGCGCGTCTTGTCGCCGGCCGGGTGCGCCAGAAACCCGATTGTGTTCTGGGACTGGCCACCGGGTCCACCCCACTGAAACTCTATGCGGAATTGATCCGCCTGCATCGGGAGGAGGGACTGGAATTCAACGGAGTCACATCGTTCAACCTTGATGAGTACGTCGGCCTGCCGGCGGATCATCCTGCGTCCTATACGCGGTTCATGCAGGAGAATCTCTTTCAACACATCAACATACCTCCAGAATCGATTCATATTCCGGACGGCATTGCGGGTGACATTCCGGTTTCATGCGCTTCGTATGAGAACTCCATCCGGTCCGCCGGAGGCATTGATGTGCAGGTCCTTGGGCTCGGGAGGGACGGTCATATCGGCTTCAATGAACCGACTTCATCCCTGGCATCCAGAACCAGAATCAAAACGCTGACTCAACAGACGCGGGAGGACAACGCGCGGTTCTTCAACTCGACGGACGAGGTTCCGCGGCACGTAATCACCATGGGAATTCAAACCATCATGGAAGCCCGCGAGTGTGTGCTCCTTGCATTCGGGTCAGGCAAGGCGAAAAGCGTGGCTGAAGTTATCGAGGGCCCGCTCACCGCGATGGTACCCGGCTCCATTCTTCAAATGCACCCGGCAACACGCATCCTCATCGACGACGCGGCCGCCGCCGGCCTGAAGCGACGCGAATACTATCAATTCGTCTATGCCAACAAACCCGAGTGGCAGAAGTTTTGAGGGATCCGGAAAGCGCTGTTCAGCGATTCGAAATTCATGGAAGTCCTGTGTCCACCAGCCCGTACGGAAGCGGTCATATCCACGACACGTATCTTGTCATTTCCAAGGATGATTCGCGTACATCGCGGTACATCCTCCAGCGAATCAACCATGATATTTTCACCGATCCTGCGACGGTGATGGCCAACGTGCTTCGAGTGACGGACCATCTGTCCTCAAAATCCTCCGCCAAAGAGGAAAACACGTTATGCCTGGTTCCGACCCTCGAACACGAGCCGTTTTTTCAAGACGATGCCGGCAATTTCTGGCGCATGTATATCTATGTTCCCGATTCGCGATCCTATGATGTGATCCCATCTCCGCGAATCGCATACGGGGCTGCCCGCGCCTACGGAAAGTTTCAGTCCGACCTGATTGATCTCCCCGGGCCCCGCCTCGTTGAAACGATTCCCGACTTTCACAACACGCCCAAGCGCCTGCTGGATTTCGAGGCGGCGGTCCGTGCCGATACGCAACAACGTGCTTCCTCGGCACAAACGGAGATTCAATTCGTTCGTAGCCGCGCCGAAGATGCAAGTGTTGTCATGGGAGGCATGGAAGAGAGCCGGATTCCTGAGCGGATCGTTCACAACGACACCAAGTTCAACAATGTCCTTTTTCATGAAACGAGCGAAAATCCGATTTGCGTGATCGACCTCGACACGGTAATGCCCGGCTCGGTTCTTTTCGATTTCGGCGACATGGTCCGCACGGCTACCAGCCCGGCGGCGGAGGATGAACTCGACCTCTCGCAGGTGCAGATGAAGCCGATTCTGTTCGAAGCGCTCGTGGATGGATACCTGGAGGGGGCCTCAGCCTTTCTAACCGATGACGAAGTCGCTCTACTTCCCTTTTCGGGTAAACTAATCACCTACGAAATCGGCTTGAGATTTCTCACCGATCATCTATCCGGAGACCATTATTTCAAGATTCACCGCGAGCACCACAATCTTGACCGGTGCCGCGCCCAGTTCAAACTGGTGGAAAGCATCGAAGCGCAACTCGACGATATGAATGCCTACGTCCGGACCCGATGGAAGGACATACGCGGACAAACCTGAATGGAGAAGACCATGACGACCCAACAGGCAGATGGATCAAAATTTGCACCAAAAGGCAAACCCGCACCGGTTGTGAAACCCGGGGAATTCAAGTTCGCGGCAGCACACCTGGACCACGGGCATATCGGGGGCCAATGCAACGGCCTGGAGGAAGCGGGCGGCGAGTTAAAATGGGTCTACGACCCGGACCCGGCGAAAGTTAAAGAGTTCATGGCCACCTACCCCTCCGTGCAGCCTGCCCGCTCCCTCGACGAGATCCTCGACGACGACGAAATTCAAATGGTTGCCGCCGCCGCGATTCCGAATCTGCGCGGACCCATCGGCTGCCGCGTGATGGAGGCGGGAAAAGACTACTTCACCGACAAGTGTCCGTTCACCACCTTCGAACAACTCGAACAAGCGCAAGCCGTCGCCGGCCAGACCGGTCGGCGGTACATGGTGTACTACTCGGAACGGATTCATACCGAAAGCGGCATGTACGCGGGCGAATTGATCGAGCAGGGCGCCATCGGCCGGGTACTCCACGTCATCGGCCTGGGCCCGCATCGACACGGCAAACCGGGAAGCCGGCCGGACTGGTTTTACGATAAGGCGCAGTATGGCGGAATTCTATGTGACATCGGGAGCCATCAATGTGAGCAGTTTCTGCACTATACGGGGGCCATCGACGCAGACGTGACTTACGCCAGGGTGGAAAATTTCAACAATCCGGAACACCCTGGGCTCGAAGATTTCGGAGAGGCATCCCTTGTCGGCAACAACGGGACGTCCTTCTATTATCGGGTCGACTGGTTTACCCCGGACGGCCTGCGCGCCTGGGGCGACGGCCGCACCATCATCATGGGGACAGACGGCTTCATCGAGTTGCGCAAATACTTGGAAATCGCATCCGACAGACCGGGAAACCAGGTGTACCTGGCCAATGGAAACGGCGAGCAAAATTTCGACGTGAATGGAAAAGTCGGGTTTTCCTTTTTCGGGCAGCTCGTGCTGGACTGCCTGAATAGAACAGAGAACGCGATGACCCAGGAGCGCGCCTTCAAGGCCGCCGAACTCTGCCTGAAATGCCAGGAAATTGCCGATCAAGGCCGGTAGACAACCAAGGCAGCTTTCTACCACGGAGTGCAATGCGCTGTGTAGGTAGCGCGGAATTCATTCCGCGTTCAGGCGTTTCGGAATTCATTCCGCAGTGGGCGGCAAACCGGACTCATTCACCACCATCGGCTCCGCAGGATGACATGGCCAACTCACTCAGAGCCGCGGCGCTGGTGTTGTAGAATGGTGATTAAGAGTACACCATGGGGAGCAGGGATTCGGAACGCATAGGCCAACTTCATTTCTCCGATTTCCGCTGTAGATGGCAGAATCATTGACGGCAGAATATTTTTTTTGGCTCCGTTAACTTCATGCCTACCGTGGTTCAAGTCGCCTGGTTGCAACTTTGGTGTTTTGAGCTTTCGCAATTTTCGTTGCTGGATTTTCGGTCAGCTCGAAATTTCGACGATCATCTCGATCTCGACGGGGATACTTCCGGGCAGCGCATTTGTGCCGACAGCGCTGCGCGCCCCAACGCCATTTTCGAGTCCGAAAACTTCTCCAAATAGATCGCTGCATCCATTGATCACATGGGGCTGCTTCGCAAAATCGTTCGTGCAATTGACGAGTCCCAGCGTTTTTACCACTCGTACTACGCGATCCAGCGAACCAAGATTGGCCTGGAGCGTCGACAGCAAGGCGAGACCGGTTTGGCGCGCCGCGGCATGGCCACCGTTCAAATCGATATCATCGCCAACTCGTCCAGTCGTCATCGAACCATCGTCCAGAACCGGGCCGTGTCCGGATAAGTAGGCCATGTTACCGATGATCACAATCAGCTTGTAGACCCCCATTGGTTGCGGGGCCGGCGGCAGTTTCAATCCCAGTTCTTCAATTTTTGCATCTGCACTCATATCCACCTTCTTGGAATATTCGGAACGCCACATAGTCACATCGGTTCATGGCAAGAGAGGAGACAAATCGTTGCTCTCCTGCCGTCCTGTCCAGAAATAATTCACCCTAAAGGACCTTCGTGAGCACAATTTGGCTCTACAAATTGGCGATTTTCGCGCAAAATAGGTGTCGCAACCATGGGTATTGACGCAGATCTGGCCCGGTTCCAGATATTTCACCTTATTTTGGCGACGGCTATTCTTCAATCCCCGTACACCCTCAACGCCTCCGAATTAGAGGAAGAAGGCAAAGAAGACGGCCGTTTCACCTGGATCGAAAGCTCCCACGATTCACTTTCCCGGACCGTGGTCGATGCGGCCCACAGGTTCGATGCCTTCTTCGAGGATGTTCGGTTTGATCAGGAGGCGGAAGGTTCCCGGGTTCGGAACCCGGAGGCGCGTTGATCTGGATCTTGGCATCAGGGAGCAACGCCTGTTGCGAACCACCACCCTCGCGACGTTGGCGAAGTTCAGCGAAGGAGTTGACCTGGGCCAAAGATTCACGTGGTACCGCGCCTTCAATCGGGGAAAGAGGGCCGCCAGGCTCGCTGCATACGTACACGGCCACACGGACCCAGGTTATGTTGAAAGCTACGGACTTTCGGCTGTGTTTTGCCGCCTCATTTGGAGTGACTGGTTGTACCTGGAGGTGGAACCGAAAGCCCTGTTCCCACGAAAAAACGACGGTGACTTTACGGCGGCGATCGAAATAAAATTCGACACATTCTACGGTAACTACATGCCCATCGCCGCAGACGCCCCAAAGTAGTCGCCTCCGGCTTCCGGCCGGTGGGGCGCAGGATTTCAAACTACTCCAGGTTGCACACGGGTGACAAAGAATTACACGTAATCAAGTTGCGAAATAGTGCACAATGATTCGCTCAACCCAGCGGAGCTCGGTGGGGCGCTCTGTTTAAGTAGATGCAAAGACCCTACCCACAAAATTCAGAAAGGATCCACAGTTTCAAAAATCAAATACAGACCGTGTTAGCCGCAGCAGTTTCGCATCGTCTGTCAGAATCCATACACGGCCCGTACTCTCCACTGCGATATCCCGGATTCGTCGCTCCAGATGCAACTCACCCAGATGGCGGATCGCATGGCTTTCCGGTTCAAGGTGGGCGATGAAGAGTGCCTGTCGCCGGAGACTCCCGATGAGAAAAAGATTTTCTCACCTTGGAAATTCCTCGCCCGAGTACCTGGTAATCTCACTGATCCCGATGGACGGGGTGAAATAGTAGAGCGGTTCAGCGAACGCAGGCAGGTGGGGCCGTTGATAGTTATCCTCGAGGTAGTATTCAAATCCGTAGGATGCGACCGGCCACCCGTAGTCCTCCCCCTGCACGATCAGATTCAGCTCATCGCCCCCTTTGGGCCCGTGCTCGGTGGACAGAATCAGTTCATCATCTACGAATAGACCCTGCGGGTTGCGGTGCCCCCTCGAAAACATCTTCGCGGTACCGTTTTCCTGGATCTGGAACGTTTTCCCAAACTCTGTACGTTCACCGGTCAGCAAGCTTGAATCACCGGTCTCATGCTGATTGAAATCCCCGATCGTGACCAGGAGGCCTTCGCGATACTTCTGCATTCTCCCGCCTGCCGCATGGGTATTCGAGTTTTGCACACACGCTTCCGTAGCCCAAAAGGGCACCCATTCTGGCGGAATGATCAACACCATCGAGAACCGACACATATCGCTGCTCTTTCAATATCGCTTCAAGATTCGACGAGATCTTCCGATGGCGACCATCGATTGTGGAAATCAGGACCGTGGGTCCCCTGCCCCCGGCAATCAGAAGATCAGAATGACGAAGATATTCAAACGAATTCCTGTTACGTACGCAGTATGCCGTGACATCCGCGTTCGCAGCAGGAAGAGTGGTGGCGCACCGAAAGATGCGGGCTACAACCTGTGTTCGACCGGCTCCAGACTCGGTTGTCGGGTCGCAAGCTTCTTCCCTTTGATACGGGCTCGTACACTCTGCGCCATCCACGGGAACAGGTAACGCCACGTCCATGATGCTTCAGCTGCCAACTTCCGGCCAAAGGTTATCGGCGCCGGCGGCGGCAGGTCTAATCTCCAACTGTCGTCCGTGCCGGGCAACTCGAGAGCAAACGCCAGTGCGTCGGCAATGCGCGCGTGCCCGCAGGCGTTGGCGTGGATTCGATCTTCGTGCCACAGTCGAATGTCGGTGGCGACAGGGTAGGCGGCCAGATCTACCCAGCTTGCGCCCGTGCGCGAGACTACGCTTCGAACTGCATCGTTCATCGCGTGGATGCGAGGCGCGATCAAGCGTGCCATCGGCATGGTGGGGGTCAGGTCGGGGAGGGTGAACGTGAGCACCGTGGCGCCGGTCTCAATGAAACGCCGCTGCATGTGCTCCATGTCGCGCTCGATCGAACTCGCATCAAACTGTCGGCTCAAGACGTCATTCGTCCCAGAAAAAATGCTGACCAGATCGGGTTGCATGGAAGCGGCCGGCTCGAGTTGCCGGTCGAGGATCTCGCGTGTCGTGAGTCCGCGATCCCCGAAATTTGCGTACAGCAGACCATCCTGAACACCGGCAATACGTCCGGCAAGCCGGCGCGACCAACCTCGATAACCACCGTTGCCGTCGGGGTCATTGAGCCCTTCGGTTGAGCTATCGCCAATGGCAACGTAGCGTTCGAAATGTCTGGGGAAAGCCTTCGTCATAGCAGTTCAATGGGGTTGGTAACGACATCAACATACTACATCGTTACTGCCGATCGAAAAAGATTCCGGCAAAAATCACGACGAAGATAGTCTCGGTCCAATCCTCGTCTCGATCCTTGTCCTGATCCTAGTCGAAACGACAAATATCCAGACAAAAACGGGACAAAGATTCGGAGGTTTCATCACTTTCCCCTGCTCCACGGAGACAATCCTGCATCACACCCAATTGAAAATCGTGCTCCGCCTTCGTGCACCGATTCCTCCGCGGAATAGAGGGACGAAGACGGGGCACGAAGACGCGAGAGGATTGATCGTCGCCACGATCTTCATAGCGAGAGGAGGATCAATGAGGGAACGCGATTTTCGGCTCTAATCACATCGGGCTTCCAACGGCAAGGCTGTGCTTTCCGGGACGTTACCGGCGTTAGGGCTCTTCCAAATCCGGGGGCGGCCGGAGGGGGGCGGCCAACGCCTCGAAATAGGTGCGTACGGTGTAGGGAACTTCCCCGAAGTGGGTGAAGCCATCGGCCTCGCAACGATCGATGAAGGTTTCCAGGCGGTGGAGGGCTCCGGCTTTCTCGGCCGCCCGGACCTTGGGATCGGTTCCGGGCGGCTCGCGCAGGGCGCGGACATAGTCCGGAGTCGTCATCTGGGCGGGCAACCGATCCAGTCCCAGGGCCCTGCGGACCCCCTGCAGCACCTCCACGTACTCGATGGAAAGCCGAGCGTGCTTCACGCGGGACAGAATTTCCTCGGACTCCGCGGCGCTCTCCGCCGCATCGAAGCACCGGTTGGCCCGCGCCAGCAGATCCTCCGACAGATACGGCCAGTCCGGCGTTTCGCAAAGCATCCCGTGAACATTGTCCTTACGAACCTTTGCGTGCAAAAGATCCAGGTACTCCCCGATCGGCGTGCCCGCCTTGCCGTAGTACCCAGTGAGAAACTCCTCGATGAGCTCGCGGGGATTGTTGTCTGCATTCCACATCATTTTTGCGATCAGCCAGGTCTTCAACTCGTCCATGAATCCCGCACCGAACCGCCCCTCGTACTGATCATTGCCGCCCCCCTGCATGAAGAGCCCCTTTACCCCCATCCGGCGGTACATGGGAATGTCCTCGGACAATTCGTCGAGGTCGGGCATCGGCATGAGGAAGTGGGCGAAATTGGTGTTGTAATGCCAGATGTAAAGCTGGTCGGTGATGTCGCTCCACCCTCGCAGCGCTTTCATGAATCTCACGTTCCGCTCGTGGTCGCATTTCGGGTAGGGATGCAGCTGGCAGCAGCTGATGGTGCAGAGACGCACTCGGACATTCGGATGCGGCTTGGTGATCCGCGGCGGATCCAGGCTGTACTGGTAGGCCAGCGTGTCGATCAGGACCTCGGGATGCTCCCGGGCAACCGTCTCCGCAATGGCGTTGACAAACCGCAGGATCGGCCCGGACTGGCTCCCCTCCTCTTCCGCCACCGCCGTGCAGTTCTCGCAGCGGCAGTAGCCCCGGTCGTTGTCATTCTGGGAGACCGACCAGATCTTCGCTTCCGGGCTCTCCCGGATCCAGGAAAGCACTTTGTCAGTGGCGATTCGGAGTACGTCGGGATTCGTCAGGCAGATCTGACCGGTATGTTGCCCGGAGGAAACGCGCGTCCCGTCAATCAGTGAAAAATACTCTGGATGAGATTCCAGGTATTCGTCGTCACGGATGAGTGCGCCGAACGTATGGCACCACGTGCCGTAGATCACTCTCCCGCCGTGCTTTTCTTCCAGGCTGTGGTGCTGACACTGACCATTGCTCTTGATTCGCACGGCCCAATCCGGGTCGAAGGCGGGGGAGTAAAACACTTCGCGGTACTCGAACGAAGGGCGCTGAATAATATCGAGCGGCTCGATCTCGAGAGTCGAAGCGCGGGGGATGACGCCGGCGTGTGGCGTGTACCAGCGGCATCCGAGGACATCCTCGAGGAATGCATAGACCGCGTAGAGCGTGCCGCGCGGCTCGCCCCCGGCAAGAATCAGGTCGTTGCCGACGGTGCGAACGACCAGTCCTTCCGTGCCCAGGTCTTTGGTGGTGAATTCAACATCCGCCAGTTTGGCCGCCCCGGGACCCACCAACAGGTTTGCCCCGGGTTCCCTATCTCCCGTGCAATGTGAAAAGTCGCCGCCCGTGATCTCGTGAAGGAACCGGGCCAACTCATCCGCGGCATGGATCACCGCGGGCGACGCCTCCGCCGCCGTCACGATGACGGCGCGGGCCTCGCCTTCTTCCGCAATCGTCAACGCATGGGATTCTCCTCCCCATACTCCGCAAGATCCAATGGCCAGGAAGGCCAGCCATCTCTTCAGCACAACACTCCGCATCGAATTCATTTCTCTTCTCGTACAACTATTTATTGACGCGATCTCGTTTTCCCCCTGGAAAACGAGACTCAGCGGTCTCTTCATTCAGGCCCACGACGAGGATAACGCGCGAATTCGCTCGTGATCCAGTGGAATCCTACGAACCCCTTAGCATCCGAACAGGGCCTTAGGAAACACCAAACAGGAAAAAGTAACTGTGCCAGCCAAATGAGAGCCGCCCATGCAGATCCCAGCAAACCAAGAGAAAGCCAAATTTTTCTGACACCCAAACGTGCCACGGCGATACTGCCTGGAAGAACCAACAACCAAACGATCGAGATGAATCCGTAAAGGGTGTACCCCAGCCTCGCCGCATGAGAGGCCGGCGTTATCCTCCGGTGATATGTCGGTCGCCCACCAGCTGATGGGGCACTGGAAGCGTACCTAGCGGCCAAGCAGCCGGTGCTTTTGCCGCCCGCACGGCCTTGATGCTCTGGAGATCCTTTTCAGCGTATGCCGCGACGGGAAAGAGCAAGGCGATGGCGAGAGAGAAGGTGGGGCGAGCGGGGGAAAGGGCTTTGATGGGATTCATGGGCTTGCTACGATCGAACCTTGTCGAGAAGCAGACAGAAGGAGTTCATCATGCTTGAACAAGCACCGGACAGAATTCGCGTTACCGCTGCCTCCGTAAATACCAGGCAGAACCCGGGTAACGTGAGACAAAACTTCGACAAAATTGTCACACAAATCCGCCGGGCCCACAACGTGGGAGCACAGCTCGTCCTGACTCCCGAATTGGTTCTGGATGGTATGTTTGTTTATCAAATCAGACCCTACCTAAGTAGGCTGGCGGAAAAACAAAAGGAAATAGCTCAGCTCACAAACGCGTATGTCGATTTGGCTCAAACCATTGAACGAACCTATCTCCCCCAGTTTTCGGAATTGTCGCGGAAATTGCGGATCTATATCGGTTTGGGAACAGCCGAACATCATGACGGCGGTGTCTACAACTCCATTCTACTGTTCTCCCCGAACGGGGAGATCATAGCCCGGTATCGTAAAGTGAATGCCCTGTTTGAGATTGCCT
This sequence comes from Kiritimatiellia bacterium, assembly GCA_963578625.1. Taxonomy (GTDB): domain Bacteria; phylum Verrucomicrobiota; class Kiritimatiellia; order SLOV01; family SLOV01; genus CAUZEO01. Next base: position 1,218 of record CAUZEO010000049.1, on the reverse strand, counting down.
CTAAAGAACATCACAGCTTCGACGTGTTTCATACACCAATCGGATCGATCGGCGGATCGATCTGCGCAGATTTTGGAATGACGGAATCGTGGCGGATACTACGACTCAAAGGCGCGAAACTGGTGCTGTGGTCCAGTGGTGGAGGAACGACTCCCATGGAAAGGAAGTCCCTCTGCACGCATGCCTATCAGAACGGCTACTACATCCTGGCCTCGAATAACGAGGGAGGCATGGTCATAGACCCTGACGGCAAGGTGATCACCGAAACAAATGAACCGGATGAACTGGTTACCAGTTCGATCGATTATCAGAAAACAGATCTGAAGGGACTTTGCTTTTCGAGAGATCTCAGTGCGTATGACCCCCTGATGGACGAGTCATTGCAAGCAATGGCTGAAGAAGACGGACGGGAAACCAGGGCAAAGAACGACTATGAGAATCACAAGGACAGAATTGAGAATCCGAATCATGTAGAGGAGGCGATCTCAAAGATCAGGGTTTGAGGACGGAAGCCGCCATCGTACCACTTCGGTGCAGATGGCTGCCTTGTTCATGAGCTGGTGATTGCTCCAGATCGCCGCGAAACTGTATCGGAGCATTTCTCTACTCTCGTTGCATGACTCGTACGTTTCGGAGGGCACAACCATGGCCCCGTACTTGTTGAACACCTCCGGCTTCAGGTACTCCTTGTCCTCCGCCATGCGAGTCACTTCCTCGTCTGCCCACAGGTAGGAGTACGGGGTGACGACCCGTGTGCCGCCCGAAGCCTCCGCCGCTGGTGAGGAAGCCCGGGGTTTTGTCGTCGATGATCGGGGTGGACGGCTCGTGGCCACGCTTGGATAGATCCGGCCCTCGGGTAACGGTTTGCTCGTGGCACGATTCCCCCCTTCCTCGCGTTAGGTGGCAAAACCAGAGCCAAAAACGCAACAACTTACCGAGGTCCGACCCGAATGGACATTGAGTTCGTCATGTGATCCATCACCAGCGATCGGATAAACGAATGATCGAAACTTCAACTCCTCTATCCTCCAAAAATTCTCCGCTTCGGTGGGGGAAGTATCCCCCACACCCCCTTGATCCCATCCTCCCGGGAAAAGCCCCGGACGCCTTCTCCCCTCCGGGGGCGTCCCCGGCTTTTCCCTCCGTTTTTCCGTTCCGTCATGAGCTCGAAGAACCGACGTTCAGCGGCTGCGGCCCAGACAGACACGGAACCCCAGG
>CAUZEO010000048.1:0-20174 GCA_963578625.1 Kiritimatiellia bacterium | reverse complement strand
AGATGGGGATCCGTACATCCGAAATCGGAAATCCGGAATTCTCCCCGCACCCCGTTCACTGTGCCGGCTCTAGTTCCTGCAGGTAGTCCTGCAATGCGCGGACGTCCCAGTTGTTTTTCTGGATGTATCGGATAGAAGCCACCGTCGCCCGGGCCCCCGGTTCGGTTGTCACGATGGGAATACTTCGAAGGATGGCCTCGGAGCGCATGAACGTCTCGTCCAGACGGGAGACCGGGCCGCTCCGGGTGTTGACCAGGAGCTGCACTTTATTGTCCCGCATGTAATCGATGATCGTGGGAGGATTATTATCCGCGACCTTGTTCACCACCTTCGACAGCACACCCGCGTCCCTCAATGCCTCGGACGTGCCGTTGGTTGCGATTATTTCGAAGCCCATCTGTTCGAATTCGATGCCGAGTTCCACGATCCACGGCTTATCGCTGTCCTTCGCGCTGAGAAATACGGAGCCCTTTTCGGGAAGCACCTGGCCGGCGGCGATCTGGCTTTTCCAATATGCCGCCTCAAAAGACGTGTCAATTCCCATAACTTCGCCGGTGGATTTCATCTCCGGCCCCAGGATCGGGTCCACGCCGGAAAACCGGTCGAAAGGGAAAACCGCTTCCTTCACGGCGCACCATGCGGGAGACGCGCGATGCCTGGCGAGACCCAGCTCTTCCAGCGTGATCCCGACACTGATTTTTGCTGCGACCCGCGCCAACGGAATTCCGGTGGCTTTGCTTAGGTACGGTACGGTTCGGGAAGCGCGAGGATTTATCTCGATGATATAGAACTCCTCGCCAACCACCGCCAGTTGCACGTTCATGAGCCCGCGTACATCGAGGGCGAGTGCGATTTTCTTGCAGGCATCTTCGAGTCGACGTTGCATTTCGGGCTTGAGGGTGTGGGGTGGCGTCGCGCAGGCGCTGTCACCGGAGTGCACTCCAGCTGCCTCGACGTGCTGCATCACTCCGCCAATGTACACGTCTTTTCCATCGCAAATTGAATCTACATCGACCTCGATCGCCCCGGTGAGGTATCGGTCAATCAGCACCGGGAAGCCGGCGCTGACCTTGAAGGCCTCCCTGGTGAAGGGTTCCAGCTCCTCTTGATTGTGAGCGATCATCATGGCGCGTCCGCCGAGTACGTAGGAAGGCCTGACCATGACCGGGTAGCCGATTACATCCGCGGCCCGTCGCGCCTCCTCCAGAGTCGTGGCAGTGTCGCTCTCGGGTTGCCGCAATTGCAGGTCGTTGAGCAGCTCTCGGCACCTTTTTCTATCTTCCGCCCGATCGATGCTGTCCGGCGACGTGCCGAGAATTCGGACCCCGGCCTGCATCAACGGAACCGCCAGGTTCAGGGGCGTCTGTCCGCCCATCTGGACGATGACTCCTTTCGGGCGTTCGTTTTCGTGGATGTTCATCACGTCTTCGAACGTGAGAGGTTCGAAGTAGAGGCGGTCCGACGTATCGTAGTCCGTGCTCACCGTTTCCGGATTGCTGTTTACCATAATGGCTTCGTATCCCAGCTCGCGCACGGCCTGCACGGTGTGTACGCAGCAGTAGTCGAACTCGATGCCTTGACCGATTCGGTTGGGGCCGCTGCTGAGAATCATGATCTTTTCCCGTTTTGACGGCGTGGCTTCGTTTCGCTGTCCGTAGCAGGAATAATAATAAGGGGTATGGGCTTCGAATTCTCCGGCACAGGTGTCGACAAGGTGGTAAACAGGCTTTACCCCGGCAGCGAGGCGTTCCGCGCGTACCTCATGCTCAGACGAACCTCGCTCCGAGAGCCCCGCGAGCTGCGCATCGGAAAAGCCAAACTCCTTCGCGCGTACCAGCATGTTCCGATCAAACCGCTTTTCACGGTAGGCAGTGACAATCTCCCCCTCGAGTTCGACAATCTGCGCGATGTTGTCGACGAACCACGGGTCGATCCCTGTAATATCGTAAATCCTCTTCACCGGCACTCCTTCGCGAAGCGCTTTTCTCACGCAAAATATCCGCGTCGCATTCCTGCCTTCCAGTGCCTTTTCAATCGACTGGTCCGAGGCCGCCAGGGCTTCCGCTTTCCGGTCGAGGCCATCGACCCCGATCTCCAGGCCCCGGAACGCTTTTTGAAGGGCCTCTTTGAAATTTCTGCCGATAGCCATCGTTTCGCCGACTGACTTCATGCTGACCCCGAGGGCATTGTCCGCCCCCGGAAACTTCTCGAAGGCGAACCGCGGCACTTTTACGACGCAGTAGTCAATCGAGGGCTCGAAGCTGGCCGGCGTTTCCCGCGTAATATCGTTGGGCAGTTCATCCAGCGTGTATCCCACCGCCAGCTTCGCGGCGATTTTCGCAATCGGAAACCCGGTAGCCTTGCTCGCGAGAGCGGAGCTGCGCGAGACCCGCGGATTCATTTCGATGACCACCATTTGGCCGTTCACGGGATTCATGGCAAACTGCACATTGGAACCGCCGGTCTCGACGCCGATTGCTTTCATGACGCGGATGGTTGCGTCCCGCATGTGCTGGTATTCGCGATCCGTCAACGTCTGAGCCGGGGCGACCGTAATGCTGTCCCCGGTGTGGATGCCCATGGGATCCAGGTTCTCGATCGAGCAGATGATGACGACGTTGTCATTGCGGTCTCGCATGACCTCCAGTTCGAACTCTTTCCACCCAATGACGGATTCCTCGATCAGCACCTCGGTCGTCATGCTGGCCTTGAGTCCGCCTTCCGCGATCGCGCGCAGCTCATCCAGGGTGTGCGCGATGCCTCCACCGGTTCCGCCGAGGGTAAAGCTGGGTCGAATAATGACCGGCAAGCCGATTTCTTCCGTCGCGGCGACGGCTTGTTCGACGGAATGCACGTGGCGGCTTTTCAGGCAGGGCACGTCCGCCTCCACCATCGCTGCTTTAAAAAGGTCGCGTTCCTCCGCGCGATTAATGACGTCGACATCCGCCCCGATCAGTTCCACGTCGTATTTTTCCAGCGTCCCGCGCTGTGCCACCGCAACTGCGGTATTCAGCGCGGTCTGACCTCCCAGTGTCGGCAGCAGTGCCTGCGGGCGCTCCCTGGCGATGATTTTTTCCACCACTTCCGGCGTGATCGGCTCAATATAGGTGCGGTCGGCGACCTCGGGATCCGTCATAATCGTGGCGGGATTGCTGTTCACCAGGACGATTCGATACCCCTCCTCCCGAAGCGCCTTGCAGGCCTGGGTGCCGGAATAATCAAATTCGCACGCCTGCCCAATTACGATGGGCCCGCTTCCGATCAGCATGATTGTCTCTATGTCACTGCGTCTGGGCACTCCGAAACTACTCCCATTCAATCGTACTTGGCGGTTTGCTGCTGATGTCGTACACGACGCGATTGATCCCCGGCACTTCGTTGATAATTCGTGACCCGATGGCGTCAAGCGTGTCGTATGGCATCCGGTACCAGTCCGCCGTCATTCCATCGAGACTCTGGACAGCACGTACGGCCACCACGTTTTCATAGGTTCTATTGTCTCCCATCACGCCGACCGTCTGGACCGGCAGAAGGACGGCGAACGATTGCCAGATCTCGAGATACTGAGGCAGTTTGCGGACTTCCTCCTGCACCCGCAGGTCGGCCTGCTGCAGCAGTTTGACGCGTTCCTCGGTGATATCACCGAGAATTCGCACTGCCATACCCGGGCCAGGAAAGGGCTGCCGATCCACGAGCTGTTCGCCGAGGCCCAGCTCCCGGCCGAGCACCCGGACCTCGTCTTTGAACAGTTCCCGAAGCGGTTCGATCAGCTGGAAGTGAAGGTCGTCGGGGAGCCCGCCCACGTTATGGTGACTCTTGATGGTGGCCGAGGGACCGCCGATGGGTGACACACTCTCGATCACGTCCGGATACAACGTGCCCTGCGCGAGGAACTTCGCGTCCTCGAAGGAACGAGCGGCCTCGGCGAAAACGTCGATGAATGTATTGCCGATGATCTTTCTCTTTTCTTCCGGATCCGTGACCCCGGCCAGCCTCTCCAGAAAAAGGTCTCCTGCCCGCACAATCCTGAGGTCAATCTTAAATTGGTCGCCAAACATTTTCTCCACCGCTTCGGCCTCGGCGTGGCGGAGAAGTCCATTGTCGACAAAAACGCAGTGAAGCTGGCTGTTGATCGCTTTATGCAGGAGTGCCGCGGTAACCGAAGAATCGACGCCTCCGCTCAATCCGCAGATCACATGATCTCCGCCGATGCGCGAGCGAATCGTTTCCACCTGTTCCGTAACGAAGTGCTCCATGGTCCAATCCGTCCCGCATGCGCACACGGAGAACAGGAAGGACCGCAGAATCTCCACGCCTCGCGGCGTGTGGACCACTTCAGGATGAAACTGGAGGCCATAAAACTTTCGATCTTGATTGCTCATGGCGGCTACCGGGCAGCTCGGCGTCTTCGCGTGGGCAACAAAACCTTCCGGCATGCCGATCACCTGGTCCCCGTGACTCATCCACACGTCAAGCTCTCCGTTGATACCGTCGAAGAGGCCGGTCTCAGCGAAGACGGAAATTCGGGAGGCCCCGAACTCCCTCTGGTTGCCGGGCTGAACGTCGCCCTCCAGGTCCCGGGCCATCAGTTGCATGCCGTAGCAGATCCCAAGAATCGGAATGTTCAAGTCGAAGATGGCGCGGTCCACCTGTGGAGATCCCTCCACCAGGACGCTTGCCGGCCCGCCCGAGAGCACGATTCCCTGCGGGGATCTTTCCGCGATTTCATTCGCGGGCGTGTCGTGACGGATGATTTCGCAGTACACGTTCTGTTCGCGAATGCGTCGCGCAATCAATTGGGTGTACTGCGATCCGAAATCAAGGACGGCGATCCAATCGTGCCGGGTCATTCGATGGATCCTGCGTCCATGAGCTTCACAAACCGACTGAACAAGTGTTTCGCATCATTCGGCCCGGGGGCCGCCTCGGGATGGTACTGGACCGAAAACATCGCCAGCTTTCTGTGGCGCATGCCTTCCGATGTGCCGTCGTTCAGATTGATGTGCGTCGTTTCGACCAGCGTCGGATCGAAGGAATCCTTGTCTACGCAGAACCCGTGGTTTTGCGAAGTGATTTCAACCCGCCCGGTGTCTAGGTCCTTGACCGGCTGGTTGCCGCCCCGGTGACCAAATTTTAATTTGAAGGTGGATCCTCCCAGCGCGAGGCCCAGCAACTGGTGGCCGAAACAGATGCCGAACGTGGGGATCCCCGATTCCACGATACCGCGGACTACTTCGACGACGCGTGGAACGCCTTCCGGATCGCCCGGTCCATTGGAGACGAAAAATCCATTCGGCTTGTCCTTCAAGATCTCACCGGCGGTTGAGGCGGCGGGGTAGATGTCGAGTGCGCACCCAAGCTCCGAGAGGATGCGCATCTGGTTGTACTTCATCCCGCAGTCGAGTACCGCGACCCGGCGTGTTGCAGGCGGAGCGCCGGGATCGGCTTTCCACTCCGTTTTCTCCTTGATGGAGACTTCGGTGGCGAGATCGCGCCCCACAAGCCCCGGTGACGCGATGGCCCTGTCGACTAAAGCGCCCGCATCCGTCTCTTCGGTTGAGATCACGCATTTCATGGCGCCCTGGTTCCGGATGTGGAGGGTGATGGCCCGGGTATCGACGCGGTGGATTCCCAGGATCCCGTTTTCCGCGAGGTAGTCGGGCAGGCTGGTGTCGCAACGCCAGTTGCTGGGGATGCGGCTGCATTCCCCCACGACCAGCCCCCGCGCGTGAGGCCGGTAGGACTCCATATCCTCCTTGTTGATTCCGTAATTGCCGATCAACGGGTACGTCATGGTGACAATCTGCCCGTTGTAGGAAGGATCGGTGAGAATCTCCTGATATCCAGTGAGGGAAGTATTAAAAACGAGTTCGCCGGTAACTTCCCCCGATCCGGCGAACGCCTCTCCGTCAAAGGAGGTCCCGTCCTCCAGTGCGATGATCGCCTTCAAATTTTCACCGCCTGGGCGTGGTCGACGGCCGCGCCTACAAATCCGAGGAAAAGCGGGTGCGGATCCAGAGGCTGCGACTTGAACTCCGGATGAAACTGCGTGGCCACGAACCACGGGTGATCACCTAGTTCCACGATTTCAACCAGGTTCGAGTCCGGGGAGAGGCCGGATAGAAGCAATCCATTTTCTTCCAGTCTGCTTCGATAGGAGTTGTTCACCTCGTACCGGTGCCGGTGGCGTTCGGAGATGTCGGTTTCCCGGTATGCGCTGTGCGCCCTGAGCCCGGAGGTAAGCCGGCAAGGCCAGGCACCCAGCCGCATGGTTCCGCCCAAATCGATGACCTCCTCCTGCTCCTCCATGAGACATACGACGGGGTGCGCCGTTTCGCCGTCGATTTCGGTTGAGTTTGCGCCGTCCAGTCCACAGACATTCCGGGCAAATTCGATGACGGCGCATTGCAGGCCGAGACAAATCCCCAAAAAGGGAATGCCGTTTTCCCTGGCGAGCCGAATGGCCGCAATCTTTCCTTCGATCCCCCGGTCTCCGAATCCGCCCGGAACAAGGATTCCGCCCAGTTGCGACAGTTCGTCGAGATGAAGTCCCTGTTCGAGATCCTCGGAGGCAATTTTTACGATTTCGACGTCGAAACGGTGACCGATGCCGCCGTGGCTGATTGCCTCAAAAATTGATTTATAAGCATCCTGGAGTTCCGCGTATTTGCCGATGACGCCGATGCGGACTGTACCTTCGGGATGGGTGACGGTGTGCAACATTTCGCGCCAGTCCTGCAATTGCCGGGAAGGACGCGCCAACTGAAACTGAACCATGATGATCTCGTCGAGCCCCTGCTCCGACAGATCCACCGGAACTTCGTAAATCGAGGTTTTTACGTCTTCTTCGACGATAACCGCCCGTTTATGAACGTTGCAGAACAGGGAAAGCTTGTCCTTAACTTCTTCGGTGATGGGTACTTCTGTCCGGCAGATCAGGACATCGGGCACCACGCCGATCTCGCGAAGTTTCGCGACGCTCTGCTGGGTGGGCTTGGACTTTACTTCTCCCGCGGCGCGAATAAACGGCACGTAGGTCAGGTGTACGTACATCACGTTTTCCCGGCCCTCCTCCAATCCGATTTGCCGAATGGCTTCAAGGAAAGTCAGGCCCTCGATATCTCCGACGGTGCCGCCAATCTCGCAGAGGATGACGTCGACGTCGTCATCGCCCAGGCTCCGGACCGCCGCCTTGATCTCGTCGGTAATATGCGGAATCATCTGGATGGTGCGTCCCAGATATTCGCCGCGCCGCTCTTTGCGGAGGACTTCCCAGTAGATCCGCCCGGCGGTGTAGTTGGACCGGCGAGTGGTATTGATGCCGGTAAAGCGCTCATAGTGCCCGAGGTCGAGATCTGTTTCCGCGCCGTCCTCGGTGACGTAGACTTCTCCATGCTGATACGGGCTCATGGTCCCCGGATCCACATTGAGGTAGGGGTCGAGCTTCTGCATGCGAATGTTGAGGCCCCGGTCGATCAACAGACGACCAATCGATGCGGCAGTGATCCCCTTCCCCAGAGAAGAGACGACCCCGCCAGTGATAAATATATACTTCGCCATCCTTTTGAACCGCAGTGAGTTGTGCGAGTCACCATGACGGGGTGATTCGGAGGATCTGATCCGAAGAGCACGTCGTGAAATGCCTCACACCTTCGGGACGACAACCTTGCACACCTTTCAGGACTGCGTCAACGTTGGAGATCGTCGAATCAAAATGACAATCGTGGAGGGATGTTTTTGACCTTCTCGCTCAAGGAATCTTATAGTGCGCTCCGGTTGGGTCATGGCGCAAGGAGGGATGGTTGGTACAGAAAATTGGTGTATTTGGTGGAAGCTTCAATCCCATCCACCATGGGCATTTGATCCTGGCGCAGGACGTTCTCGAATCCTTTGAACTGGATCATTTTCTCTTCGTTCCCTGCGGATTTCCACCTCACAAGGATCTCGCGGACTACGCGCCGGGCGACCACCGGCTCAATATGCTGGAAATGGTGGCCGAAACCGATCTGCGCTTCGAAGTGACCGGCATGGAGTTGGAGCGAGACAGCACTTCCTACACCTATGAGTCGTTGAAGGCGCTCCAGGATGAGTCACCGGATGAGGAGATTCTCTTCATAATCGGCAGCGATACGCTTCCCGAGCTGCATACTTGGCATTGCGTGGAGGATTTGCTGGATGAATTCCGGATCGTATCGCTGGTCCGTCCCGGTTTCCGGTGCGAAGACCTTGAATCTCTCGATTTTCGCCTTCGTCCGGGTCGAAAAGAAGAACTGCTGGGAAGCCTGATCCAGGGCCATCGGATCGACATTTCCTCGTCCGATATTCGCATGCGACTGGCGGAAGGCATGAGTATCCGCTATCTTGTGCCTGAAGAAGTGGAGATGTATATCTACGAGCATGGGTTGTACAAGTGCTGAGGCGGAGGACCGGAGCATAGACACTGAAGAATTAATTACGAAGTTGTGGCAGACACTGGATGATAGAAGCGCTATCGATCCGGTGATTCTGGATGTTCGGGGCGTCTCGAGCATCACCGATTACTTTGTCATCGCGACCGGCACGAGCCCCCCGCACCTGAGGGCGCTTTCGGAGGAGATCGAAATTCCGCTGAAGCGCGCCGGTGAAGTTCTCTACAAGCGGTCCGGCATCCCGGATAGTGGCTGGATTATCCTCGATTTCGTCGATGTGGTCGTGCACCTGTTTACCGAGGAGGTCAGAGCTTACTATGCGCTGGAGAAGCTCTGGAGTGATGGGAAGGTGCTTTGTGATTTTTGATTTGCGATTATTGATTTTTGAATGAGCGAATCGTCAGGCGCCCAAACGGATCTCTGATTTCACCATTTTGCACTGGGGCATCGTAGGTCGGGCTTGGAAGCCCAAGCTACAGTGGGAGGTTCAATTCCAATAGTTCGTGCAAGGGCAGGGCCAAATCCAAAATCAAAAACCCTAATTTTCCCACGCCAGCGGATCCCCCTCGGTCAATTCCTGTACGCGCCGCTCAATGATCTGATCGCGATTGGCCGTGCGTGATTCCAGGGCGTTCTTCAGTTTTTCCAATCGCTTCTCGGCCTGTTTTACCTGGTTCGACCGCTGTATTTCCCGCGCGTCGAAGATTTTTTCGAGTGTTTTTCGAATTTCTGCTTTGGCAGCATCCCGGCTTTCTTCAGGTGCTTCGTTATAGGCTTGGGCCAGGCCTCTTAACTTTCTTTCGAGTTCTTGAACCACCGGATCGGGTCGATTTTCCATTCGGCGGCGCCTGCCTTCGATGCCGTTGCGAAGCTGATCCCCAAGCCTTTCACGCTCTTCCGGGGTCATTTTTTCGAAGGCTTCATGGAGGTCGGGGAATTCTCGGAGGCTGGTCATGAACTGTTCCCTGCGCAGGTTGTCCCGCCGGCCTTTCAAGTGACGGCGGAACGCGCGAGGATCCTCTTCTCGAAGCCGTTGCAGCTCTTCAAATGCCTCCGGGTCGTTTTCCCGCAGGTGCCCCATGAGCTGGTCCAAATGCTCTCCGCCGCCCCGTTTTTGGTGCATACGGCCCGGGGGCGGGCCTTCCCCCTGATGGTGGGGGCGGATCCCATCGTGACGAGGAGGCGGTCCGCGCTCCGGATCCTGGTCCCCATGAAATACGTCGTCGGGAGGTCCCTGACCCATTGCGGGTACCGTGAGGCACGCCATCGCCAGGAAAAGCAAAAGTGCGTCGCGATAATCTTTCATCATATGTTGATTCCTTCCAGTTTCAGGAGTTCCTGCAACAGTTCATCTTCACTGTCGCCGACGGCATCCAGGTCCCCTTCCGCCAGCGCCAGCAGGTCGTTTAGGTCTTCCACCTCATCGTCAAACTCAATGTCCCAGGCGAATTCCATTCGTTCGACGGGCTGGTCCGCTCCCGTGACCCCTGCCGATTCCGCATTTCCTTCATTCTGCTGAGCAAAACGAATCCCCAGGAAAAGAAGCGCGATCGCCGCAATGCCAGAGGCGAGGGCGGGTCGCCAGGTCAGCAGGATTGATGCGGGGCTCCGACGCTCCTGTGTATTCATCGCGCGCCGACCCTGGATTTCAATTCGGCGCATGACCATGGGATCCAGGTCTCGAGGCAACGGCGTATCCCGTACCGCGGAGAGCATTGCCTCCATGTCGTTCCGGTAGGTCCGCGCGGATTCGGTTTGCGCGAGAAGGGTATCGAGTTCTTTCCGCTGAACATCCGAGAGTTCGCCGGTTTGGGCGAGCAGGAGGAGTCTTTCCAGTTTTTCTTCACTCATGACGTCGTCCCCTGGAGTTCATGGTACTCCGATTTTAAGGCATCCCGTAGTTTCGCCAGTGCGTACTGCATACGTGCGAGAGCCGTGTTGATGGATGTTCCCTGGATTTTCGCGATCTCTTTGAACGGAAGATCGGCTTCCGTACGCATCAGGAAGACGGCTCGCTGATCATCCGGAAGGGTCCGGACCGCGGCAACGATTTGCTCACCCAGCGTCTTCGCGTCGATCTGGGCCGGTGTGGTAAGGCTCTTGTCTTCTACTCTTGTCTCAAACACGTTTTCTTCCTCGCGCATCGCCGAACTCTGCAAGTCCACGATGGGCTTCTGTTTTCGCGCCCGATCGATCACCAGGTTCTGAGCAATGCGAAACAACCAACTCTTGAAATTCTTATGCGTATATCGGGCTTGGTGCTTTATCACTCGCAGCCAGACTTCCTGAAATATGTCGTCGGGATCGTCCCTGCCATCCGTCATTCGGGAAATGAAGCCGAACAAAGGCCGACGGAAAAGCTCCACGAGTTCGCCCAGCGCGCCGGCATCGCCCGCTCGGTATCGTGCCAGTAATTCCCGTTCTGGTTCTTCCATTTGTGTCCATTCTCAGCTGGCTACCGTCTTCCACCCTATACCAACGGGCCAGCCCGGATGTTATTTCCCTGAATTTTGCAAAATTTCCATATTTTCCCAAATGCTGAAATATTTTTCCGTATTTTGGAACAAATCGCAGGTTGGCCTTCCAAGGCCGACCCGGAGCAAGTTGAGATCATGAAGGGAGAATGGAAGCGCATGCTCCATGCATTCGCTATTCATGTCCTTTCCTTGCGAACTCGGGCTGGAAGACTGCTTTAAGTGCCTGTATAGCAGCAGAAAATCAAAATTCACTCAGAAATTGCGCTTCCATGCGCTTGCGTGCTCTTCCGTTCCCGGTCGGCAAAGTCTAGCAAAAATCTATCAGTGACATCCACGGCTGGAGAGTCATCGGCCCCGGATGCCGTTCGTACGTACGAAGTCACCCGGAGCCGCGGTGAATGTCGGTTCCGCCGATGGTCTGGAGGTGGATGTCGCGGTTTATGGTGGCAGGAGAAGCGTAGGTCGATGGGGTGGCGGGACTCAAGCACGACCGCCCACTGGGCTGCGCTGGCTATTCCAACGGGTCGAGAAAACTCATGCTCGGGGCGTACACCGGACACGTTTTCCCGGAGACCTGGCGAGCAACCGTGGGGTGCGCTTTTCGCAGAAGGAACCTGAGCGAAAACTGGAGCATCCTTGACGAAAAGTGGGTGCTGCCAGCGTCCCCAAAGATAATGCAGGACGGTTATAACCAATTGAGCGATTCTTCGGTCTGCATCACCCACACCTGCTGTCATTTACGAAGGCCGCGGATCTTCTCGGAACCGATGTCTCGAGTGGACCGTAAAGACACGGTTCCGATTGGGCATTGGAAATGTTGACCCAATATTCACTATTTTCAGACGGATGATCTTGGTCCGGAACGAGTTGTGGTCTGCTAGAACGGGTCAATTGCCCCGGATGCTCGTTATAAAACGTGGGGCATCCCAGGCTACGGGAAGCTCCTTGAGTAACGTTGAGCGGATCTGGTCGATGTAAAAGGCTCAGCTGCAGAGTAATACTGATTGTAAAAAATGGCTCATGCCGGTTACGGCCTGGTGACCTTTAAACAGACATGTGCTCGCCGGCATGTTCAGAAGCCCGGATTCTGTACCAACATGACGATGCCAAGGACCAAATCCTCAATCCGGCGGCAAATCGTGAGGGACATTATCTCCCATTACTGATGATGACTCGCTGTGAAGGAGAATCATGCCGAACATCTGGGTGCACAGAGTAAGAAAAGGAGCAGCGGAGTTGGATCGGAGCTTGAAATCGCGCCTCTGCCTCGTAGAATACGCGCCGAGGTTCCGTGACGGTCGCGGCGCGAAAGGTCAAATGGGAATTGTCAGTTCCTATGCTGCAATTCCTATGTGGCTACGTTTGATATGAGCGGAAGAAGCCGAAGGTCTGTTCCAAGGTACTCGGGGCTTGCTGCGTCGGCGTCTGCCATTGCGGTTATGCTCATGTCATTGAGTATCCTGCCTGATCCGGCAAGCGCACAGGTGAATATGGCCGACTCGGAGATCGCAAGGGCCATGGGACCGCCTTACTACTCCGGTGCGATCCTGCCGACCCCCAGGGAAGTTGAATATTATGATGAAGCCGTCGACTTGGCGAATGGTCATGAAAGGTTCATTTCAGGCAAGCCCGAGATCCGGTATTCAGGGAAGGCGCGCGACATCATGATGCGCCTGTACAACAACAGATTTGAGAATTACACCAAACAGTTTCCCGGCACATGGCGGGAACCGGACAGCGGTAAACGACTGCCGATCCTCTTTGCCCTGATATCGGATCCGGTCGGCCAGGATCTGTTCCGCCGGCACAGGTACCGGAAGCATGCACGAAGGCTAAAACCTCAAGGGTACCTGCTTAAGACGGACCGGAATTCCATTGTCTGTGTCGGGCATGATACTGCGGGGCTGGTGAACGGAATGGCCTCGCTGATACAGCTAATGCACATCAGGGAAGGGAAATTAGTAGTGCGCAAAGCGACTATTCTGGACTGGCCCGTGTACCGGGCACGGCTCGCCAATGATTACTTCCTGCCAAGTGAAGCCGTTCTTGACTGGATGATGCTGTACAAACTCAATGGCATGGATTGCGGCTATGCCGACCTGTTCGACTGGCGCGGGCTGTCTTCGAAGCTGAAAAAACAACTCGAGGTCGTCAAGAACTACGCGGAGGACCCGCAGATCATGAGGTTCATCCCGGAGATCCACATAGGGGGCCTGCGGGCTTTCCCCCGCATGGACTGCGGCAGCCAGGAGGACATCGATAAGCTCTTGAAGACGGTGGAGGATATTCTCGAGTATTCAGGCGCGAATGATATCAGCTTATTGATGGATGACGTGCCTGATGAGCTGGTGATGCCTCAGGAGATGTCGAAATTCGAACGTCTCGGCCAGGCCCACGGTTTTGCGCTTGAGCAGGTCTATTCGCACATGCAGAAGGTCCGTCCGGGTTCAAAGCTGCTTTTCTGTCCGCCGTACTACCAGGGCAGGCTGCACAAGCACTGGAAGAAGCCCGAAGCCTTCGAGTACATGAAAGACTCTCAGTCCTGGAACAAGAACATAATCATGATCTGGACCGGCCCCCACACCGGGCACCCCGTCATGGTCCCGAAAGACATCAAGCACTACCGGAAGCTGGTGGGTCCAGACCGCCCGCTGGTGTACTGGGATAACACCGGATGGGAAGGATGGTCGAGTCACCCGCTCATCTATTTTCATTACCAAGTCCCCAAGGATTTCGCCTCGGATTGTGACGGAGGCCTGGTCTTTATCAAGGGCTACGTGTGCAGCCCCATTCACGGTGTTCCCGGATACAGGATACTCTACGGAACGGCGGTCGATCACTACTGGAACCCGGAGACGTTCGATCACGAGTATTCAAGGCGCCAGGCAGTGGCTCAGTTCATAGGCCCGGAGGCGGTGCCCGCAGGCGAAGAATTCTACCAGTGGCGTCTTCAGTTACACGATGCCGCGGACCGTACACAGTTCAAGCAACTTGTGGACCTTTCCCGTTTCGAAGAAATACTAAAGAGCCTGGAAAAGGTCTCCTGGGACGACGAGATTATGGAATGGTGCCGGAGATGGTTCAATGATGCGGTTTCCGTTCAAAACAAGGGAAACTGAGGATCCCACGTCACATCAGTTTTGCTGGTGCCGCGATGACGATATGGTCGCAACTCTGGGGTCGCGAGGGAGGCGATAACGAAGAGGTCCGGAACCGAAATGCCTCCGGCCTCCAGGTTGATACGGGTTCGAGGGTTGGGAGCGTGACGGATGCCGACGACGCGTTGGCGTTTGCCGGCGGCTTTGACCGTCAGTTCGCGTCGACGATCTTGCGGGCTTCCTCGACGGAAATGTTGTGGTCGGCCGCGATCCGCTGGGCGAGACTGTCGCTGTACGAATCCGCTCTTTGCTCCAACACTGAGGGACCGGAGTCGGGCTCCAAGCCCAAGCTACGGCGGTTGGGCTTCAATGGGAAGTATCCGGAAGGCCCAGACACGGACGCTTTCAAGGTGGCCGCAGATGCTGCCGACCAGATCTTCCAGCGCCGGCAAACCCACGATCACGATGCCCACGCAAAGAATCAGGATGTTTGCCAGGAGAATCACGACATAGGAGAAGAGATAGCCGTTGTCGAGGATGTCGGATTGCCTTTCCAGGAGCATTGCGATCGTGAAGGTCACGTGGAACCCCCAGGTCAGACCGATGAGCGACATCCAGAACGGGCGGTAGTTGTTCATTTCGAAGAAGATTAACAGAACCCCGTATAGGACCAGTACGAGGAACGTGTAGAACGGAAAGAAATAGGGGGCAAGGGTGATCAGGAAGTTCGTCTTGGAGAGTTGTACGCTGCCACCTTTTGCGGATACCCGAAGCTTTCGAATGCGAGCCCCGAGCATCGTGCCCCACAGTGCGTGCGTCAGTTCGTGGCCCAGGACATAGGTTCGAATCGGGCGCCGCATCAGGAAGGCGAGGATGAGCCAGAAAACGAAACCACCTACCAGGGACCACGTGTCAAAGGATACGTCTCGAATCGATTCCGGTCGCGTCATTCCCGCGACGTCCACCAGGGCTCTCGCAGCCGCGTAGAGCACCGGCAACAGCATCAGCCCGACGATGAACTTCAGGGGCCGCACTCGCCTCGCAACTCCCGGGTCAGCCTGGTACGGGTCCTGGTCCTGATATGCTGATCAACCCAGGGTTCTTCTACCCACGGCGCGATATCCGCAAGACCGTGGAGGAAGGCGATCCGGTCTTCGTCCGAAAGCTTGGATCCGACCGATCCGTTTAGTTGCACCAGGTTTCTCAGGATTCGTGATTGTGTCGGCGACTGGTCGAAGGACATGCAATCAAGGTCGATCCAGAAGAATGTTCGATTTGTGGGATCTTCGGGCGACCGGACCAGCAGATTGCTGGCCTTGGTATCGGCGTGGTAGATTCGCAGGGAATAAAGTTCCTTCAGAGTATTCAGGAGGTGGTCGGAAAACTCTTTTCGCACCGTTCCGGGCCGCCGGTGGAGTTGGGCTTTGATCCAGCGCCGGGCCGGCACCGTATCCTCCAGAAAGTGGTGAATCGCGTAGCTGTGCAGGGGGAGTCCCGAGCGGGTAACGGAGAGGAAGCCTACCGCCTGCGGTATGGGAATTCCGGCGGCGGCGAGCGTGAGTGAGGCAGCCCACGCCCGTTTTCCTCTTGGTCTGCGAGGGAGGTACTTGATGCGCTGTGAGATCCCCCTTAGATCGAATCGCTTCACCAGAATAGGCTGACCGCCGAAGCTGGTCTTAAACACAAAATTTACGTCGCTTTTCTTGAAAATTCGATCCGGCGATGCCTCCGCCAGCAGCAGGTCGTCTAGAAACGTTTCCGATGAAGGGCTTTCTGGTCCGTTGGTCAGGTGGAGCCGATACGTGTTCTTTCCGCGGTGGAGGTCAGATCCTGATGGCGTCCGGAGCAACTGCCGGTATCGGATTCCGAGGAGGCGGGGATCCCTTAGCACATGGTCTGGATCGGGTTGATTTGCCATTTTCTCAAGAAAGCAGGTTGACTTCCCCGGCCTGGCCGGTAGGATGACCCCCTTTTTCAAATGGTCCATGAGGGACATGAAGAGACGAAACTATGCCAAATCTTAAAAGTGCCAAAAAGCGACTGCGCAGATCTTCGGCGCAGCGGATAGGGAATTTACCGGTTCGGACGCGGATCCGCTCCGCACGGCGGGCATTCCAAGAGGCGGTTTCGACCGGCGACAAGGATGCCACCGATAAAGCATTCCGGGTTTTTTGCTCTTCGCTCGATAAAGGGGCGAAAAAGGGTGTGATCAAAAAGAACACAGCCATCCGGAGCAAAACAAGGGCCGCCGCCTGTCTACGGACGCTTTCCGCGTAATTCCAGCGGATCTCACCAATACTCGACGATACTTGTCACGATATTGCGGGCGAGGTCTCGTGCGGCAAGGGGCAAACCTTTCTCCTTTGCCGCGGTAAGATCTCCGATCAACTCGGTCGTTGCGTCTCCCTGCACCCATGCTGATTCCGCGATTACGGAACCGTCGTTTGCCCGGGTTGCTACGAAGGACGCAGTGATGAATATTCGATATTCTTCTGTGGCGGTAGCCCGTGCGGTTTCGAATGCGATCGGCACGATCCGGTAGTTGGTAATGACGACTTTCAGTTTGGAGTCGGCATTTTGTTCAGAGGCAATCTCGAGCGACCCGTCTCTTTGAATCTCCTGGATGATGGCCTGGGTCGTATCGGCCTCCAGAAGGGGCTGCATGGACTTGTTCACGACCGTCGGTACGAAAATGGTCTGAATCTCGGGAGGAAGCATGGAGCCGAGATTGTATCCCATGCTGGAACACCCGCACTGAAGTCCCGCGGCTGCGGCCAGCCCCACTCCCAACAAAACCCATGCTATCGTGTTATTTCTCACTCATGTCCTCCAGTTCCATCTGAAGTTCGTCTATACGCTGTTTTGCCTTGTCCGTCCATTCAGATTTCGGGAAGCGCTTCACCATTTTTCGATACTCCTCCAGGGCGGCCCGTGGTTTCGACGCCGTTTCGTCGTAGAAAAGGGCGATCTTGTAGGCGGCAAGGGCCAGCCGACGGTACAAATGATACCGCATCCGATCGACATCCTCCAGAAATCGGGAATCCGGATATTTGGTCTGGTAGACCCCGATGGCATGCCACCCCTCCTCTGTCACCTCCATGTCGTTTACGCTGGCGTCCGAGAGGGCGACAAGGCAGCGAATTCGGCCAAAGGCGGCATCCTCGGCGAAGGGGGAATCCGGATACCGAATCATTGTTTGCATGTAAGAGGCGATTGCCGAATCGTATTTCTTTATCTCCTCCTGGATCCGCCCGACCCTCATCTGAGCCTGTGGCGCAAACTCCCATTGGGGGCCGTTGCTCACAATTTTCGAGTACATTTCAATGGCCGTTTCAGGGTCTTTGAATCCGGGGAAGAAGAGGAATTTCCCTTTTTTCGTGGTGGCTACCTCGTGCGCGATCCATAGTTGCTGCGCCAGGACCTTTTCGTAGGGGAAACTGCCGGCATAGTTCTCTATCAGTTCCTGATAGGTATCGAAGGCCTTTCGGATTTTCCCGCGGGAAACGAGGACCGACGCATACCTGTCTTTTGCTTTGACGGCTTCGGGACTCCGCGGCCAACGTTTCACGAGGGAGTGATAGGCCTTGCCTGCTTTTTTCAGCTTTCCGTCCTGGTACAACTCATCCGCGTGCGCGAGTTGCCCCTCCGGAGTGGATTCCGAGGGCTTGATGATGACAGAGACCCACGGCTTCCTCTCACCGTCGACCTCCGTGTAGGGATCCGACGCCGGGGAGTTGGCCGCGATCAGTAGTATAGGCAGGAACCAGCAGGCCCCCCGCAGTCGCGCGAAGAGAGATCGCATACGGCGCAACTTACGTAGTGGCAGGGTTGCCGGTCAAGGGGGAAAACGAGCGCGCCCGTGGATGCACGCGATGGAGTCTTGCGTCCTGTACCATAGGGAAGTACGGTTTCCGCTCCCTCTTGGGCACTCTCCGCACCAGGGACTATAGAAAAAATGAAAAAAAAAGTCCTGATTCCTACTCGCCTTGATGCCGTTGCGGTTGAACTTCTTCAGGCGCACGGAGGATACGAGGTCCACCAGGAGGACACTGCCGAATTGTTGGAACTTGCGCGCCGGCACGCAGATGCCCACGCTCTTATCGTTCGGAGCGAGAAGGTCACCGCGGAGGTCATTGATGCGTTTACCGACTTGATTGTTATCGTGCGCGCGGGCGCTGGATTCAACACGATCGACGTCAGGCACGCGAGAACCTGCGGCGTCGACGTGATGAATACCCCGGGCGCAAACGCTAACGCAGTGGCTGAAGAGGTCATCGCCATGATGCTTGCGGACGCCCGCCACGTCGTTGCGGCGGATATTTCCACCCGCAAAGGGGAATGGCGAAAGAAAGACTTCATGGGCCGGGAGATCACCGGGAAAGCGTTGGGAATCGTAGGCGTTGGGTCGATCGGGCAAACCCTGGTCAAGCGCGCGAGGGGTTTTGACATGACGATTCTCGGGTACGATCCGGTCCTGACGCAGGAGCGAGCCCGCGAACTCGGGGTCGAACTCGTCGAACTGCCGAGTCTGTTCGAACGGTCCGATTACATCTCTCTCCATTTGCCCGAAAACGATCGGACGCGAGGTCTTGTCGATCGAAGGCTGTTGGAACTTCTGAAGCCGGGGGCGACAATCGTCAATTGCGCCCGCGCCGGTATTGTGAACGAAGCCGACCTGCGAGCCGCCAAGCGGGAACGCGGGATCCGATTCTTGAATGACGTGTATCCAACCGACGAAGCCGGACCCAAACCGGTTGCCGACGTGGCGGATCTGATGATGCCGCACCTGGGGGCCAGCACCGTCGAAGCCAACCGGAATGCGGCATTGCGTGCGGCCCAGCAGTTGATTGAATATGACGACAGGGGGCTCCGCGCTTTCATCGTGAACCGGGATGTGCCGGCAGGCTTGGACGAAGCGTACGGCGAGCTGGCCTATGTTGTGGCGAACTTCTGCCGGAGCGTAGTGGGACGTTCGTATAAACTCAGGCAGATCGCATCAAGTTTCTACGGCAGCCTCGCACCCTTCAGCGAGTGGCTCATTCTTCCCGTCGCGGCGGCAGCGGTTGAGAATTTCGAGCGTTCCATGGACTACGCGGCCACCCTGCAACATTTGAGGGACAAGGGTGTGGAGTATGAGAACCGGACCGAGGACGTCACCAAGAGCTATGAAAATTCCATCACCATCGATCTGGTCGTTGAGTTCGACGACAATAACCTGCGCCGGGCAAGCGTTCGCGGCACCATGGCCGAGGGAAACGTGATGATTTCCCGAATCAACGACTTCGATAAGCTTTACTTCGATCCTAGCGGAAAAAACTTCATCGTTTCCTACCAGGATCGTCCCGGAGTTCTGGGCCAGATCGGGGCAGCGCTTGCCGATGCGGGGATCAACATCGACGACGTCCGAAATCCGCATGATGCGAAGGCGATTCAATCCCTGGCATGGTTCAAGGTGAATCGGCGGGTACCGGATGAAGTTATCGAACGTGTTTCCGAGACGATCGGCGCGGACATTGCCGTGTACGCGGAACTGTAGGTTGGGGGGCTATCCCTTTTTTCGATGCAGCGGTGTGGCAGTCCTTGCGCCTTGCTGCGGCGCGAAGGGGGGAGGGCCGACAGCCACGTCTTCATACCCCAGGGGCGGCGGCCGGCCCTGGACATCCACGGCTGGATAACGCTTGCGGATGTTCTCGTATCGCACGAACCGGTACTCGGCCCGCGCGGCAAAGAAGATGAAAAACGAAATTGCGACCAGAACCAAATCGAGTCGCGCCAGGCCGATCACCAGGAACAGTCCCGCCATTCCCTGACCGATCCGGGCCGCGATTCGCGTTGCTTCGAGGCGGCCCCGCCGGGGGGAGAGAACCGCTCGCAGGACCCGTCCTCCATCCATCGGGAAAGACGGTAAGAGGTTGAAAAGCAGCAGCCCCGCGTTGACCGCGCTCAGGATCGCGAAAATTTCAAAAAGCAGCGGTATTCCCAGGAGGTGGAAACCTTCGGCGATTAGGCCGGTGGCGATCGCAATTCCAAGGCTGACGATCGGACCTGCCACCGCAATCTTGATTTCCGCCGCCGGCCGCTCCGGGATGTGAGATAACTCCGCAACGCCGCCGATGGGTAGGAGAAGGATCTGTCGTACCCCGCATCCTTCCCGCATCGCGATGAGGGCATGCCCCATCTCGTGAAGAGCG
>CAUZEO010000047.1:0-20432 GCA_963578625.1 Kiritimatiellia bacterium | reverse complement strand
TAGTAACCCGCGTTTTCAGGAGAAAGTTCAAGACGTCAAGGACGTTGGTCACCGCATTCTTCACAACCTGCTTCACGGAGAGGATATCGCGCCGGATTATGGTGGAGAGATCGTCATCGTCGGCGAGTTACTGCCGTCGCACCTCGTGAAGTTCGCTACACAGCATGTGGCAGGGTTGATTATTGTCGGAGGGGGCGTTACTTCGCATGTTTCCATCCTCGCGAGATCCATGGAGGTGCCGGTCATCCTTTTGGACGATTCTTCCATTTTTGACGTCCGGGAGGGTACCCCCATTTTACTGGATGCAACATCGGGCACGGCATATGTAGAGCCATCCGAGGAAGTCACAAATCAATATCTGGATATCATAAGCGTCCACCAGCAAGTCGCGTTCGATGACACGGAGATTCCTGGTACCACTACCACCCGCGACGGCCACCAAATCCACTTGCTCGCAAACATCAACCTTCTTAACGAATTGAATTTGGCAAAGAAATTCCAAGCCGAAGGCATCGGCTTGTACCGCAGTGAGTTTCCATTCGTGGTTCGAAGAGGATTTCCTTCGGAGGAAGAGCAGTATCGCATCTATCGCAAGCTCGTGACCACAATGAAACCGCTTCCTATCACGATGCGCACCCTTGATATCGGGGGCGACAAGATGGTTGCGCATGCTTCGTTTCTTGACGAAGTAAATCCGTTTTTAGGACTTCGAGCGCTCCGGTTCACGCTGAGAAACAAAGACGTTTTCAAGGTGCAACTACGGGCCATGCTCCGCAGCGCAGTTGACGTGGACCTTCGCATCATGTTTCCCATGGTGGCTTCGGTGGACGAATTTCTAGAAGCATGTGATGTCACGCGGGAATGCATTGATGAGCTTAAGGAAGAGGAAATCCCGCATTGCGAGACTCCTATTTTCGGCCCGATGATCGAGCTCCCTTCGGCGGTGGAAGTGGTAGAGGAACTGGCGGCAGAGTCCGGCTTTCTGTGTATAGGGACCAATGATCTGGTGCAATACATCCTCGGCGTCGATCGCACGAACAAATCGATAGCCGATTACTACGTGCCTTATCATCCTGCGGTGCTTCGGTCTCTGAAGAGAATTGTAACCGCGGGTATCCGGGCAGGCATTCCTGTTTCAATCTGCGGTGACATGGCCGGAGATCCTTCCATGCTTCCCTTTCTCATCGGAATCGGAATTACCAGGGTAAGTATAGATGTTCGATTGATTCGCAAGGTGCAACAGACAATCTCCGGGATCGACCGTAAGAACGCTACCGCGCTGGCTGATGAGATGCTTTCGAAGGGAAGAATTTGCGAATTGACCTCCCTGGTGGGAACGCACAACGATGAATGAGCGGCAAAAAGTCGCGGCCTGTTCGAACCGGCAATTCGAAGGTTGAATTCCTGAGACGGAGTTTCTGGTTCCGTAGCTTCGACAATCGACCAACCGTGCGAGAAGAGAAAAAGGAAATGGTTAGGCTGGTTCTGGCGACCAGTCTGGCCGCCCTTTTGATGGCGGCGGGTATCATGATCATGATCTCCGGGGTGGGGGAGAACCGCTCGTATGGATTTTTGTATGGTCTGATTGGTTGTGCCTTTATCTTTGCTTCGGCTTTGTTGGTGGCTTCACCTTTGTCGGAATTATTTTTGATACCCTTCCAACGCATGTTTATCCCGGGACGACGGTATGATCGCCCGCTTCCTATGTATAGCCGCGCAGAGTCTCTGACGAAGAAGGAGCGCTACGAAGAAGCGATTGCTTTTTATGAAGAAATCGAGCGCGATTATCCGAAAGAAACCCGCGTTTACGTGAGCCTGATCGATGTTTACATCATGCAATTCGGAGACCGCGAGAACGCGAAGCGCGTATTTGACCGGGGACTCCTGGCGATTTCCGATAAAGAGGAACGCATGGTCCTCCAGGAAATGTACACTGCCATCTGCTCACGAATCGACGAACCAAAAGAATGGGGCCACGGCAAAAACATTTCAGTAGAAGCCCAGCTTCACTCCCGGAAAGAACGGACTAAACGCGCCCCCTGAGAAACAGGACCCCGCATTTCGATCGACGAACAATCTCCAGCGAAACGGGGCCGAACACCTTCTGGTCCCGGCTGTGTTTCTGCAGTCCCATGAGCATGAGATCACATGGGCCGGCGTGTTCGAGTATCGTGTCCACCACGGTGCTGCTCCGTACGACTTTAACCTCGAAGGTTCCTGAAACTTCTGCCCCAAGAAATTGACGAACCTCCCGCTTTACACTCCGAAGATTTGACTCGGATACATGCTCTGGAACGACCCTGAGAAAAGTGATGTTAGAGACGCCGGCTCGCAACAGACTCCCGAGCAACCGACCGCGTAGCTGCTCGTGCTGACTCCGTCCGCTCACCGGAACAAGCACTTTTTTCACTCCGGAAAGCAACCAGTCCGTTGGTGTGTGAAGCACCGCCACGTCGCACGGAAGCTGTCCGACGAGATTTTCAAGCTGAGTCGATACGACCTTCTCATCCAGACGGCTGTAGCCGAGGAGAAGGCTTTCGCAGCGATACCTTCGTGCTACCCGGGATATTTCTTCCCATGGATCCTTTGCGACTGCAGTGAGCACGTCCGCGGAAATGCCGGAGGCAAAAGAAGTGATCAACATGTTTTGAAGAATCGATTGTGCGTCTTCAACCTGTTTGGTCGCCAAGTCGGTGGAAGAAGATTCCGGCGGCCTGATTACTGAAACAAGCATAACCCTGCCCAGGTTCGGCATTCGGATGGCGTTGGCTATTTCCATCAACGGCACCGCGGTTGCAGGATTTGCGACGGGCACCAGCACCAGCGGACTCTTTCCGCGAAGCTGTCCGATTTCAGGATGGTAGGCTTCTGTCGCTGCGTCGTGAATCCGCGCTTGTTTCGCGAAAAGCAACAGATAAAGAATTCCCCCCAGCCCGACCCAGACCACGATCAGCTGTCCCGCGGCCGGCACCCGCATGCCCTGAAAGATTGCGAGGGATACGCAGCCCAGTAACCCGACCAGCGGAACCAATGGAAAATAGGGTGTTCTAAAGATCCCGGGCTGTGTTCCGGCCCGTTTGCGGGCCAGAAATGCAGTCCAGTGTACCAGGCCATATGCGATCAGAAAGATCAGGCTGGAAGCGGCTCCGGCCACGGCCACGTTTGGAACCGCCAACACGATGAGGACGACCAGTAAAGCGCTCAGTAGAATTGAGTGAATCGGCGTGCCGCGCGCCTCGTGTGTGCTACCAAAGCGCCGGGGCAGCACGCGGTCCCTGGCCATTGCCAGAGCCACCCGGGAAGATGCCATCAGATTTACATGAAGCGCCGATACCATCGCCAGAATTCCGGCAATCATGACAAACCAGTACCCCCACTGACCCATGTACTGCTGCACAGCCAGTACAACGATCATCACCGGTGAGACGGCACTCACATCGCCGATCTTTTCACCTGGGTCGATCCCGATAACGCAGATGATGAATAAGAGGGGAATGTAAATGAGCATAGCAATACCCAGGGACAGAAACATCGCCCGGGGCAGATTCCTGCCCGGATCTTGAATTTCACCTCCTACCGCGGCGATCAGGCCGAATCCCTGGAGCGCGATGAAGGTGTACCCCATCGCTTCGAATAATCCGACAGCCCCGTTCGCGAAAAACGGTTGCAACTGCCCCGCCGCCTGGCCCGGCGATACACCACGCATGGCCCAGAATCCGGCCAGAATAAGCACGACGAATAGAATCGTTTTCCCGATGGTCGACATTTGACCGCTCGCGCCCGTGCGTCGAATGAGAGCCGCCGTATAAAAAAGTACGGGAACGCACGCCAGAGTCTTTAGAAACCATTGCGTGTGAATCCATTCTGGTGGCAGATAGTCCGCAGCCTGGAGCAGTTCCACGATGCAAACTTCGGTAAAGCGGGCGAATCCCACTGCGTAGAGCGCGCCTGCCACGATCGAGGCAAACCAGACCACCCAGCCGACCGTAAAGGCCGTCTCGACCGAATAGACTTTTTTTGCGAATGAATAGGGAGCGCCGGATTGTGGAAAACGGGTTGCAAGCTCCGCGAAGCTGAAAGCGGTAAAGAATGCCAGCACGCCATTGAGCGCGAATGCAAGAATGGCGGAAGGACCGGTCGCTGCGAAAGCGACACCCGCCAGCGCGAGAATTCCTCCCCCCACGATCGCGCCTACCCCTATACCGGTCGCCCCCCAAAATCCGATGGTTCTTGTCGCGTCGTCCGTCACAGAGCCTGCGCCACGCCGTCTCGCCGGGAATCAGCGCCGCCTTCAAACAAGATGCCGGAAGTTTCGTCGCCATTTAACCAGATTCCCTGCGCGCCACCGAAATATCGATCAAAGGCCGGCTTTTCTTCGAGCTGATAGGTGATGAGCGGATCGCCGAGAATTCGGAGTGCCTCCAGGAGAGCGTCTTGAGGAATTCTAGATTCATATAGGATGCGTTCACCGTCAATATCCACATGGAGCCGCGGGGCTTCGATCGCATCGTCCAGGTGCATGCCGAAATCGATCTTGCGGAGCAGGATATTTACGAGAGCGGCAGGGATCCGCCCACCGCCCGGGGATCCCAGCGTTGCCACGGCTTTTCCATTCCGAAGAATGACCACCGGCGTCATATTTGACCGCGGAATCTTGCCCGGCGCCGGAATATTGATGTGCCCCTCCACCAGGGAAAAGTCGTCCAGTTCGTTGTTCAGCAGGATTCCCATTCCGGGCACGACGATACCGGATCCGAAGTGGTAGTTGAGCGTCAGTGTAAAAGCCACCGCATTGCCTTCGCCATCGACGGTCGAAAGATGAGTCGTGTTGCCGGTATCGTCGACCAAAGATCCTGCCTTGGATGATGATGGCGGTCCAGATTTGGCGCCTGTGGCCGCCTGGCCCGGTTCTGTTTGGCGCACCGGGATGCCGATTCGCTCACGTGCCGCATCCGACCATCGGTCCGACAGCAGGCCCTTTAGATCGATATCCGTCGTCTCAGGGTCGGCAACATATTTGTCGCCGGATTGGTACCCTTCGAACAGGGCCCCGATCAGGAGCGCGAGAAATTCCGGACTCCCAGGGTTCATCGACGAGATGGCATAGGGCTCAAGAATTTTCAAGGCCTGCAATAGCACAACGCCTCCGCGGCTCGGCGGACCCATGGCAAATATTTCGTACTGACGGTAGAGGTTAGTGACCGGCTCTCGAATCGTGGTTTCGTAACGGAGGATGTCCCGGGCCGACAATACCCCGCCGGCTTGCCGTGCCGCGCCGGAGATCCGCTTTGCGCCGGAACGACCGTAAATCACTGAAAGCCCATCGCGGGCGATCTCTTCAAGGGTCCGCGCGATGTCCGACTGAACCAGCAAGTGACCCGCTGGAATCGGCCGGGCCTCGACCAGGAAAAGTTTCGATGCGGCTGCGTTTTTACTCAAAAGATCCGACTTCTTTTCCAGCAGCAGGCCCATTTTCTCTGTAATAGGAAAACCGTTCCTGGCCAATTCAATCGCCGGCCCGAGAAGCGTCTCGAACGGCAGACGGCCACACATGCTGTGCGCGGCCTTCATCCCTTTCAGCATGCCCGGGACTCCCACCGAAGCGCCTCCGTATTGTAACGCTCCTTTCTTGAATGCCCCGTTTTCCATGTAATCCCCGGGTTCCAGCCGGGAGGGTGCTTTCTCGCGGCAGTCGATGGTACGGATGGACCGTGCGCCGGCATCAAAGAGAACAAGAAATCCGCCCCCGCCAATTCCGCTCGCGTCCGGTTCCACCACGCTCAGGGCAAACGCAGTTGCGATCGCCGCGTCCACCGCATTTCCACCTTCGCGCAGAATCCTGATTCCAGCTTCCGTGGCGAGCGGGTGAGCCGCGGCCACCATGCCGCCGCGGGGCGCCTCGGTTTCCACCATTGCCGAAGGACACGGCACTAGAAAGCAAGAGATGGCAAGCACAGCTCCCAGGCGGCCCGCGGTCTGAATCCGTGCGCAATTCATTAGATGCGATTGTAGTTCCCGATGAACGGATGTACAAGCGTCCAGCGTGTGGTATGGTGATACCAACAGGAAGATACCCACGATGCGCAAAACTTTCATTTCGACGCTTCTCTGTCTGATGACCCTCTCCTCCGCGGATGCGGAAGTGGTTCTCCGGCCGCGGGTATCCGTTCCCCTGATGTCGGAAGAGGGTATAGCCCTTCTGCAGCGGGATGAAGCGGTTGATTTTCAGCCCATCCGCCGGAACTGGGTTCCGCAGCAGCCGGCCCATTGCGGAGCCGCGTCCGCAGTCGTCGTAAACAACGCACTGATTCCGGAACGGTGCCTCACCCAGGATGAATTGTTCACCGAGAAGACAGCCCATGTCATCACCCAGGCTGTGGTCTATCGAATGGGCTTTACCCTGCGGGAACTCGCGGAAATGATCCGCACCCGCACCGGACTGGAGGTCCATTCCCTGCACGCCGGTGAAAGCGACGAAATCGGTACGTATGAATCATTCGTTGCGGCACTGCAGAAGAACGAGGACAGCGACCGGGATCACCTGATTCTCAATTTCTCCCGCGCATTTCTTCGCGGCGAAGGCACCGGAAACGGCCATTTCTCACCGGTCGCCGATTATAACGAAGACCGCGACATGGTGTTGATTCTTGAAGTGAACGCCGAACGGGAACCCTACTGGATTGCATCCAATGACATCTACGGGGCCATGAACACCACCGACCCGGTCAGCAAAAAGCGCCGCGGATGGTTGTTTGTCCGTGCTCCCCAGGAAACATCCGGCGAAAAATAATCGCTGGAACCGGGTGGAAAACAGTACGCAGCACACTATGTAGTTTCTAGCTAACGGGCTTCATCTCGCCGGAAGTAAACCGCCGCCAATAGTCCTGGACCAAAGCCCAGACTTTGGGGGCGAGAAACACGCTGCCGACGATATTCGGGAACGCCATGCTGAGAATCATAGCGTCAGAGAAATCGAGAACATCCTTGAGCGGGTTTACGGCGCCAAAGATGATTGCCAGGACAAACACGATCCGGAACACAACCACGCTTTTGACACCCGAATTCCCTGCGTGATCGAGCAGGTAGATCCATCCGCGCTCGCCGTAGTAGCACCACGAAATCATCGTGGAATACGCGAAGAGGGCAATGCAACCGGTAAGGAGGTAGGGAAACCAATCTGCCGCGCTCCCGAACGCGGCAGTGGTCAGGCTCACGCCCGCGCTCTGAGGAATTGTTGGATCATTCCATGTGCCGGTGACGATGACGACCAGCGCGGTCATGGTGCAGACGACGATGGTGTCAATGAACGGACCGATCATCGCTACGATCCCCTCCCGAACCGGTTCGTTGGTTTTAGCGGCCGCGTGGGCGATCGCGGCGCTACCCAGGCCCGCCTCGTTCGAAAACGCCGCGCGCTTGATTCCCCAAACCAGGACGCCGACCATTCCCCCGTAAAAGGCGTTATCCGTAAAGGCCATTTTAAAGATAAGCAGAATGGTCGCGGGAACCTGCCCTGCATTCATTATTATGATGTAGAGGGAGGCAAGCACGTAGAGTCCGCACATGAGGGGAACGATCCGACAGGTCGCGGCGCCGATTCGCTTAATTCCGCCGAGGATTACGACGCCCGCGAAAATGGCCAGAACGATACCGACGCACATGTTCGCCGTTTTACCCGCCTGATCCTTCAGCACCGTCAACGTGTCGCCGAGGGCGATTTGTTGCTCTTCGTTTAAATCACCGAGATGAACGTGAACTTTACCGTCGACTGTACGGGCTATCGATTCAAGGGCCACGATGTGGTCCGGGTTTTCTGCGAGCAGTTTCTGGTAGCCCTCCGCGGAAATTTCGAGATTATCGTTAAGCTTGAACGTATTGGTAATCGCCTCGGCGGTCTGGTTGGCCTGGAACATGTTTCCACCGCCGATGGCGCCGCCCATCACCATGATCGCGAACATGATTCCCAGGATCTTGCCCATGCCCCCCATGCCCATATCCTTGAGTCCAAGATCAAGGTAATACATGGGGCCGCCTGATATGCTGCCGTCCTCGTTTACTTTCCGGTACATTTGAGAGAGGGTGCAGCTGCTGAATTTGGCGGCCATTCCAAATACGGCGGCCAGCCACATCCAGAATACCGCGCCCGGACCGCCTAATTGAATCGCCACGGCGACGCCGGCAATATTTCCAAGTCCCACCGTGGCGGAGAGGGCACTGGTCAGTGCGCGAAAGTGGGAAATCTCTCCCTCGTCTTCCGGCCGGTCAAATTTTCCGCGAATCACATTGATGGAGTGTCTAAACCCACGAATATTGATCCATCGGAACCAGAAAGTGAAAAATATGGATCCACAGATGAGCACCACGACCAGAAACGGAAGTCCGACGGTCCTCTTGGTTTGATTTCCATCCGTGTTGAGTATCGGGGCGCCGTCGCGATCCACTTCGCCGATTCGGATTTTGCCGTATGCGATGTCGAAGAACAGGACTTTGAAAATAATTTCGTTCGCCGTTGCAAGAATTGTCGGTTTTTTCTCATCCACCGTAGCCGGTGCCGCTTCCTCCGCTGCTTCTTCCTGCGCCCGGACTGGCGATGATATGACGAGCAAGGATAGGAACAAACTGACGATTAGAATCGAGAACAGCGCGCGAGATAACCTCATAAATCCACCCCCAAAAAATAAGATGTTATGGCAGGTTCTAATTGGACCGGATCTTGTTGAATAGAGGCCTCGAAGTCAACCCGTCGTTTAAGAACCCGTAGCGTGGTCTCTTCGTGGCCACTGCAAACCATGCACGCCGGCAAAGAGCAGTACGCCGACAATGTAGCTGGCCCATCGTGGCACATTGGCGAGTGAAGCCAACAGGTCCGGCCGCAGCAGAAGGAGCACAACCGCAATCAGCAAGATACTCTCGTAGAAACGGTTCCGTGACATCAGGTAATGTCTCGTCAACGAAGCAAACGCGAACATTGCAATTGTCCCGGTGCAAAAAATCAGGATTCCGTGCCACACCGTGTGGACGCCGATCAGGAGAAGCTCAGTGTTGAATATAAACATGAAGGGCAGAAGCGCGGTGCGAATGTCATACAGAAATCCCTGGATACCGGTGCGAATCGGATCCTCCCCGGATATGGCTGCGGCGGCGTACGCAGCCAGGCCCACCGGCGGAGTATCGTCGGAGAGGATTCCGAAGTAGAAGCAGAACAGATGCGCCGCAATTAGCGGAACCACAAAACCGACGTCCCCGGCCAACACAATGATCACCGGCGCCGTCAACGTCGCCATAACGATATAATTTGCCGTTGTCGGCAGCCCCATCCCCAGAATAAGGCTCACAATGGCAGTAATGAATAGCATCAGGACCAGGTTTCCTCCCGACAGGACGCTAATCACCTCGGTAATCACGCTGCCGAGCCCCAGCGTGACAATTCCAACGATGATCCCCGCCGCGGCCACTGCCACGCCGATCGGCATCATGTTGCGGCCTCCGGCCGCGAGACTCTCCCAGAGTTCAAGCGCGACGCGCTTCAAAATCATGCCGGCTCGGCAACCTTCCCGTCTCCCGGCGATCATGGTTCGGGCGACCATCAACGCCGCCAGTGCCAGGATCGCGTAGTAGGCGGACAACTGAACGGAGCGACGGGCAATCACGAGCTGATAGATGAGGAACCCCAGCGGGATTAGAAAGTGAATCCCCTCGAAGAATGTCTTCCAAAAAGGGGGTAGCTCCTCTTTCGGTACCGGCTGCAGGTTTAGTTTTAATGCCTCGAGGTGAGTGATGTACAGGAGCGCAAGGTAAGAGATAACCGCGGGAATAAACGCGGCACGTACCACTTCCAGGTACGTCATACCACAGTACTCGGCGATGATGAACGCCGCCGCGCCCATGATTGGAGGCATCAACTGGCCATTGGTGCTGGCCGCGACTTCAATGGCGCCCGCCTTAATTCCCGGAAAACCCATTCGCTTCATCAGGGGGATCGTAAAAGTGCCCGTGGTGACGGTGTTGGCGATACTCGACCCGTTCACCATGCCGGTTAACCCACTGGCAAGCACCGCGGCCTTGGCGGGCCCGCCGCGAAATCGCCCGAGCGCTGAGAAGGCGAGCTGCGTGAAATAATGTCCCCCGCCGCCCTTCTCCAGCATCGCTCCGAAAAGGACGAACAGGAATACCGTGTTCGCGGAAACGTCGAGCGGCGTGCCGAAGATTCCTTCCGTGGTCATCGTGAGCTTGTTGAGCACCTTGCTCAGGGATGCGTTTTTGGAGGATATGATCGTAGGCATCCATTCGCTAATGAAGCTGTAGAGAATGAATCCGCTCGCAATCACCGGCAACGCCGGTCCCAGGGAGCGTCGCGCGGCCCCCAACAGGAGAATCACCAGCACTATTCCGAAAACATAATCGCGAGGAATGGGATTGCCGAGGCGTTGTCCGATTCCATCGTAATCCACGGCGAGATAGAGCGCTGCCGGTACTGCGCATGCCGCCAGGACCAGGTCGAGTACGGGAACCGAATCCGTCCTGGTGAGAAAAGACAATCGACCCCCAAGCCTCCGGTTCCATCGCTCGCCTTTGAAGGCGGGAAAGCAGAGGTAGACAAGGGCCATTGCGAACGCGAGATGGATGCAGCCGACCCAGGTCGCATCGAGGAGCAATTCCTTCGCAATAGAGAGCTGAAATAGGGACCAGAGCGCGGCAACGCCGGGGATCAGAATCCCGGCCGTGCCCGAAAGCGTGCGCGAACCGAATTCGTGTTTGAGATAGTCCTGGGCGCTCCCCGCCATGTCACGGCACGGAAATTCCCGCCTCTAGAAAATACTTCACTGCGCCCGGATGCAGGGGCGCGGTGCGGCCGTCAAGCATTCGCTGCGGCGTAAGGTTAGCCAGTGCCGGGTGAAGCTTTTGAAACGTATCCAGATTCTCGAAGACCTCACGGGTCACGGCATACACCGTCTCGAGGCTCACCCGTTCGGAAGTAACTACCGTGGTGACCATGCTGATGGACGGGACGTCTTCCTCTCCGGCTGCCATGGGGTAGAGTTCCTTTTTAGGGATCATCGCCATCGTATAATAGGTGTGCTCCGACAGGAGCTTTTCCATCCCCGTGATCGGAATGAACCGAACTTTTCGTTTTCCTGCCGTGGCTTCCTGCATTGCGCCATTGGGATGACCTACCGTGTAGAAGAACGCATCAATCCGATTGTCCTGCACCATCTTGGGCGCGTCGGCCGCTTTCAATGACTCCGCCAGCAGGTCCACTTCCGGGTCGATGCCCGCGGCTTTCAAAACCTGGATCGCGTTACCGCGAGATCCCGAGCCCGGGTTCCCGAGGTTTACCCGTTTGCCCTTCAAGTCCTCCAGGGTCCGGATGCCGGAGTCGTCCGCCGCGACGAGGGTTACGATTTCAGGATGCAGGCTGAACACTCCGCGCAATGACGCCGCAGGATTCCCTTCCCAGTCCGCTACCCCGCTCCACGCCTGGAACTGCCGGTCGGACTGGGCAACACCGAACTCCAGATCGCCGGAAAGCACGGCGTTGATGTTGTAAACCGATCCGCCGGTCGATTCCACCGACGCGCGAATTCCCAGTTCTTTGTGTTTTTCGTTTACCATCTTTGCGATCGCACCACCCACCGGATAATAAACTCCGGTCACGCTGCCCGTGCCGATGGTGACAAAGGTGCTTTTCGCGTCATCTCTGTTCGGGCCACATGCGGGTAACGCAAACAGGACGGATGCCGCGACCAAGGTTCGGACATATCGGTAATTCCAGTATTTCATGGTGTATGGATCCCTGCCTCAGCTTTTGGTGTCGTTCTGCAGGATCTTTTCGACCGCGCGTCCGACGTTTTTTGCGAGTTTCTTCCCGGCATCTTTCAGCGCGGCGCGGCCCGCCGCTTTTTGGGCCTCGGCTCCACCGGTTGCCGAGGCGTCTTCGACCGCCAGCATCTTCCCATCAGCGACCCGAACCTGCAGGTCCGCGTTCGAACGATAGACGGTGACTCCATACGCCACACTCTGGCTCGCCGGTGCCGCTGTCGCCTGTCCGTGAATAAGGTGCGTGGCTCCCAGTCGCGTCGCGATGTCCAACGCAGTTTGTCGCTTTAGAATATTATCCAGGGTCAGATCGGCCCCCAGTATGGCCTCGCCGCCGATTTCCAGAAGGGTATGTCCATCGCGCACGAGCCGTTTCTCGATTTCCGTCTGTACGATGTGTTGAGATTCTTCAGTATAAAAATACCAGTACCATTCCACGTCAACGCGTTCCGGTACGATCACCAGAAACGAAGGGCTTTTCGGGGCCTCGGGTACAACCGGTGCCTCATCGACTTCCAGCAGACCGGCAAACGGCTCGGCCTCCTCCCTCTCCGCCAACTGTTCTTCCATCTGCTCCAGAAGAATGGATGACGCCTCGTTTTCGGCCAGAACCTCGGAAAGTAGATCGATTTCCGCGCAAAGGGGGTACGCGGTCAGGCAGCTCGCTGCAGCGCAAATACAAAGGGTTCGTTTTGCAATCATTTCGCCTCCATTTTCGATATGCCACTCCGGTGATAGCATTCGTTCCGGTTCTTGGAAAACTTTTCCAGACTTTGGACCGTCCTGACCAAGGTCTGCACCCCTGCTTGATTTCACGATGTCGTCCTGATACTTCTCAGCGTGAAAAGATCGTGGCTGAAATTGGAGGAATAAGTCGATGAAGAAACACGAAATCTGTCTATTTGGCGCTTGTGTCGTATCTTTTTTGCTTGCCGCCCCTGCAAGCGCACTATGGGGAAAAAGTAAAACGGCTACCGAGGACGGCGATGCTGACCTCGGTTTGCCCGAGTACAAGGGCCTCAAACATGCAATCGGGGTGAAGGACTTTAAAAACGAGGCTGGCTGGAAGGGCAAGTGGGAGCTAGGCCAGAACCTGTCGGCCATGCTGGAGTCCTCCCTGTACGATACCGGCCGTTTCGTGCTCGTGGAACGCGAGAAATTAAGGAATGTCATCGAGGAGCAGGACCTGGCAGCCAGTGGCCGGACCGCGGGAGCCAAGAAGGTGGCGCAGACCGGCATGCTCCGTCCTGCAAAATACTTGGCTTCGGGCGCGATCACGGAAGTTGATTCAGCACAGTCAGGCGGAGATGGCGCCGTCCGGATCAAAGGCTTTAAAGTAGGCCTGAAGAAAAAACAGGCACGGGTGACGATCATCGCGAAGCTGATCGACACGACCACCGGTGAAATCGTGAACAAAAAACGTATCGTGGGGAAGCCATCGGGTACGGCGCTCGATATTGGATATTCCGGCGCGGATTTCGGAGTCGATCTTGGCGGCTTTAAGAAAACGCCGCTCGGTCAGGCAGCCCAGGACGCCATCACCCAGGCCGCCTTGTTCTTCGCTCAAACAATGGAAGAATTTCCGTTTGAAGGAAGCGTGATTAAAACCGCGGACAACGGGAAAGTGATCATTAACCGGGGTTCCGCCTACGGATTGGAAGTAGGGCAGGTCCTGGTAATGAAAACAGAGGGGGAAGTGCTTCTCGACCCCGACACCGGGGAAATTCTCGATGAAGAAGAAGGCGAAGTTATTGGGAAATTGAGCGTCGCGAAAGTGAAAGAGAAAGTAGCGTACTGCGACGTTGAAGAAGGGGAGGCAGAACCGGAGAAAGGCACGATCGTTCACGCCGAGTGACGGAATATTTGCGCCGCGAATGCGCCGTCCATATCCTGATGTGGCGGAATATTCAGGCGCGTTCGCTGCAGGGAATATTCCGGATTTTCCTTTACCCAGCCGGAAATCAAGCCGGAGTTTTCTTCCGGTTCAAGACTGCAGGTGCTGTAAACCAGCACTCCGCCGGGTGCCAGTAGCCCCGCGCAGCCGTTTAGAAGCTGTTTCTGCAGCCGCGCGGCGTTATTCAATCGTTGCTTCGAAAATCGCCACCGTGCTTCCACGCGACGCCGCAGCACACCGGTGTTTGTGCAGGGCGCGTCCAGCAGGATTCGGTCGAACCCGAAAATGCCATGCCGGTTCATGAGGTCCTGCATTGCCCGGTGATCGGTCCCGTCTGCATCTTCGACCCGCACCGCATCCAGGCGTAAACGCGAAAGCGTGTCGCGCAGGAGTAGCAGGCGGTCGGCGCGCCGGTCCACGGCCACGAGTACCCCGCGTCCCCGCATCTGGTCGGCGAGGGCCGACGTTTTTCCGCCCGGCGCAGCGCACAGGTCGAGTACGCGATGGCCCGGGCTCACATCAAGAAACGAAACCGCGATGGCCGTCGCGGCATCCTGAACGACGAACCAGCCGTCTGAATATCCGGGAAGATCCGGCACGGCAACGCCTCGATCGACCACCGCGAACTGATCGGGCGCGGAAGCATGTGGCGTTACCGAAATACCTGCTTCTTTCGTCCTCAGAAGGAAGTCGGACATCGAAATGTGCGTTCGCTGCACCCGGATAACGACACGCGGCGCAGAATTATTCCAGTCCGCGAGCTGTTCGACCCGGGATTCCGGCCACCAGTACCCCCACCGTTTTACCAGCGCTTCCGGGTGGGAATGGCGCACATCAATCGGTTGGCGGTGCAGCCACTCGAGACAGCTTTCGCGTTCGCGCGTAAACCGGCGTAGAACCGCATTTACGAAGGGCGCGGCCCACGCGCCCGCCTGCCTCTTGGCGGCTTCGACGCCTTCATCGACCACCGCGTGTTGATCTTTTCGGTCCAGGTAAACGAGCTGATAGAGACTGGTGAGCAGTACTGCCTCTACCGCCGGGGCAGGGTCTTTGCTCGCCAGATGCGCGCGCAGCGCCTGCAAAGTGCCGTACCGCCGGATGGTTCCAAAGACGATCTCGGTAACGACGCCGCGCTGGGTGGAATCGGTCAGGGCAGAGAGATCGGGCGACTGGCCGTTGGTAAGCCAGTCTTGGACCAGCAAGGCGGCTACGGCTCGTGGAGAAGATTTCATGTTTGGGCTAAAATTCCCGCTGAATCTTGGATCCTTTAGCATTCATTTGATTCCGAGAACCCTCGGGCGGGTTGTGATATACGGAGTATTCGGTCCGGGGAAAGAAAAAATCGCGCCGATGTGGCTTTTCAAGACCCGGGAAGACGGGTACCAGTATTAGGCGGAGTGCCCGCAGGCGGGTTCAGTACCCCGCCGCCAGGAGAGAAAATGTTTGTGATAGATCGTTCATGAGTGATCTTCGGTTCAGATGTCCGGTTTGTAAGGGAACGTTATCGGTGGACGCCACCGAAGGGGGACAGAACATAACCTGTCCGAAGTGTGAATCCCGGATCATGATCCCGAGGCACTCCACGCTCCATTCCGCCACGGAGGCGCTTCAGGCGGAAATCTCGCGCCTGTGGACTGAGCTGGACGCCCTGAAAAAGGGCGCTCCGGCGGACGGAGAGCTGGTTGAGTTGCGCGCAAAACTTGAATCATCGGAAGCGGACCGCCAAAAGCTCGAAGAGCAGCTCGCGAAACTCCGGGATGATTCCGGGAAAATGCACTCCGCATCCGCGGAGACGGATGCCGTCCGGAAGGAGGTACGCAAAGAGCGTGAGCTGCGCAAGCGACTGGAACAGGAATTCGATGTCACGCGTCAACGACTCGACAGGGAAGTAGAAGCCCTCAAAGAATCGCAACAGAAACAAGCGGCGGAAAGCGACCGGCGCGAAAAGAAGGTGCAGGAGAATCTCGACGCCGCAAAGAGCGAACTAGAGCCGCATAGCGAGGAAAGAAACTCGCCCGACGCCAATGAGATTTCCGAGGAGGTTCGAAAGCAGCAACTTAAGAAACAGGGAAAAAGCGTTCAGGGCCTGGTGAAGGAGGAGAGTGCCGCACAGGGTGGCCGACCGACATCTGATTCGGCGAAACAGCCAGTGGCGAAACCTAAAGAAACGCATAAGCAAGAAGAGAAACAGCCCGAGCCGGCCCCGGCGATTTCCACAACCGCGGATGCGATCGCCACACCTCCGATGTCCGGCTTGCTTGTGCTCGGATGGCTCAGCCTCCTAGCGGGAATCGGTGCGGCAATTGCCATTCCCCATGCTTTCAACCTGACCACTGGCGCCATTGGCGCGGCGCTTCTGATCGGCGTGATTGTATTGTTACGACGCCGAACTCCGCTCGTGTTCGGTTTAATTGTCTTGAGCGTTTTGATGCCGCCCATGCTCGCGGCGGGCGTCGGCTTGGGCTATCGCGGGATATTTCCCCTGTCCACGGCGTCATCGGCCCTTGTCGAGGCCCCAAAACGAGTCGGCCAGTTGCCGGAACTTTCCATTCCCGAGAATGCGTCCCGGATCAGCGTTGGCGAATCGGCGATCGTAGACGAGGTTGAGATTACGTTCGATGGCGTACGGATCGGCCCGGTTATGGTCCGTGCCTTTATCGATGACGACGTTGCCATGTTGGACGGGGAATTTCTAATTGTCGATCTGACCCTGAAAAATATGGCGGAGGACAGGCCTCTGCACCTTGATAATCCATGGGAACGATCCCGGATATCGGATTCATACAGTGAGTTTTATTTGATAGACCAACAGCGTCAGGGGCTTGAGCATGTCGAAGGAACCTTGGGTTCCATGGGGCTTAAGCCGGGGGTGGCCATGAGCGACATGATCGTTTTTGCATTGCCGGATGAACTGGCGGACGAATTTCATTTTCTTGCCGATCCCGGATTCTCCACCCTGAGATCGGACGGAATGTTCGAGAATATTTCTTCAGACACGCTTCGCCTTTGGTTCAAAAGGAGCGATTTTCAGGTACAGAATTGATCACCGGCAGGTTAAGGATTGCGAGACGGACCAGAAAGAGGTAGGGGTGAGAGCATGAATCGAAAGCAGGAAGATACTACCCGCACTCAAAAAAAATCGGGTTCGACGTTGTTGGGGATCCTCGCACTGATTTCAGTTGTATGTTTCCTGGCGCTGGTCGTCATGCAGGTTCTTGAATTCATGACATACGGAGATTAAAGCTCCGAATGCCCGACCGCCCGAAGACGGAACGACCAGACGCTTTTTCAGACAGGCACATAGGCCCTTCGCCGGATGACGTTGGCGAGATGCTCGCTCTCGTCGGAACAGCATCCCTGGAGAAACTGATCGGCCAGACGGTTCCCGAATCCATTCGTCTTTCCCGACCACTCTCACTTCAACCCGCCCAGTCCGAGCACGAGTATCTCGAGCACCTTCAGAAGCTCGCCGACAAAAATCGCAAGTGTCGGTCTTTCATCGGGTTGGGTTACTACGAAACGATTACGCCCAGCGTGATTCTTCGAAACGTTCTTGAAAATCCCGGGTGGTACACTCCGTACACTCCCTACCAGGCGGAGATTGCCCAGGGCCGGTTGGAATCCCTATTGAACTTTCAAACCATGGTAACCGACCTGACGGCCATGGAGGTTGCCAATGCATCTCTACTGGACGAAGGGACCGCGGCGGCGGAAGCCATGACGATGCTGCACCGAATTCAGTCGCGAAAGAACAAGGGCGCAGACCGAAATCGCTTTGTGGTCGGTTCTAATTGCTTCCCCCAAACGATCGAAGTGATTCAAGGCCGCGCGGAGCCACTCGGTATCGAAATCGAGGTTGCGGATCCGAATTCATTCCAGTGGGACGGCGATGAAATCGGCGCTTTTGTCCAGACGCCCGACCGGCGCGGCACGCTCCATGAGCTGGCGGACTATATCCAGCGGGCGCACGAGGCAGGCGCCCTGGTCGCGGTCGGCACCGATTTGATGGCACTTACAATGGTCCGGCCGCCCGGGGAGATGGGGGCGGATGTTGTGCTGGGGAGTACGCAGCGGCTGGGAGTACCCATGGGATACGGGGGGCCGCATGCAGCATTCTTCGCGGCCAGGGAATCGTATGTCCGGGAGATGCCCGGACGAATTATCGGAGTGAGTGCTGATTCCAAAGGCCGTCCCGGCTACCGGATGGCGCTGCAAACGCGCGAGCAGCACATCCGCCGTGAGAAAGCGAAATCAAACATCTGCACCGCGCAGGCGCTGCCCGCCAATATTGCCGCCTGTTACGCGGTATATCATGGGCCGAATGGCCTGCGTTCCATCGCTCGCCGAATTCACCAGCTGGCCGCTCATTTGAGCTGCGAATTGAATCGCATGGGAATCGCCACGTGTCCGGGCTCTTTTTTCGACACCGTTTTCGTCTCGCGCGATGCGCTTCAAGGAACTCAATTCGAAGAAATTAGAAACCGCGCCTCTTCAGCACAGCTCAATCTGAATTTCGCTCCTGACGGAATCGGCATATCCCTGGGTGAGCCCGTGTCCCGAGAAGATATCGACCGTATTCTGGAGCTTTTCCGTGGTCCCGGCGGGTCGGAAGTCCTCGAGACTCCTCCTGCGCTTGCCGCCGATTTTGCGAGAACTTCGGACTTTCTCAGGCAGGACGTATTTAACCTGTACCATTCGGAAACGGAGTTCATGCGCTACGTGCGACGCCTGGAGCAGAAAGACATTGGACTGGACCAGTCCATGATTCCGCTTGGTTCCTGCACAATGAAACTGAACGCGGCCACGGAAATGCGGCCGATTACGTGGTCCTCTTTTGCAGACCTTCATCCATTCGCACCCAGGGATCAGGCGGAGGGGTATCGTCGCGTTGTCGAAGAATTAGAACGTTCACTTTGCGAAGTTACCGGATTTCACGCCGTGTCGCTGCAGCCCAACAGTGGCGCACAGGGTGAGTACGCCGGCCTGCTGGCGATCCGTGCTTTTCATGTGGACCGGGGTGACAAGCACCGGGATGTTGTCCTGATTCCCGCGTCGGCGCACGGAACAAATCCCGCTAGCGCGGTGTTGGCGGGGATGCGTGTCATGCTGGTCGCATGCGACGACCGAGGCAACATTGATCTTAACGATCTTGCCGGAAAGGCGGCATCCCATCGGGACCGGCTTGCCGCATTAATGATCACCTATCCGTCCACCCATGGCGTTTTCGAAGGCGGCGTCCGCGATGTGTGCAAACAGATTCACGACCACGGAGGACTGGTCTACATGGATGGCGCCAACCTGAACGCACAGCTCGGCGTCACCAACCCGGCGTTGATCGGAGCCGACGTGTGCCACCTGAACCTCCACAAAACATTCAGCATCCCTCACGGAGGCGGCGGGCCCGGCATGGGTCCCATTGCCGTTACCAAACAGCTCGCACCCTACCTTCCGGGCCACTCGCTGGCTTCCATCGGTTCCGGGAAATCGATTCCAGCCGTGTCCTCCGCTCCCTGGGGCAGTGCCCTGATCCTGCTGATCCCCTACGGCTACATCAAGATGCTCGGTGCGGACGGCATGACCCGCGCCACGCACGTCGCCATTCTTAACGCGAACTATATGAAGGCACGTCTCGAACCCTACTACCCGGTTCTCTTCACCGGTGATCAAGGTCGCGTCGCGCATGAGGTGATCTTCGATCTCCGCGATTTCAAGGCCACCGCCGGGGTTACGGAAACCGATGTCGCCAAGCGCCTGATGGATTACGGATATCATGCCCCCACGGTTTCATGGCCTGTCCCCGGCACCATGATGGTCGAGCCGACCGAATCCGAATCG
Source organism: Kiritimatiellia bacterium (assembly GCA_963578625.1). GTDB lineage: Bacteria > Verrucomicrobiota > Kiritimatiellia > SLOV01 > SLOV01 > CAUZEO01. The sequence goes on along the minus strand of CAUZEO010000047.1, from coordinate 886 downwards.
AAAGCCGAAATCGATCGGTTTTGCGATGCCCTAGTCTCCATCCGAGCCGAAATCGACGCCATCGTCGAGGGATCAGCAGACCTTTCCGACAATGTATTGAAGAATGCGCCACATTGCCTCGAGGACGTCGTTACCGACCGTTGGAATCATGACTATTCCCGCGAAAAGGCGGCATTTCCCTTGGCCTATTTACGAAACTACAAAGTGTGGCCGGCGGTGGGTCGCATTGACGATACCGCGGGAGACCGTAACCTCGTGTGCACTTGCCTGCCCATAGAGGCATATGCATCCGAAAGTTAGGCGAGGTTCTGGTCCGCCAAGATTTCTACTGCACGGCGGTATTCATGCTGAGTATTGACCTGATTCAGTGTCTTGTAGCTCGCCGGGACGACTCCCTGGATCGATGAGCACGCCAGTACGTTTCTCGGTGATCGGTTTCCGCTTCGTACGGCCTCCAGCAGCTTTTCGTAGGCCCGGGGTTCATAGATGGCGCAAAGAGGTTCAGGATTGCTGTCGTCAACCCTCAGATAACAGGTCGCTAGAACATTGCGATTTCGCGAAAAGACGAGCCGTCGGATTGTGTTGAAGTCAAGAAATGGCATATCACAGGCCAGAACCATCCAAGCGGCTCCCGGATGTTCACGAAAGGCGGAGAGAATGCCCCCGATCGGCCCGATATCGCCCCATGAATCCAGGATTCTGGGATATTGAGCGCGTTCTCCGGTCTCGGCCTGCTCGGCGCGAGCGGATATCCAAACTTCGCCGCAATGCGGCCGCAATAGAGAAAAAAGGTATTCCAAATGGGATTTTCCGTTGTATTGGAGCAGGGCTTTGTCTTCTTTCATCCGCCGGCTTTTGCCGCCGGTGAGAATCAAACCCTGAACTG
>CAUZEO010000046.1:0-20597 GCA_963578625.1 Kiritimatiellia bacterium | reverse complement strand
GGTCCACCTGCGGGTCATCCGCGTTTTCCCGATGAGCTACATGTGATGGCTCGGCCGGGTCAGGCTGTGATGTTCGACGGCTGGATCTATCATCGTGGGGTGGCAAACAACGCCATGCGTAGACGCGTGTGCCTGATGTGCTACCAAAACGCTTGGATGAAATCTCGAGAGTCTTTCGAAGGGCCCAAGGCCCGCCATCTTCGTGAGCACGGTACAGATGAACAGAAATTACTGCTGGGCGCTGTCGAGAAGTGGTAGCTGGAAGACCCGGAAATTAAACTCGAATTTCATTTTCGCTGGAACTGGCCACAAGGTGGCCGGGCTTACCGAACTGGCCCAGTAGTTATGTTAGTCCGGGCACCAGGTTACAGGATCGTTCGTTCTCCGTACGCTTGTCTCAATATGCGGATCTTTTCTTCCGCCGTCCGGCGTTTTCCCTTCATTCGCCTGCCTCCTTGGTTAAGGTGCGCAGACTAACACCGTTCATGGGCCAGTTTTACGAGCCCCAACCAGCAGAGAAGGATGATCCCCACTGGCCCACGTCCACGGTCGGAAGCCAAAAAATTCCGGAGACATATACAATGTGAGAACAGGGGGGCGGGGTGGGCAAGGGTATACCCCCTCTCTCTCTTCTCTTAACCCGGTAATGATCACGCTGCTACTGCTACGAAAAAGCTACGACTCACCCTGCTTCACCCTGTTTCACGCCGCCAAGGAACTTCAAAAACATTAAGTAAAACGCCCACTCCAACATCCTACAGCGGACTGTCGATCCGGTGGTTGCGGGTTCGAGCCCCGTCGCTCCCGCCAGTTTTATGGCCTCATTCCAGCCAATGGGGCCGCAGCCCGAATTGCCCAATTCCCCCATTCCGTGTATCGTTGTAGAAGCCTATAGACCATGGAGAGCGAGGCAATCATGCTGATTCGTAGAGCCTCCGGCACCGGCCGGAAACCAATCGAGGGGAAACCCTCGAAATTCGACGCGCAAATATTCGGTTTCACCCTGACCGAGCTGTTGATCGTCATCATGATTATCTTCGGCCTCACGACCCTGCTTGTCCCGGCCGTCCGCTCAGCTCTGGGAAAGGCAAAACAAACCACCTGTATGAATAACTTGAGGCAGCTCGGGACCGCGTTTCAACTTCATGCCGAGGCACACGACGATAAGTTTCCCGAGGCAGTAGACAAGGCAACGAGCAACTGGGTCCACATGGTCGCCGCCAGATATTCCGTAGCCGGGAAACCTCCCGCATGGCTCGCCTGGTCGCCGGGCTCGCAAGGCGGTCCCGGCATTTGTAACCCGACGCTTCTCTGCCCGTCAGAGAATAAATTACCTGGCGGCGCGAATGTGCAGAGTTCCTTCGGCTCCAATGAGGACCTGAACGATAGCGCTTTGCGAATGAACACGATCCCAAATCCATCCACGACAATTTTGATCTTAGATGTGGCGGATGATCGCCCCGTCTACATCAACGAAACCGAAAAATCAAAGGTCGCGGATCGTCATAACAAGGGCACGGATATTGTGTTCGTCGACGGCCACACCGGATGGCGGGAAAAAAACGACATCCCATCGGAGTACTGGCAGGCCTTCCCCTAGAATCCCCCCCTTGCGGGCGGGATCGCCAGATCGATTTTAGCCGGACGGATGCCGGAACAGGATGTCAAAGTTCAAGGACTGCTCCAATTGGCGGAGTTCGTCCTTCAGACCGTCAATATCGACACTGTCGGGTATGCTTAGGCGTGCCTCCATCCGAAACAGGCTCTGGCCGGTCATAGGTGCGCTGTCGACGTCGTAATTCATCGACTCGATGTTGATTTGCCGCCTGAAGAGGAGCAGCGTCACTTCGTCGATAATACCCTGCTGATCGGCTCCCACCGCGGTCAGCTCCGCCGAGGTCCCACTCACTCCGCCTGATCCGCCCTGGGTTACCGCCGATCTTGCATGAATGAGCGTGTCCTCAGCACGGATTCCCTGCACGGCCTCCACTGCCGCCGCCACGTTTGAATCTCCGCCTTCAACAGAAAATAGAATAATTGCGGCAAATTCCTCCGCCATCCGCGTGGATCGCTGGAGTTCCACATTTCCGCCGATTTCACGAATTCGGCTGGTAATCAGGTTCACGAAACCGGGGCGGTCTTTCCCCACGACGGACGTCACAATGAAATTTTTCATGGCGACAACAAATGTGGCGCACCCGCCGGAGTTGGGAAAGCTGATTTTTCACGAATCCCGGGCTTTGCTGCACATTGTTCTTCATTGTTCGATCTACTTCTTACATTCTAGGCAAGTGATCGATTTGACGACATACCTCAAGGAACGGCGCGATCTCGTGGACAGATTCCTGGACCTGCATCTGCCCCCCGAGCGGGAACGTCCATCCACGCTCCACGAGGCCATGCGATATTCCACGCTGGCGGGTGGAAAGCGCGTCCGCCCCACCCTCTGTATCGCCGCGGCGGAGGCCGTCGGCGGATCCGTTGATGAAGTCATGCACAGCGCCGGCGCACTTGAGATTCTCCACACCTACACCCTGATTCACGACGACCTGCCCTGTATGGACGACGACGACCTGCGCCGGAGCATGCCCACTTGCCATGTGAAATTCGGCGAAGACATCGCCGTTTTGGCCGGCGACGCCCTGCTGACGCTCGCATTCGAGTGGATCGCCGCCGCCCCCGCGCCCTCCCCCTACCCCCCCACGCAACTGGTGCTCGAACTGGCCCAAGCCGCGGGCCACCAGGGCGTGATTGCGGGGCAGGTGGAGGATCTTGCGGGCGAAGGCAGTCTCCTCGATGAGGATGACCTGCAATTCATCCATATTCATAAGACCGCCATGCTGATTCGCGGCGCCGTTCGAATCGGATGCATCGAGGCCGGCGGGAAACCGACAGAACTCGATGCCTTGACCCGGTACGGAGCCGACATCGGGCTTGCCTTCCAGATTGCCGACGACGTGCTCAACGCTACCAGCGACGAAATGACGCTCGGCAAACCCGTGGGTAGCGACGACCAGCGCGGCAAAAATACCTACGTCCGAATACACGGGATTCCCAAGGCAAGGGAAATGGCCAACGCTCTCGTAGAAAACGCCATCAAAAAGCTGGATGGACTTTCAGGCGATCCCGATCCTCTCGCGGCGATCGCACGATTCATCATTGCACGGGACACCTGATTGTTCCCGGAGTTGAACGATACGGCAACGTTGAGTTCATTTGTTGGATCCGCATCCGCATCATTAATCAGACCGCTGAGATCAGCGCTGAGTTCGCCGCCGGCATCCGTAAGTTTCAAGTCATTGACGTCCAGCATCAACGAGGTGTTTAATTTGACTCGTTGGTTGTGATCTCATCGCCGAATAGAGCGGTCCCGGCCGTCATTGCGTAGGGCACGGTCACCAAGCGTTCCCGCGGCGACAAGGTCTGGCCATCCACCTCCGTCTCCAGCCATACCTGCGAGTTTCCGACGATCGCGGCGGTCAGTGAACCGGGTACGCCATTGGAAGCGCCGATGCCGGTGGCGTACACGCCCTCCACAACATCCACGGCCTAGGTTTCGTCGCAGAGAAGGTTGCCGTTTGAACTCATGTCATAGAGGCGAAATATGACCTCCACCCCCGTGTCGTGACGAATTGCCCGTCGATTTCCAGTCGGGCCTGGTAGTTGATTTGCTCGGGGACCTGCGCCTGTGAAAGACCGGCTCACACGATGAACGGGCATACGCCCCATGAAACCGAAACCAAGTTCCCCCGTTTCGGGTCGGAACCGGGATCGTGTGCCCAATGAAGTAAAATCCTCCTTCAGGGATACTGCCCGGGCCGGTCCAGACCGACCTTTTCATCGAATCCGAACATCAGGTTCATGTTCTGAACTGCATTACCGGCCTGCCCCTTTACCAGGTTGTCGATGTGCGAAACGACCCGCAGCCGGCTCGTCCGCTCGTCGACATCTACGGTGAGAAAACAGTAGTTCGACCCCCGAACATGCATCGTTCCAATTGGGGTATCCCGGTCGAAAATCCGCACGAAGTAATTGTCCTTATGGAAAACTTTGTACGCATCCATCACCTTGGCGAGATTCACGCCTTCCCCCAGCCGCGCATAGAGCGTCGAAAGTATACCGCGGCAGGCCGGAATCACCTGGGGCGTAAACGTGATCGCGATCTCGGACCCCGCCAGCGTACTCAGCTCCTGCTCAATTTCCACCACGTGCTGGTGCCCGGAAAACCGGTAGGCGTTGATCTGGTCGTATCGCGCAGGAAAATGAAAGGCGGGATTCGGCTTCTTGCCCGCCCCTGAAATCCCCGATTTGGCATCGCAGATAATCGTATCGGGCTCGATCAGCTTGTATTTCACCGCCGGCGCAAGACCCAGGATGCAACTGACCGCGAAACATCCCGCATTACCGACGACAGGGGTCTTCTCGTTGATTTCTTTCCGGCGCAATTCGGGCAGGCCGTACACCGTGTTCGGGAGAAGGTCTGGCGCCTTGTGCTCTACATCCCGCCCGATTCGCTCCGCATATTCGCGGTAACAGGAAGCCGACGGGAATCTGAAATCGCCGCTGAAATCGATGATCCTGCTCTTCTGCGCCGATACTTCCGTCGCCGAAGACATCGCGATGCCGTCCGGCGTCGCAAAGATCGTCAGGTCGACCGGCTCGCAGGCATCGGGATTGTCGGGCGACAGGATGGGAAGATCACAGTACCCCGTCAGGTGGGGATAGAGGTCGCTCATCTTCATCCCCACGTCGTTCTTGGCGACGAAACAGACAAGATCCGCTTCCGGATGCTGCAGCAGCAGCTCCGTAATCCCCACCCCGCCGTATCCACCGGCGCCTATGACCTTGGTTCTTATCATCGGCGCAGACTGTCTTCAAAGCCCTGCACGAAGTCAAGGCAGCGCATAAAGTTCAACCACTTTGCCCACCGTGGTAAAAACGACAAAACAATCGATTTTCGTCTCATCCAGCGGAAGCAGCTTGGATAATGCGCGCCGATAGAGGTGCAACTGGGAGCGATGCGACTCTGCTTTCCTTGACAAGTCTTCCGAACCGTCAACCGAATCGCTTTTGAAATCTATGATCGACGCGCGACGCGCGATGCCATCGTCATCCGCATCCACGACGACCCGATCGAAGCGACCGGACACCAGCCCCTCCTCCAGCATGACCTGGAATGCCCGCTCTCTCCACACGATCGCTCCCGCGGGCGGCTCCGCAAACAATTCCTGGACCGCGCTCGCCTCGCAGGCAGTTCGAAAATGATTCGCCGCGGCTTCGCGGACATTATCGGGGAACGGCGCGGTCTCCTTCCACAATTCAACCGCCTGTATCGGATTGGCTTCCGGAAGCCACTCTACCCGTTCGAAAAGATTGTGAATTGCGGAACCGAGCTCCAGTCTGTCCGCCGCCCTGTCCGTGAACGGGTTCCCAGGCACGGAGCGCCAGGTCACCGCGCGCGCAGGCAGCGCTCGCGCGGACGCATCGCGCTTTCGCACCGGCTCCTGGACTTCATGCGCCGGGGTCGCCTCCAATTCCGATGTAGACAGGTACCAGCCCCACTCACCCCGCGCGAAATGACAATGCGCGGGCTGGTCTCCGAAGGTGGTCGGAGGGTCGCCTCCTTCCACGCCATGCTTCTCGAGTTGATCCAGGAGAAATTGTGCCGATGGATAAGCAGTGGAGGTGGGCTTCGGACGATCGACAATCATGTACATTGCATGCCGCGCCCGGGTCATCGCCACATACAGGACACACAACGCTTCGAAGCTTTTCTCCTCCTCGTGCCTTTGGAGCTCTTTGCGCAGGACTTCGTCACTCTCGGCCACGAGTTTCCGGGGCATCTGTAGCGTCCACACTGGTCTCTCGGATTCGGAGTCATACGCGGTGATGACACCTGCCCCGCCGCCGCCCCGAATGGGCCGCCCCTGCAGTGCCGGGACGATGACGACGTCAAAACCCAGCCCTTTCGCCTGGTGAATCGTCATCACTCGCACCGCGTTTTTCGAGGACCCTTCCCTCAACGTAAAACTTTCCATGAAATCCAGAAATGCGCCGGCATCCCTCGTGCCACCCGCGTCAAACTCACCTGCAGCATCGACAAGGTCATCGAGCCGGCGACGACCAAATTCGTCCAGCAGGACGACCTGCGCCAGCGCGTCGCCCCAGTCCCGAAAAAATCCCCTGTAACCCGTCACGTGAATCTGGCCGAGCACTGCCTGCGGCAGGGTTTCCCGCGTCAATCCGCGCTCCTGAATAATCCGGCCAAGGGGCGTCATCAGGATGTGCTTCCACGCAAAGGCGTCGCCGGGATGCGCGCCGACCTTGAAAAGCGATAGCAGCGCGGTAACTACGGGGCTATCCAGTACCCCCGCATGCCCCTCGTGAACCACCGGCACCCCTTCGCAACTCCCCCGAAGAACTTTGACCAGATCCGTGGCCTCGTCGTTGGTTCGGACCAGCAGGGCAAGGCTGAGACCGCGGCGAACCGGATCGATCTCCCGCACAATCCCGGCCGCTACATCGAACCGATCCGTCTCCGCCGCGGGGGAGAGCAACGAAACGTGGCCATTGTCCGGTACGCTGCCCCCGGCAATCTCATGATCCTCCCATGCCTCCGCCCACCGGATCCTCGTTTCCTTCAAAAACTGATCCGCGGGAAGCGAGGAGAACACGGTGTTGACGCAATCGATAACGTGGGCGCAGGAGCGGTACGATGTCTTCAAGAGTTCCTCGCCGATCGTTTCCCGGTATCGATTCTTGATCTGGTCAAACAGGCGGGCATTCCCTCCCCGCCAACCATAGATCGCCTGCTTGACGTCCCCCACGTAGAAAAATGTGCGCTGGCCGGAAGGATCCTGAACTACTTCATCGATCAGGTTCTCCAGGACGCTCCATTGAATATCGCTGGTGTCCTGAAACTCATCGAGCAGCCAGTGGTCAAGCTGGGCGTCGAGACGGTAATCGATATAGAGCCTGTCTTCCCCGGGAATACCGCTCAGCGGTTTTCCTCCGCCCGATGCGGTGTTCGGACTCAGCAGAAACTGGATATCGTCGAACGTCAGCCTCCCCCGCTTCCGCACCCGCTCATCGTAGATTGCCTCGAATCTCTGGAGGATCTGGAAGATGCCCTTGGTGGTTTCCAGGTTCTTTCGAATCTCACACCACATCACGTGCGTCACGAGGCCAAGACATGCCCGGCACACCTCCGCATTGAGTGCGCAGTCGGTCGTGAACAGCCGCACCGTGGCATGACCCTCTCGTAGCTCCGCGCTGATCGGCAAGAGCCTTTCCATCATGTATTTGATGGCATTGACCCAGGGAGAACCCGGCAGGTACGCGACCGCCTCGTCGATAAACTCAACCCACTTCTGCGCAACCCGGTCCGGGAATTCCGATGCGGCAGTGAACTCCCGCAGGAACCGGCCGCATTCGTCGAAGTCTTTGGCCGGGTTCAACCAGGGGGAGGAACCGGGCCATATCGTCTCCCCTACGCCCCATCCGGATTCCTCCGGTAGCGCCCTGAACTCAGCATGGAAATCATCCACGAAACGATCCAGGGACCGGCCCAGGCTTTTTTGTTCCTGACCGAACGTGGCCTGCTTGAAGGATTGCAGAAATGCCTCCTGCGCCGACGCGTCCAGATTCCGCCGCTCGAGGATTCCCCGCAGCACTTCATTTCTCGCGGCCCTGGCAACCGAACCGCCCGTCTCCATCACTTCGAAATCCATGGTAATGCCCAATTCCAGGGGAAAGGACTGCACGATCCGAATCGCGAAACTATCCAGCGTTCCGACGTGAAGACGATCCATGGAGTCCAGCAGCGACCGCAACAGCGCCAGGTATTCGCCGGGTCCGTGGTTCAAAATGTCCGCGTGCCCGGACACTTCCTCTGCGTCTTCCTTCCGTTCGGCCGCCTTACAGAGTTGCTTTACTATGGTATCGAAAATCTCTCCCGCCGCTTTCCGGGAAAAGGTCATGGCAGCAATACGCTCCGGCGATTCACCGAGCGCAAGAAGCTGGATGTACCGGTGAGCGAGCCGGAACGTCTTGCCGGAACCCGCCGATGCGGGAATGGACAGATGCCCTACTATCGGCTCTCCGGATTCGCCCACAGTCATCTCGCTGCACCGCCTTCTTGTCCGGGCATCAACTTCGCCTGGGAAATCTCGTCCACGCAAGCCGCGTAGGCCGAGGGAAACAATCGTTCAAAATTGTCGTACTTTACAGACTCACACGGCGGCCAGAATCGGCCGGATTTGATGTCGCGGATCACCCCGCGAGCGCAGTGCCCGGCGCGGTCGACCAGCTTCTCATCGAAATTCTCCCACATGGATACGCCGGTCTGCATCGCCGCCTTGGGAAGGTTGAAGTAGCCAATCTCCACGCCTTCGCCAAACCCATCCTGCTCCAGGAGCATCCGGTAGAGAGGCAATTGGAGGCCGGTCCAGGTTCCCTGTTTCTTGTCCATAGTGACGCTCGCGTAGGGACGACTCTCCGGGTCGCGCCGGCCGATATGCGCCTTGGCAACGGGCTCAGCTGTCTCGGAGGTTTTGTAGTCGAGTAACCGGCAGGCGCCCGTCACTCGATGCCGGTCAATCCGGTCGATCTTCCCCACGATGGTTAAGCCCTCGAATTCGCCCCGCACGCGCCGTTCAACATCGAGGATCTCCCACCCCGCCGCCAGTTCGGCGACATGAACCTCCGCCGCCTTTCGAAGCCGCTCGGTAGCGGAACGAAGCTGTATTTCCACCGACAAAGGCGGGTGTGAGCTGTATCTGCCGTACGCGAAACGTTCCGCGGACTCCGCAAGGAATGCCCCTACTCTCTCGGTATCGGTGCTGACCCGCAGTTCCTCGGATCGCCCCAACTGTTCGAGCGCATAGTGAACCAGGTTGCCGAAGTCCAGGGCATCCAATTCCATTTTGCGGTCGTCCAGTTCCTGCATCCGGAGGATGTGCGAAAGATAGTATCGGAACGGACAATCCAGGTACGTCCCGAATGCGGTGACATGCAGGGAATCCGGATGGTCCGCGGCCTCCTGGCCAAGGGCGGCAAGGACATCCAGCGGAAATGAGACAGACGGCGGCACGTCATCACGCGCAACCTCCGCTTCGCCGAAAAGCTGCCGCGCACGCCCGGGTAGTTCTTCGTCCGAACATCGCAGAAGCAGCCGGGATGGCTTGAGCGGATCTCCGGACCGGGCCGTCTTTCCATAGAGTATAGTCACGCCGCCCGGATCAGGACGCGATGCAATCAGGCCCGCGAGAAGAAAGGCATCGCGTGCGAGACGTTCTTCGCCGTGTTTCAGGCCGATTTTGCTGCGAAGCGAATCAGGCAGAAATGGATCTCCCCGAAATCCCGACGGTACGACTTCGTCATTCATCCCGGCGAGAATCAGCCACTGGGCATCCGACCAGGGCACTTCAAGCCAACCTTCAAGCACAAGCTCCTCATCCACCCGGCGGGCGAACATTTCGGCATCTTTCAAGCAATGAATGAGCAAACGTAGCCCGTCCTGCCCGGGTTGGATCAGGTTCGCCCGCTCGGCCTCGGAGACGTCCTCCAGGCCAGACAGAACCAGATCTGCAGCATCCGAGAAGAGTTGGGCGTCCATCGAATCAGGTCCCGGGGCGAAATCACCGAGCACATCCTTGAGAAAGGTCTTCACCGACTCGACACCGGGCATCTCTTCGAAATCGTGCAGGCGATCACGCAGGAGCCGGATGGCCTTGATCAGTTCAGGATACGTGTTCTCCCGCCCCGTCTCACCGCAATACGCTTCGTGGTCATCGAGGACGCGGACTACCTCATCAAGACCCGCCGGGAGGTGCTGATTCTGCAGGGTATCCAGCTGTTCAAGAACGGAGGCAACACAGATATCCCGCTGTTCGTAGTACCGGATGAAATCGGGGTGCCTCATGAACCGGGCGAGTGCTGCGTAGTCCCCGACGGAGAGCAGCCCATGCCACGCATCCAGAAGATGAAAGAGCGAATGGTCCCGAAAAGCACGTCCGGTCGGATCGAATGGCGTGTATCCCGACCGCTCCAACGCATCACGCAGAGGGCAAAGAATGTTGGAATCCGGAACTCCGATAGCAACGCTGCATTCGGGATCGGAATCGTTAAGAAGCCGGACCACCGCGCCAGCCTGTGCTGATTCGTTCGCGGCCAGACAGATACGGCGGGATGCGTCGGGGATCTCCAGGGTTCGACCGGCCCACTCGCCGGGAATCGGACGGCCCCAGCGATCGAAAAGATCCGCGAGAGAGTCCGGTGCGTGGATGAGCAGGTCGATCGAATGCTCATCGCCGAGCCGCATCAGGAATCGGGCGACCACCGGGGACAAGTCCGGGACCCCGGCAACCACGATCTGCCGGATGCCGGGCGGCAACACCGGATCCGCTGCCGCGGTGATCATCGCGGTGCACGGATCCACTCGCCCGGTCCGGTCCATGACCGAAAGGTAAGCAGACTCCAGGCTCGCCAGGTTCCGCCACCGGTCTAGTTCGGTTAGATCTTCGCCTACGTCTTTCACGATATCGCAAATCAGGAACCCGCCTTCCGCAAGTTCGCTGCGCAGCCGTTGAATTACATCTGCGACATAAAGCGCCCAGGAAGTCCCCTGATCTGGTGGACAATCGGGAAAGAGCGCCGGAAACCTCCGCAAATCGGCATTTCGAAGTACCTGGACCCATGCCGCCAGCACCAGCGCGGGGGACGCGAGGTGGGAGGTATCGAGCCGAACCAACTCCGTCGGAAGTCGGATCGATGGTGGAAACAACCCGGTTCCATGCTCCTCGCAAACGCCAGAAAGGCACTCCAGGATCCTTCTTCCCGCCCGCCGGGTTGGTACGACCAGCAACAGGGGGTCCAACTCAGGCGCTGTCCTGATCCGGTCCGGCAGCAAAAACCGGCAAACCGCTTGAATCTGCGGCCGGTCGTATCCCAAAAAATGTCGGGTCACAGGCATCAGAAGATCTTGCGCATCACGAACCAGTGGGTCCTCTGGCTGGGCCGGATTCTTCAAACGTTAAGAGTCAAAATTGGGGTCAGGGAACCGTTCGTCAGAAAATGTCGAATGTCGAATATCGAAACCTGTACTCACAGACAAGTGTGAGCCCACATCGCTCGAAGCGCCACCAGATTCTTAGTTTACGAAATTAAACTATCGCCGCACGCCCGAATCCTGTATAAAGTGGCTCTTTAATCTACAGGAACAAAGGATTCCGTCATGAGCGAAGCAGAAAAAATCAACCTGGATAACATCTCCGTCGACGCAGCCGGCTTGTATCGCGAAGAGATGATCACCGACTTGAAAGCTGCTTCGATGCAGGTGCTGACTCCGGTCAAGGTCGACGGCTCGGTGGATGAGACACGGCAGAAAAAGTTTGTCGCGCAGACTCAACTGATGTCCCGCGCCGGGGTGCTCCCGGTGACGGCCCACATCGAAGCGGAGTCCCTTGCCGATGCCATCGAGAAATTCCCTGAAGCCGTCAAGGAAGCGGTGGACCGGATGGTTGAAGAAGCGCGAGAAATGCAGAGGCAGGAAGCCTCCAAAATCGTCGTCCCGTCCATAGACAAGCCCGGCTCCATGCCCGGCGCTGGCGGCGGCATCACGCTGACGTAAGGCTCGTCTTTCGTCCCGCTTGGTCGACACGATTGTTTTGCCTGTTAAAGCCCATACGGACTTTCTCGACTATGCCCGATTGCTAGACCGGTACCTGCGGCCGCACAGGATCAAAGCGGCCCTGCTCGCCTTTTCTCTCTTCACCAGTATCGGACTCCAACTGGCGGGTCCACAATTTCTGCGCTATTACATCGACTCCGCGCAGGCCGGCATCGAATTGGATCTGCTGGGATGGATCGCGCTAGCCTACCTCGTGCTCGCGGTGGCCAACCAGGTGTTCTCCGCCAGCGCCACCTATCTCGGCGCCGACATAGGCTGGTCCTCCACCAATGAGCTGCGCCGGGATCTTGCGGGACACTGCATTCGCCTCGATATGGGGTTTCACAATGACCGGACCCCGGGAGAGTTGATTGAGCGCATCGACGGCGATGTAACCAATCTATCCAATTTTTTCTCCCAGTTCCTGATCCAGATTCTCGGCAGCATCCTGCTGAGCGTCGGCGTTGTCACTCTACTCGTCAGGGAGAGTCTCATCGTCGGCGGAGGTCTTGCCATCTTCGCCGTGGTGACCTTCTACCTGCTGATCAAACTTCGCAATCTTGCCATGCCGGTGTTTCAGCAGCAGCAGGAAGCCCGGGCGAAATTCTTCGGGTTCCTGGAGGAAAAGCTGGCCGCTCTCGATGACCTGCGGGCCAATGGCGGCCGCGGCTACGTTCTGGACCGGTTCTATCGGAGGAATCACGCCAACTTTCACCTGAGCCGAAAGGCCTGGATGCTTCGGTCGTGCATCTACCTCGCCCTCATGCTCCTGTTCGCCCTCGCCAACGTTTTGGCAATCGGCGTCGGGATCTATCTGCACCGCGCCTTTGCAGTATCCATAGGAACCGTTTTTCTCTTTTACATCTACACGGAAATGCTTCGGATGCCGGTCATGCAGCTCACCCGCCAGTTCCAGGATCTGCAGAACGCCGGCGCCAGTATTGCCCGTATCAAAGAGCTCATGAACTTGCGAAGCGCTCTGCCGGAAAACGGCGGGAAACCGTTGCCCGACGGCCCCCTGACCGTCGCATTCGACCACACCACCTTCGAGTACCGGAAATCGGTGCCGGTTCTGCAGGACTTCACCCTGAACCTGGCCCCGGGCCGGGTGCTCGGCATCATCGGTAAGACCGGCAGCGGTAAAAGCACGATCACCCGACTGCTGTTCCGTCTGTACGACGCGCAGCGAGGCGCCGTCCGGGTGGGCGGTCACGACGTCAAGGACGTCGACATCTCCGATCTCCGGCATCGAATCGGATTGGTCACCCAGGATGTTCAGTTGTTTCACGGTACCGTCCGCGACAACATTACGTTTTTCAACCGGGACATATCAGATGAGAAAATTCAGAGCGTCGTGGGCCAACTGGGGATCCGGGCATGGCTGGATCGTCTGCCCGGCGGACTGGATACCATGCTCTATTCGGGAGGCCAGGGTGTGTCGGCCGGAGAAGCCCAACTACTCGCGTTCGTCCGGGTTTTCATGAAGGATCCAGGCCTTGTCATCCTCGACGAACCATCGTCAAGGCTGGATCCGGCATCCGAGGCGTTACTGCATAGCGCATGGCTCCGCCTTCTGAAAAACCGCACCGGCATCCTCATTGCCCACCGGCTTTCCACGGTGCGGCGCGCGGACGACATTCTGGTGCTGGAAGAAGGGCGTATTCGAGAATACGACTTGCGGGAAAAGCTTGAACGCGACCCGTCCTCCAGGTTTTCGGAACTGCTCAGGACAGGATCAGAGGTGCTCTTCTCATGAACACGTTCCGAATTCTTGGAAAAATGATTCAGTACCGTCCCTGGTACTTCACGCTCTGTGCGTCCCTGTGGTTGATCATTCACTTGTGGCCACTGGGAACCGGACTTGTGATCCGGGAGTTGTTCAACAGCATCACCGGCCAGGCGGCGGTCCAACTGGGCCCCTGGACATTGCTGGCAATTCTCGTTTGCCTTCGCATCGGAGGCGTCGGGACCATGGCCGCAGGAAACTGGGTTCGGTTTACCGTGGATCTTGAACTCAATTCGCTGATTCGACGCAATAGCATTGAGTGGGTCGCGGGCGGCCCGGGCGTGCGGACACTGCCGGGCTCTCCCGGCGAGGCGATCAGCCGTCTGCGGGGAGACACCCGGGAACTCGTCGCATACCTGGAATTCTGGACTGATTTCGCCGGGATGTCGCTGTTTGCGCTGGTCTCGATTGGCATCATGTTTTCCATCGCCCCGAGCGTCACCGCCATCATTCTGATTCCCATGATCCTGATCCTGATCATCGTTCAGTCGATGAGCAACCGCATCCGGAACTACCGTAAAGCCCGACGCCGCGCCGCAGGCCGGGTGACGGGATACATCGGCGAATTGTTCGGCGCAATCCAGGCCGTAAAAGTGACCAACTCGGAGGAACCGGTTCTCGACCGTTTCCAGGTGCTTAATGAATCCAGGCGCCGCGCCGCGCTTCGCGACACGCTCTTCACCGAGTTGCTCGAAACAGTGAACGTGAATATGATCCACGTGGCCACCGGCATCACCCTGCTCATGGTCGCGGCAAGCATGCGGTCGGGAACGTTCACCGTCGGTGATTTCTCCCTGTTCGTCACATTCCTCCCGCGGATATCCACTGGCATGGGTTTTTTCGGGCGTATGCTTGCGCAGCACCGGAGGGTCGGCGTCTCCTTCGACCGCTTATGCGAGCTGGTCCGAGGTCTTGACCCGCGAGACCTGCTGAAAACGGCGCCCCTCTATCTGAATGGACAATTCCCCGAGGTTGAACACCCGGCCAGAAAACCCTCCGCCGATCTTCATTCCCTCGAAATTAAAAACCTCACCTCCCTATACCCCTCTACCCAATCGGGAATCGAAAATATCTCCATGTCGATTCGTCCCGGCACCCTGACCGTAGTTACCGGTAGAATCGGCGCGGGAAAATCAACCCTGTTGAAAAGCGTGCTGGGGCTGATACCGAGAGACTCGGGAAAAATTATCTGGAACGGGAATGAAGTCGAAGACCCGTCCACATTCATGACTCCGCCGCACTGCGCCTATACGCCGCAGGTGCCGCGACTCTTCAGCGACCGGCTGCGATACAACATTCAACTCGGTCTTCCCGATGAGCCGAATGCCTTGGAGCGGGCGGTGCGGTTAGCGGTGCTTGAAAGCGACATCGTCAAACTGGAGGACGGTCTCGACACGTTGGTCGGAACCCGCGGCGTCAAATTATCCGGCGGACAAGTTCAGCGGGGCGCGGCGGCCCGCATGATCATCAGGGAAGCGTCCCTGAACGTGATAGACGACCTCTCCAGCGCCCTGGATGTGGAGACGGAGCAGAAACTGTGGCGCCAGTTATTTGCCGTAGAGAACACGACGTGCCTGGTAGCAACACATCGCAAGGAGGCTCTTCGCCGGGCGGATCAAATCGTCGTCCTTAAGGACGGAAAAATCGAAGCCATCGGGACCCTCCAGGAATTGCTCGGCCGTTGTGAAGAAATGCGGGCGATCTGGGCTGAAGAGAGAACTTCGAGCTTTTCGTAGCGAACGCATTTCGTCGGAAATACTTACGCTCAGATATGGCCACGCCTCAAAAAAAGGAGTACAGTGCTGCCCGACTTGAGCGAAAGGATCTCCGGAAAACATGAAGTACATCTTTTTACTCCTGATATTCGCGGCCCTCTGGATGCCCTCGGCGGCGGCCCAGAATCGCGGCGATGTGATCTCCGTCGAGTTACTCAAAATTCGATCGCCCGAAACCATTGCGGCCCAGGTTACCGCTTTTGCCTCTGATTTTCCCGCGGATCTTATCGGTAGTCTCGTGCCGACCCGCTACGAAGTCGCAGCCTTGCGTGTCGTCTATCATGCGATCGACGGACGAGGGAATGCAACGGGGGCATCCGGATTCATCGGCGTGCCTATCGAGTCCAACGAACGTTCGCCGCTGGCCGTCTATCATCACGGGACCTTCACGGAAGACGCGCGGGCCCCATCCAACCTCGGCTTCGAATCGATCCTGGGATTTGCCTACGCCTCGGACGGGTATGTGGCACTGCTTCCGGATTATCTTGGATTAGGGGCCGACTGCGGATTCAATAGCGGAGAAACGGCGGAGACTTGTCCTTCATGGAACGCGTAAAACAGATAGTCATCATCGCGATTTTTGTGGCCTGTATCGCCGCGATCGGGTACACGGCCGCCCAATGGCGGGCGGTTGAAGTCACTTCGAGGGAGGTCCCGGACGCTCGGAATGAATGTCCAACCTGCCAGGGCACCCGGGTCGAACATCGGGAAGAAAGCTGCCCCAAGTGTAAGGGCTCCGGGCGGCAGGAGTGGAAATTGGTGAAATCGAGCCTGGGCAAGAGCAAGCCGTTGTGTACGAATTGCGCAGGCAAGGGCACACTTCAATTCGAGGAAGATTGTTCTACCTGCAACGGGGAGGGGTACGTCCTGGAATTCGCAACCGTCTACAGTGTTCGGGAAGGATATTCGATCTGGGAACAGGGCCTGCAAATCATCGGAATCAGCCCGCCGCTGAATCCAAAGCCGTACCATTACCCATTCACCGGTATTTATCCATCCATTGTGGAATACGTAGCATCAAACAGCCGGGCCGGATTCCAAGGCAAGGTCACGAAATTCTCCAGGGCGCGAATGATCAACGATATCTGGAGGCTTTCGGTCGTGATCGAGTATGTAGACGGTCAGGGTACAATTACAAAGCAGTCGCGGCGTATCTATTTCAAAAACCGCTCCATCACCAGCAGTGACCGGCTGGATCATTGAAGCGACCGTTTGGCCCGCGTATCTCACACTTTTTCTGCTACGACCGTAGATCACTTCGCGCCAGTAGTCCCGCTGGTCGCTCTCCCTCACGTGTGAGTATATCAACTCCCCGCGCCCCAGGTCACGGCCTGGCGCCCCATGATCGACTCGACGCGATCGCCAATCCATCGCAGCTGCGCCCGATCCAGGTCATGCTCAAGCGTGAACGACTCTTCGTGGATCAACTCGGAATCCAAATCCAGAAACCGCGGAATACGGCCCAACCTGGGTCTAAATCTTCGTGCCCCTGGGTATTTGGGCGCCCGGACTGTTCGTTTTTACTGCGCTCGCAAAGGTCGCAATCCGAATCGAGATGGGCACAATGCGGGCAAGGTAAAGCAGATGGGACCGATCTGACCGATCCGTCCGATGTGATTTTTGATTTCGGATTTCTGATTTTAAATTGTATGAAGTGGCCGGAACAGGGCACATGCCCCAAATCGAAAATCAAAAATCCGAAATCGAAAATCCCTCCCATGCCTCTCGTCGACTCCGCATCCATCGTCAACGCCGCTTACAAACGCGGTAACGCCATCGTACAACTCAACACCAACGGAGGAACCTACGACCTGATCCGCGCCGTCGTAGAAACGGCGGAGGAGGAGCGGGCCCCCGTCATCCTCGGCGCGTACGAGGCAAATCTCGCCTATCGCGGATTCGAGTATGCAGGGACTGCGATGCGGTATTTCGCAGAGCAGGCATCGGTTCCGGTGGCCATTCACCTGGATCACGGCTCATCGATCGAAGCCTGCCGCCGTGCCATTGAGGCAGGTTTCACCTCCGTGATGATCGACGGATCCAACCTGCCAATCGACGAGAATGTGATTCAGACCCGTGCAGTCGTAGAGATAGCCGGGGCGGCCGGCGTCAGCGTGGAGGCGGAAGTCGGAGAGCTGCAAAAGCTCAACCCGGATGGAAGCGTGACGGAGGTGAAAAATCTGTCGAATCCCGTAGAAGTCGAACGAATGGCCACGGAGACCGGCATCGATATGCTCGCGGTCGGTTTCGGTACGGCGCACGGTTTCTACAAGGGCCGGCCGGAACTGGATTTCCAACTTCTGGAACGGCTGTCCAAGGATTGTACGATTCCGCTGGTACTGCACGGCACGACCGGTCTGGCGGATGAAGTCGTACGACGATGTATATCCCTTGGACTGGCCAAGGTGAACCTGGGAACGCTGATCCGGACGAGGTACGTGGAGTTGACCGGGGAAGTCATTGCCGAGAATCAACACGCCGGGCACCCCTGGCGGGTTTCCAGGGAAGTTCTTGAACGAATCAAAGAGCCCATGCGCCACATCCTGCGAGTTGCAGGGTCGGCAAAGTAGCCATTGGGGCATTTTTGATTTTTGATTTTTGATTTTTGATTGTATGTATCAGGAAACGTGCGTCCTGCTCACCTGCCCCCAATCGAAAAATCGAAAATCAAGAATTCAAATGACGACACATCCTCTCTATCTGAACAACAAATGGATCACCACCGACGCATCCATTGACGTCCACAATCCGGCGAACCATGAATTGATCGGCCGCGTTTGCGCGCTGGACCGACCGGGAATTGCGAACGCCGTATCCGACGCTCACAAAGGATTCGAAGAATGGCGGAACCTCACCGGCCAACAGCGAGGCCAATATCTGTTTGCGGTCGCGGACCATCTCGAGGGGCGCAAAGATGAAATCGCCCGCACCATCACCCTCGAAAACGGCAAGCCGCTTCCCCAGGCCCAAGGCGAAGTGGGTATGGCGGCGGACCATCTTCGCTGGTTCGCCGAGGAGGCGCGACGCACCTACGGCAGGATCATCCCCCACCAGGTGCCGGGAAAACGGCATCTCGTCATCAAGACGCCGATGGGCGTCGTCGGCGCAATCTGTCCCTGGAACTTTCCGCTCGTCCTCGCTTGCCGGAAGATGGGTCCGGTGCTAGCTGCGGGATGCACGTTTCTTCATAAGCCGGCGAGTTACACGCCTCTTTCGGCGGTTGCGCTTGCTCAATGCGTCGAGGCGGCCGGTGTTCCTCCCGGGGTCTACCAGTTGATTCTCGGATCCGCTTCCGATATCGGCGCAGAGTTCCTGCAGAATCCACTTTGCCGAAAAATCACATTCACCGGTTCGACGGAGGTGGGCAAGAAACTGATCGCAGGCGCTGCCGAGACGGTGAAACCGCTTTCCCTGGAACTTGGCGGCCACGCGCCGGTGCTGGTGTTTGACGATGTGGATCTCGACGAGGCGGTGGAGGGCGTGCTGATCACAAAATTCCGCAACATCGGCCAGTCGTGCATCGCATCCAACCGGATCTACGTGCAGGAAAAAATCTACGAGGCGTTCCTTGCAAAATTCGTTGAAAAGACCAAAGCCATGAAGGTCGGAAACGGACTGGATGACGGGACCGAGATTGGCCCGCTGATCGACGAAGCGGCCGTGGACACGGCGCTACGTCACATCGATGACGCCGTTGCCAGGGGAGCCCGCCTTCTCTGCGGCGGAAAACGAATCAAAGGGCTGCCCGCCAACTTTATTGAACCGGGCGTTCTTGCCGATGTCGTGGAAAGTGCAGTTTGCATGCACGAGGAGACGTTCGCACCGGTGGCGGTATTTGCCGCATTTTCGACGGAAGAAGAAGGCGTACAGAGGGCGAACAACACGTGCTTCGGACTGGCCGCATACCTGTTTACGCAAGATCTCAACCGGACATTCCGGGTGTCCGAACGTCTGGACGCCGGCTCTATCGGAGTCAATGACGGCGCCCCCTCCACCAGTCAATGCCCATTTGGCGGTATCAAGGAAAGCGGGTGGGGCCGTGAGCTCGGATCCGAAGGCATAGACGCATTTCTGGAAACCAAGCATGTGTCGCTGGGCGGAGTTTCGTGATGGCCTTGCGGCCTCCGGCCGTGGGGTTCGGGATCGGAGTGTTCAAACTGTGAGCGACGGAATTGGTTTCAGGTGTCAGCAGGGCCCCTGGCTGGGCCAGATTTTTCACGCCATCAGAGCAATAATGGGGTCAGGTTTCAGGATGTACATCACTGCCAGCCAGCGTGTTATGATCCTGAAACTGGAAGACTGAAACCTGCACTCACAAACGTAGCGCATGCATTCGCGACCACACTACGACCCACCACCTTATTACCAAACATACATTTCGCACGATACGGTCGAGGGGTTCCTATTTCTTAAGGACAACTCACTTAGCCGTGAGGACACCGCCCTGTGATCCCCCCCAAAAAAAACCAAAAATCAAAATCAAAAAAGCTTCCATCAAACCCTTGCGCACGCACAAACGGTCTGTTAGATAACGGTTCAATTTTTGCGAACATCCGGCCAAATCGGCTCGCAGAAAAGGAGGCCCGAAAGGTCCTGCGAGTGCGAATGTCGGATGCCCAAATTGGCCATGGCATTCCTGCTGGCTTGGCGTAGAACGCGCCACGGTTGAGTGCCAATTCGCGCGGTGGTCCAGGGAATTCGCGTGCCACAAACGGTGCGAGAGACCTCCCTACGCGCAGCGGATACATAATGTGAGTAGCAGATACGCAACGGGCATTGAGGAAGTCCGGGGACAGGCCAAGGTCCATGTCCTTGAGATGCCGTCTTTTCACTCTATACAGGGTGAAATCGAGCAAGCCCCACTGCGATCGAACTGGATGCTTCCCTGCGAAAACGAAGACACTCGTCTCGGGCTGAGCAAGGAATTCGTTCAGTCGCTCTCCGATGTTCTGAAGTCGCTACCAAACCCGATTCTTGAAGTCGGGCCAAGGCACAGCAGACTTTCGCAAGTTCTTTCCGATTATGGTGCGCCGGCACGCACGGTTGGGGCCCATGCGCCGCGGGAAAAGGCGACGACGAGATTCAACGTGGAGCTGATGCCTGACGACGTGGCGCATCCAACTGTGCTCAATGCGTTCGCGCCGCCGGACTCGGGACTGCATCAGGATATCATGCACGACTCCTCCGTACAATCCTATCTTGTGCTTACGGCGAGAATTGCCGGCGTGTGTGATTCGTTTGCCTTGTGGAATCAACGTGGCTGGAGAGCGCAACAGTTACCCATGCTACAGCGCTGGATGCTGACCCGGCACGATATGTATGTCTGCGACGGTCGCCCCCTCGTTCGCCTCGGAGATGCCTGGTTGTT